>NZ_JBHVPH010000010.1:0-245103 GCF_042887425.1 Kitasatospora sp. NPDC057940
GTTGACTTTTGGCACGCTGTTGAGTTCTCAAGGAACGGACACTTCCTTCGGACCGCCTTCCAGCGGGCCCTCCGGGCGCTTCGTTCTTTCGTGTTTCAAGCTTATCAGATGTTTTCCGCTCCGTTTTCCGGAGTTTCATTCATCGGAATTCGCTTTCCACTTGCCCCCGCTCTCTCGCGGCGACTCCGGAACTGTACGGGGACAGGACCGCCACATGCAAATCGCCCCTGCCCGGGATCCCGGGCAGGGGCGATCCGATGTTCAGGCGCCGTCAGACGCGGCCCATCTCCTCGGCGATGGCCGCCACGAAGCCGTCGATGTCGGCCTCCGTGGTGTCGTACGAGCACATCCAGCGCACCTCGCCGGTGTGCTCGTTCCAGAAGTAGAAGCGGTAGTGCTTCTGCAGCCGCTCGCTCACCTCCCGCGGGAGGATCGCGAACACCGCGTTCGCCTGGACCGGGCGCACGATCTCGACGCCGTCGATCCCGCGGACGGCCGCCTCCAGCCGGCTGGCCATCGCATTGGCGTGCCCGGCATTGCGCAGATAGAGGTCGCCGGAGAGCAGCGCCTCAAACTGGACGGAGAGGAAGCGCATCTTCGAGGCGAGCTGCATCGAGGTCTTGCGCAGGAACTTGATGTTCCGCACCCGCTCGGGGTTGAGCACCACCACGACCTCGCCGAACAGCAGGCCGTTCTTCGTACCGCCGAAGGACAGCACGTCGACGCCCACGTCCGTGGTGAAGGCGCGCAGCGGCAGGCCGAGTGCCGCGGCGGCGTTGGCCAGGCGGGAGCCGTCGACGTGGACGAGCATGCCGAGCTGGTGGGCGTGCTCGGTGATCGCGCGGATCTCGTCGGCGGTGTAGAGGGTGCCGAGCTCGGTGCTCTGGGTGATGGAGACCGCGAGCGGCTGCGCGCGGTGCTCGTCGCCGAAGCCCCAGGCCTGCTGGTCGAGCAGCTCGGGGGTGAGCTTGCCGTCCGGGGTGGGGACGGTGAGCAGCTTGATGCCGCCCATCTTCTCCGGGGCGCCGCCCTCGTCCACGTTGATGTGGGCGGATTCGGCGGCGACCACGGCGCCCCAGCGCGGGAGCAGCGCCTGGAGGGCGACCACGTTGGCGCCGGTGCCGTTGAAGACGGGGTAGGCCTCGGCCTTGTCGCCGAAGTGGCGGCGGAAGACGTCCTGGAGGTGGGCCGTGTAGTCGTCCTCGCCGTAGGCGATCTGGTGGCCGCCGTTGGCGAGGGCTATCGCGGCGAGGATCTCCGGGTGCACGCCGGCGTAGTTGTCGCTGGCGAAGCCGCGGACGGCGGGGTCGTGCCGCCGTACCGCGTCCGTACGGGTGAGGTCGGTCATCGGGCTGTCAGCCACAGGTGCTGTCCGTTCAGTTCTGCTGCGGGGCGGTCCCAGAGGCCCGCCAGGTGTCCGGCGAGGTCGGCGGTGTCGGTGAAGCCGGCGAACTTCGCCTCCGGCTTCTCGGCCCGCATTTCGGGGCTGACCAGCGCCTTGATGACCAGGATGGCAGCCGCCGCGGTGGGCTCGCCGTCGGGGGCGGTGGTCTCCTTCTTGAAGGAGTCCGCCATGGAGAGGGTCCAGGCCTCGGTGGCGGCCTTGGCGGCCGCGTAGGCGGCGCCGCCGGCGGTGGGCTTGTGGGCGGCGGCGGCGGAGATCATCGCGTAGCGGCCGGCGGAGCTGCGGACCAGGGCGGGCTGGAAGGCCAGCGAGGTGTGCTGGAGGGTGCGCACGACGGTGTCGTGCAGGAAGTCCCAGTCGTCCAGGCGGGTGTCGAAGAAGGTCTTGCTGCCGCGCCAGCCGCCGACCAGGTGGAACAGGCCGTCGACGTGGCCGTGCTCGGCCTCCAGGTGGTCGGCCCAGTCGTGGACCTCCTGCGGGTCGAGCAGGTCGATCACCTGTCCGCTGACCTTGGCCCCGCGCACGGCGATGCGGGTGGCGTCCAGCGCGGATTCGAGGCGTTGGGCGTCGATGTCGGCACCGATCACGGTGGCGCCGTCGGCGGTGAGGCGGCGCAGCACCGCCTGGCCGGCCGGGCCGCTGGCTCCGGCGACGGCGATGACCTTGCCGGTCAGCGGGGACTTGGTGGTCGTGGTCACGCGGCGGCTCCCTGGATACCGGTGCCGGTGATGCCGGCGGTGGCGGCGATGACGCCGCCGAGCTTCTTGGACAGGGCCTCGTAGAACATGCTCAGCGGGAACTCGTCCGGGAGCACCGCGTCGCACAGCGCCTTGTTGAGGGCCTTGCCGTCGGTGATGTCGAGCGGCAGCGCCTCGGGGCCCTTCGCCCAGGTGGAGGCGGGGTGCGGGGTGAGGTAGCGGGAGACCAGCTGGTAGGCGGCGATCCAGTGGGCCGGCTTGGGCCGGTCGATGCCGTCGCGGTAGAGGGTCTCGATCTCGGCGCAGAGCTCGTTGGTGACCTGCGGGGCCCGGTCCCAGTCGATGCTGAGGCGGTTGTCGCGCCAGCGCAGCGCGTCGTGCTTGTGCAGGTAGGCGAAGAGCAGCTGGCCGCCCATGCCGTCGTAGTTGCGGACGCGGTCGCCGCTGACCGGGAAGCGGAACAGGCGGTCGAAGAGGATCGCGTACTGGACGTCGCGGGCGTGCTCGTTGCCCTCGGCCTCCAGCTTCACCGCCTCCTTGAAGGTGGTGAGGTCGCAGCGGAGCTCCTCCAGGCCGTACATCCAGAACGGGCTGCGCTGCTTGATCATGAAGGGGTCGAACGGCAGGTCGCCGTGGCTGTGGGTGCGGTCGTGGACGAGGTCCCACAGGACGAAGGTCTCCTGCGCGCGGTCCTGGTCCTTGAGCAGGCCCTCGGCGTCGGCCGGGATCTCCAGGCCGAGCTGCTGGACGGCGCTGGTGGTGACGGCGCGGAAGCGGGCGGCCTCGCGGTCGCAGAAGATGCCGCCCCAGGTGAAACGTTCCGGCGCCTTGCGCACGGCGACCGTCTCGGGGAAGAGGACGGCGGAGTTGGTGTCGTAGCCGGCCGTGAAGTCGGTGAAGGTGATCGGCACGAACATCGGGTTGTCGAAGCGGGTCCGCTCCAGCTCGGCCAGCCAGTCGGGCCACACGACGCTCAGCAGGACGGCTTCCAGGTTGCGGTTCGGGTTGCCGTTCTGCGTGTACATCGGGAAGACGACGAGGTGCTCCAGGCCGTCCTCGCGCTGGTCGGCGGGGTGGAAGGCGAGCAGCGAGTCCAGGAAGTCGGGCTCCCGGTAGCCGGTGTCGGCCCACTTGGCCAGGTCCGCGTCGACGGCGGCCAGGTAGGCGGCGTCGTGCGGGAACAGCGGGGCGAGCTCCTCGACGGCGCCGCGGACGGTGGCCACCAGCGGGTCGACGGTGTGCCGCTGGACGGCGGACAGATCGATCGAGCCGTCCTTGGACTGCAGCGGGCGCAGCGTCTCGACGGCCTCCTTCAGGCGCAGCCAGGCCGGGTGGCCGGCGAGGGTCGAGACCGGGGCGTCGGCCGCCGCAGCGAGCCTTGGCGAAAGATTCTGCATCGGGGACTCACTTCGACAGGAGTTATTTCAACGGAGACACCATAAGTACGAAAGGTTCTCCTGTTCAAGGGGGTCGCAACCGACAAAGCTCCGGCGTGGCTCCGCCGAGGCCCGCGCGGGGCCCCGGGGCGCGGGCCCGCCGGCCGGGCGTCCGCCATGTGGACAGGGTTCTGGATGTTCTGGACAGACGCGCTGTCGGAGTGCGAACCTCCCGCCATGCTCCCGGCGGTGATCACGGTGACCGAGTGCCACATCGGCCTGTTCCGGGCGCCCTCTTGTTGTCACGCCTGCTGTCGCGTGCGCGGCCTCTGCCGCCGCTGTCGCTGATCCGGCTCGGAGGGCGCCGCGGACGCGGGCCCGTACGCCGACCATGCCGTGTGTGTTCCGGCGCCGCCACCGGGGGGAAGTGACCCGCCGGGCCCGCGGCCGGCCCCGGCCCGCCCCGTCGCACTCCGGCCAACCCTGTCGCTCTCCGGCCCTCCCCGTCGCCTTCCCTGCCCAGCCCGGCCCTTCGCATCTCCTGCCCCGCCCGGCCCTTCCTCACTGGAGCCCTGCCATGACCATCCGCAAGCCGTCCGCCGCTCTGCCCCTCGCCGCTCTGCTCGCCGCGGCCGCCGCACTGACCGCGTGCGCGCCGCAGGACGCCAAGTCCGACGGGGCCGCCGCCTCGGGCTCCTCGGGTGCGGCCGGTGCCGCTGCGGCCTGCGCGCCGGGAACGCTGGCGACCCGGACGGCGGGGACGCTGACCGTCGGCACCGACAAGCCCGCGTACGACCCGTGGTTCACCGAGGACAAGCCGGAGAACGGCAAGGGGTTCGAGTCCGCCGTGGCCTTCGCGGTGGCGGAGAAGCTGGGCTATCCCAAGGAGAAGGTCAGCTGGGTGGTCGCGCCGTTCGGCAAGGCCACCTCGCCCGGGGCCAAGGACTTCGACTTCGACGTCAATCAGGTGTCCATCAGCGACGAGCGCAAGCAGGCCGTCGACTTCTCCTCGGGCTACTACGACGTGCGCCAGGCCGTCATCGCGCTGAAGAACTCCAAGGCGGCGGGCGCGAAGAGCATCGCCGACCTGAAGGGCGCCAAGCTGGGCGCGCAGGTCGGCACCACCAGCCTCGACACCATCACCAACACGATCAAGCCGAGCGTCCAGCCGGCCGTGTTCGACTCCAACGACCTCGCGAAGGCCGCGCTGAAGAACGGCCAGATCGAGGCGCTCGTGGTGGACCTCCCGACGGCCTTCTACATCACCGGCGCCGAGGTGCCGGAGGCGCAGGTGGTCGGCCAGTTCGCGGGGGCCACGCAGGGCGAACAGTTCGGCCTGGTGCTGGACAAGGGCTCGAAGCTGACCGGCTGCGTGTCGCAGGCGGTGGACGCGCTGCGCGCCGACGGCACGCTCGCGAAGCTGGAGAAGCAGTGGCTCTCCGACGCCGTCTCGGCGCCGGTGCTCAAGTGAGCGGCGACGCGGTGGCGGCCGGTCCGGCGTCGGTCGCCAAGGGCCGAGACGGGAAGGGCCACGCCGGGAAGGGCCACGCCGGGAAGGGCCTCGAAGGAGAGGGCCGAGACGGGGAGGGCCGCGACGGCGGCGGGGGCAAGGGGGGCGACGACGGCTACCGCCCGTCCGAACGGCGGCTGGCGCACGAGGCCTACCGGCGCGGCCGGGCCCGCCGGTCGGCGCTGATCGCCGCCGGGTCGACCCTGGCGACGGCGGTCGCGCTCTACCTGCTGGTCGTCAACTCCCCCGGCTGGGAGGTGACTCGGAAGACCTTCTTCAACGCCGACTACGCCCGCCAGGCGCTGCCCGAGGTGCTGAAGGGGCTGCGGCTCAACCTGGAGCTGATGCTCGGCTGCGGCGCGCTGATCCTGGTGTTCGGCCTGCTGCTCGCGGTGCTGCGGACGCTGCGCGGGCCGGTGTTCCTGCCGGTGCGGCTGCTGGCCACCGCGTACGTGGACTTCTTCCTCGGGCTGCCGATGATCATCTGCCTGCTGGTGATGATCACCGGGGTGCCGGCGCTGCGGCTCGGCGGGGTGACCACCGATCCGCTGGTGCTCGGCGGGGCGGCGCTGGTGCTGACGTACTCCGCCTACGTGTCGGAGGTGTTCCGCTCCGGCATCGAGTCGGTGCACCCCAGCCAGCGGGCCGCGGCCCGGTCGCTCGGGCTCACCAACGCGCAGGCGATGCGGTACGTGGTGCTCCCGCAGGCCGTGCGGCGGGTGGTGCCGCCGCTGCTGAACAACCTGGTCAGCCTGCAGAAGGACACCGGGCTGGTCTCGATCGGCGGGGCGATCGACGCGGTGTACGCGGCCAAGATCATCGCGTCCCGGTCGTTCAACTTCACGCCGTACCTGGTGGCGGGGCTGGTGTTCATCGTGCTGACCATTCCGCTGACGCGGTTCGCCGACTGGCTGACCGCGCGGACGAACCGTCGACAGTTCCAGGGAGGTGCGGTGTGAGCGGGGACGTGCTCCGGCTGGAGTCCGTGCGCAAGACCTTCGGCGGCCAGGTGGTGCTGCGCGACGTGGGGTTCGCCGTGCCCGAGCACTCGGTGACGGCACTGATCGGGGCGTCCGGCTCCGGCAAGTCCACGCTGATGCGGTGCGTCAACCTGCTGGAGGGGATCGACGACGGGGCGGTCTTCCTGGACGGGGAGGAGATCACCGACCCGCGCGCGGACCAGGACGCCGTCCGCCGCCGGATCGGCGTGGTGTTCCAGTCCTACAACCTGTTCCCGCACCTGACCGTGCTGGAGAACATCACGCTCGCCCCGCGCCGGGTGCACGGACGGGGGCGGGCCGAGGCGGAGGCGGAGGCGCTGGGGCTGCTCGACCGGCTCGGGCTGGCGGCCAAGGCGAAGGAGTACCCGGACCGGCTCTCCGGAGGGCAGCAGCAGCGCGTCGCCATCGTGCGGGCGCTGGCCACCGGACCCCGGCTGCTGCTGCTCGACGAGATCACCGCGGCGCTCGACCCGGTCCTGGTCGGGGAGGTGCTCTCGGTGGTGCGCGACCTCAAGGAGCAGGGCATGACGATGGTCCTGTCCACCCACGAGATGGGGTTCGCGCGCGAGGTGGCCGACCAGGTCTGCTTCCTGGACGACGGGGTGGTGCTCGAACAGGGGCCGCCGGAGCAGGTGTTCGGCGATCCGCGGGAGGAGCGGACGCGACGGTTCCTCAGCCGGGTCGTCGCCTCGGGGCGGCTCGCGGGCTGAGCACCGGCCGGGGCGGCGGAGCGTGGGTCCGGTGGCCGCACACCGGGTGGCACCACTGTGCGCCCCGGTGCGCGCCCTGCCCGCGCCCCGGCCACAGCGGTGATCGTGGACTGGACGACCGTCCAGACCGCGGTCGGCGGGCGACGGATGTGGCGGGCCGCCGCCCCCGCCGCACCACCGCCGGCCGCCCGCCCCCGCCGCCCCGGGAGGCCGCCGTTGCACGGACCCTCGCTGATCAGTTGGCTGCTCGCGCTCCTCACCGCCACCGCCGGCGCCTACTGCCTCACCCGGCTGCGCCGCTCCCCCTGCGCCGCCGACACCACTCACCACTTCGGCGCCCGCCGCCTGCTCGCCCGGGAGTCCGACGCCGCCGAGGCCCTGATGGGGCTCGGCATGGCCGCCATGGCCGTGACCGGCGGCGCCGTCCCGGCCACCGTCTGGGCCTGGGTGTTCGGCCTCCCCGCCGCCGCCTTCCTGCTCGCCGCCGTACGCGCCCCGGCCCGCCGGGCACACCGGCTGCACCACGCGATCGGCGCGCTCGCCATGACGTACATGGCGCTCGCGATGACCGCCGCTCCCGGCCATCACCACCACGCCGCCGACGCGGGCACGCCGCTGCTGACCGGCTCCCTCCTGCTCTACTTCGGCGCCTACTCCCTGTGGGCCGGCACCCGGCTCCTGCACACCCCCTCCGGGACCGTGGCACTCGGCACCGCCGGGCTGCCCCGGGCCTGCCGGCTCACCATGGGCATCGGCATGTTCGCCATGCTCCTGACCATGTGAGCCCGGACCGGTCCAAGACCCCATCCCTGACGTGTCGTTGGTCACTGGCCGGTCGAAAGCCGTTCCTCCGGGCGTCATCAGCGCATAGGTTGGCAGGGAGCGCGTTGTCGCGTTCCGTGCGTACTCGGGGAGCCCATGCGATGACTGCCCTGATCGGCCTGCTGCTGCTCGGACTGCTGCTCTCGACCGTCGCGCCCCGGCTGCTGGCCCGGGCCCGCTGGGCGGAGCGCGAACCGGTGCTGGCGCTGCTGGCATGGCAGTGCCTGGTGGTGGCCGTGCTGCTGTGCTGCGTCCTGGGCCTGCTGCTGGCCGCCTCCGCCGCGCTGCCCGAACTGCGTGCCCTGGTGTTCTCGGGCGCCCCGCACGGCGTCGAGGCCGCGTACGGCCTCCAGGACGCCGAGGGCTGGGGCCGGCTGTGCGCCGCGGTGCTGGCGGCGGGCGGCCTGCAGACGGTGCTGGCGCTCACCCGCGAAGTCCGTTCCGCGAAGGCGATCCGCGACCACCGGCATGCTCAACTGACCGTCCGCGCTCCGGAGTTGCCCGAGGCCATCGCGGCCGCCCGCAGTCGCCGGGAGCGGCTGGTGGTGCTGGAGAACGTCCGCCCCGAGGCGTGGTCGCTGCCCGGCCCGGACTCCCGCCTGGTGGTCACCACCGGCGCCCTCCAGCAGCTGACCGCACGGGAGTTGGCCGCCGTCCTGAGCCACGAGCGCGGGCACGTCCGGGCCCGGCACCACTGGCTCCAGCAGTGCGCCCAGGCGCTCGCCTCCGGTTTCCCCGGGGTCGGCGTGTTCAGCGCCTTCCGGGCCCAGGTGGAGGAGCTGGTGGAGCTGGCGGCCGACGACCGGGCGGCACGTCGGCACGGCCGACACACCACCGCCCTCGCGCTGGCCGAACTCAACCTGGACCGCGGGGTGTTCGGCTCCTGCCCGCCCGGTCTGGCGCAGTCCCCGCGGCGGGTGGACCGACTGCTCGCGGGCCGTCCGCGACTGTCCGTGCCGCACCGGCTGCGGCTCACCGTCGTCGCCCTCGCCGCACCTGCCGCGGCCGTCCTGCTGGCCGTCGCCCCGGGGCTGACCTCGCTCCTCTGAGAAGGCCCCTCCGAGAAGGCCCCGCCCCTCCGAGAAGCCCCCCGGAAAGGTCCACCCCAGCCACCGGCCCGCCGAGTTGACGCCAGGGTCAGCCTGCCGGCGGCTCGCCCAGCGGCCCGAGCGGAGCGCCGAGGGTCAGTTCGAGCACCTCGCGATGAAGCGGCCTGGCCTGCTCGTACCGCTCCCGACCGGCCCCGGTCAGGGTGATCACGATGGCCCGCCGGTCGCTCTCGCACATCGCCCGGGTGACCAGCCCGCCCTTCTCCAGGCGGGCGATCACCCGGGACAGCGCGCTCTGGCTGAGGTGGACGGTGTGGGCGAGCTCCTGCGCCCGCAGCGTATGACCGCCGCCCTGACACCCCTCCACCAGGCGCTCCAGCACCTCGAACTCGCTCACGCCCAGGCCGCACTTGTCACCCAGCTCGCGATCGAGCATGCAGGCCGTGGCGGCATGCCGGGCCAGCAGGTCGCGCCATTGCGCGACGAGACCGGCCTCCGCCGGGGAGTCGAGATCAGCCACGGTGCCACCCTAGCATGTGCGCCGTAAAATTATGTGTTCACATCTTATTCATTTGCATTGAATGCACACGCATGTACTGTCCTCCCCATGACCACCGCGACCGCCACGTCACCCGACGCCCCGTCAACCAGCGGGCTGAGCTGGACACCCCGCCTCTGGGGCACCCTGATCGTGCTCTGCGCCGCCATGTTCCTGGACGCCCTGGACGTCTCCATGGTCGGCGTCGCCCTCCCGTCCATCGGCTCCGAGCTGCACCTCTCCACCTCCGCCCTGCAATGGGTGGTCTCCGGCTACGTGCTCGGCTACGGCGGCCTGCTGCTGCTCGGCGGCCGCGCCGCCGACCTGCTCGGCCGCCGCCGGGTCTTCCTGGTCGCCCTGGGCGTCTTCGCCGCCGCCTCGCTGCTCGGCGGCCTGGTCGACGACGGAGGGCTGCTGATCGCCGCCCGCTTCCTCAAGGGCGTCAGCGCCGCCTTCACCGCCCCCGCCGGCCTGTCGATCATCACCACGACCTTCGCCCAGGGCCCCGCCCGCAACCGGGCGCTGTCGATCTACACCACCTGCGGCGCCAGCGGCTTCTCGCTTGGCCTGGTGCTCAGCGGGCTGCTCACCTCGGTCGGCTGGCGCTGGACGTTCCTGATGCCGGTTCCGGTCGCACTGCTCGCCCTGCTCTTCGCGGTCCGGCTGCTCCCCCGCCCCGCCGAGGAGCGCGCCAAGGGCGGCTACGACGTACTGGGCGCGATCACCGGCACCGCGGCCGTGCTGCTGCTGGTGTTCACCGTCACCGAGGCGCAGGGCGTCGGCTGGCTGAGCCTGCGCACCGTCGGCTCGCTGGTCGTGGTCGCCGCACTGGCCGCCGCCTTCCTGCTGGTGGAGAGCCGCACCGCCCACCCGCTGGTCCGGCTCGGCATCTTCCGCAACGGCTCGGTCGCCCGGGCCAACGTGATCGCCTTCGCCATGGCCGGCGCGTACGGCGGGTTCCAGTTCGTCGTCACCCTCTACCTGCAGCACCTGCTGGGCTGGTCGGCGCTGCAGATGGCCCTCGGGCTGCTGCCGGCCGGCGCGTTCATCGCGCTCTCGGCACCGTTCATGGGCCCGATCGTGGACCGCTTCGGCACCGGCCGGCTGCTGCCGATCGGCCTGCTGGCCCTGGTCGGCGCGTTCGCGCTGTTCCTGCGGCTGGACGAGCACAGCTCGTACCTGGGTCTGGTCCTGCCCTCGATGCTGCTGCTCGGCGTGGGCTTCGCGCTGGCCTTCCCCTCGGTGAACATCGCCGCCACCGACGGCGTGGGCGACGAGGAGCAGGGCCTGGCCTCCGGCCTGGTCAACACCGCGATCCAGGTCGGCACCGCGGTGGTCCTGGCCGGCGCGACCGCGATGATCGCCGCCGGCGGTGCCGGCGGCGACAGCCCGCAGGCGCAGTTGGACGGCTACCGGCCGGCCCTGGTGTTCGTCACGGCGGTCGCGCTGCTCGGCCTGCTGATCGCCGCGGCGGGCGCCCTGGTCGACCGGCGGCGGAAGTCGGCTCCCGCGCCGGTGCCGGACTACGATTACCCCCCGGTCGGGTCGAGCACGGCGCGGACCGAAGTCCTGACCAACCGCTGACCGTAGACCGCCGCCCGGGGCAGGCCCCCGGCCCCCCGCCGTCGGACCAATGGCGCCGGCTCCACCAAACCCCCGTTTTGGTGGAGCCGGCCGTCTTCGTACCGGGCGCCCGGGCGGCGCCCACCGGCGCGCGGTCCCACGGTGCGACTACCGGCTCCGCCAGTATATTGGCCCGGAGCCAACGAACGTTCGGAGCAGACACGATGGCACCTCGCGGGGATTCGGTCAATGAGGAGATGCGGCAACGCTCCCGTCGGCGCATCATGCGAGCCACCGTCGAACTGGTCGACCGACACGGATACGCGGGCACCACGCTGACCGACATCGCCGAGCGGGCCGGGCTCGCCCGCGGGCTGCTCTCCTACTACTTCGACGGGAAACGGCTGCTGATGCAGTCGGCGACGCACCGGATGATGCACCAGTCGCTCTCCGGCGCGCTCGCCGAGCTGACCCCGGACGCCACGCCGGCGGCCCGGCTGGCCCGCGCGATCGACGCGGTCCTCACCCTCGCCCTGGAGCATCCGCGGGTGATGCGCTCGCACCTCGCGCTGATCCTGGACCCGGACTCCGGCACCTTCGTCCAGGACCCGGAGCAGCAGCAGCTCGGCGCGATCCTCCAGGGCCTGCTGCTCGACTGGGGCGCGCCGGACCCGGCCGCCGAGCACGCGGTGCTGCGCAGCGCGCTGATGGGCGGCTGCATCGGGGTGCTGCTGCCGGGCGCCGAACTCCCGCTGGCACTGATCCGGGCCGACCTGTTCCGCCGCTACGACCTGCCCTGGGAGCTGGGCACCCCGCCGCAGGCAATGCCGCCGGAACGCGAACGGCCGCCGGCCCGCGGCTGACGGCGGGTGGACGGCGGCTCGGTGTCCGGGCGAGCGATCGCCGGACCCGTACGCTCTGCGGGGAGTCCCCCTCAGCGCTCCTTGAGGATCGAGGCCAGCAGGTCCACGGTCCGCTCGGGCGTGAGGCTGTCCACGCAGAGCCGCTCCATGACCTGGATGTACGCGTCGACGTCGTCCCGCTTGTCGAGGTACAGCGCGCTGGTGAGCTGCTCCAGGTAGACGACGTCCGCGAGGTCCTGTTCGGGGAAGCGCAGGATCGTGAACGCCCCGGACTCCCCCGCGTGCGCGCCGAATCGGAACGGCATCACCTGGATCACGACGTTGGCCTGCTCGGCGACGTCGATCAGGTACTGCACCTGGCCGCGCATCACCTTGGGCCCGCCGACGGGGCGGCGCAGCGCGGCCTCGTCGATCACGGCCCACAGCCGCGGGCTGGCGCCCTCGGTCAGCAGCTTCTGGCGACGCAGGCGGAGGCTGACCCGCCGCTCGATCTCCTCCTCGCTGACGACCGGCCGACTCTGGCCGAAAACCGCCCGTGCGTACTCCTCGGACTGCAGCAGTCCGGGGATGAACTGCACCTCGTAGGTGCGGATCAGCTGGGCGGCCTCCTCCAGGCCGACGTAGGTCTGGAACCAGCCCGGCAGCACGTCGTTGAAGCTGTGCCACCAGCCGGACTTGTTGGCCTCGCGGACCAGCCCGAGCAGTGCCTCCCGCTCCAGGCCGTCGTCCACGCCGTAGAGGCTGAGCAGGTCGGCGACGTCGCGCTCCTTGAAGCTGACGCGGCCGAGTTCCATGCGGCTGATCTTGGACTCCGAGGCCCTGATCGCGTAGCCGGCGTCCTCGCGCGTGATGCCGCGCGTCTCACGCAGGCGACGCAGCTGAGAACCGAGGAGGATCCGGCGGACCATCGAGCCGCCGCCCGGCTGAACTGTGGTCATGCGGTCGAAACCTCCACCTAGGGCAAACAGCGCACAGTCTGCCATCAGTTGAGCGCTCACGGTGCCGATACTGACGGATGTTCCTATCAGTTCCACACTCCACACACCAGGATGCACGTGCATCCGGCGCTTGCATATGCCAATAGTGCGACTGCACGTGAATCGACTCTTGCATCTGCAGTGAGCGCACACCACCATGGTGCACGTGCACCTGCACATCCCTGGCATTCCCGCGGGCTCCGCGTCGACCCCACGCGCGACTCCGTGCACCGACCCGGCAGCGTTCCCCCGCGCCACCGGGGGATCGTGTGCGCGCGCGCTGGTCGAGGGGGCGGCCGAGCGGCCGAGCGAGTCGGAGGTGACCGGCATGACCCCGGCGGGTCCAGCCGTGTCCGCCCCCTTATGGGAGGAGCTCTTCATGAGCACCGGTACGGCTTTGGCGGTTGACCCCCATGTGGTCACCTGTACGCTCGCTCCTCGCTTCGAAGCCGTCAGAACCGCGCGCGACTTCGCCAGAACCTCTCTTCAGCGCTGGGGCCTGATGGAGCTGTTCGACGACGTCGCGCTGGTGGCCTCGGAGCTGGTGACCAACGCACTGCGGCATGCGATCGGCGCACGGCCCGACCCCGCGGGCGGCGTCCAGGGCGAGTACGACTTTCCCATCCAGCCGACCCCCGAGGGCCGGCTGCCGATCCGAATAAGCCTGGTCCACCGCTCTCCCCAGGTGGTCTGCGCGGTGAGCGACCCGAGCTGCACCGGCCCGGTCGCCCGGGAGGCCGACTTCGTCGCCGAGTCCGGCCGCGGACTGCACCTGGTGGAGTCCTTCAGCCGCTCCTGGGGTTGGCACCCGCTGGGCAGCGGCAAGGTGGTCTGGGCCCTGTTCGAGGCGGAGCCGGCCACCGGTTCCGAACTCGGTGGACGGCACCGGCGCTCGGCCTAGCGCCAGACGGCGCGCGGCCGGCCGAGGGAGGCCCCGGGAGGACCGCACCCCGGGCTCCGCGGGGCGGGTCGACGGGCCTGGCACAGGTGTGCCACGGGCTCCGGCTCAGCCCTCAGGACGATTCCCACGACGATTCCCGGGCCCGCCCCCCGGACGAGCCGGCCGGACCGACGGCCGGACACCCCGGCGGCCCGACGCACGTCCACGTCCGAGCCCCCCGCCGTGCGCGGGACCACCCGCCGCACCTGCGCGCGGTCGACCGCGAGAGCGCCCGTCGCGAGAGCGCCCGTCGTGCGGCCCCGGACCGGCACCGGAAAAGACAAAGGCCGTCGCGGTGTCAGCACCCACGACGGCCCCCCGATGGCAGGACGGCGGCCGGTCAGACCGCCAGGTGGTCGAACTCCCCGTCCTTGGCCCCCAGCAGCAGGGCGGCGATCTCGGCCCGGGTGTAGATGAGCGCCGGACCTTCCGGGAAGCGCGAGTTGCGCATCGCCACATCGCCCCCCGGCAGGGCCGCGAACTCGACGCAGTTCCCCTGGGAGTTGCTGTGCAGGCTCTTCTGCCAGACAACCCCCTTGAGGTCGGCGGCCGCCATCCCGTTGTAGGTGTCGTACGAGCCGTACGTGTCCTGCGAGTCGTGCATAGAAATCTCCCGAAGAGCTCCGGAGTGGTCGTCCAGCGCGGCGCTCCCGGCACCCGCCGAACGAACGGACCGGCCCCGTACCGGCCCGGCACAACGCCTCACTTGACGCGATGATAGCTGCTGTGCACGTGCATCAGCACGGGACATTGCAGGTGCACGAGGCCTTTCACCGGCAGTTCTGAACTCTTCACGGTCCCTTCTCCTGACGGTACGTAAACGGACATAGCCGAGTGAATCGTCAGATTCTCGATAACCGGCCGTGAGCGGTTCCCCGCTGAATGTTGATCTTCAGGCGCCCGGAGTCGCGCCTTCGTGACCCTCCGTCAGGCGACCTCCTGGCTGTGAGACATCTCACGCGCCACAGAAGCAACTCGACGCCCCGTCGGACACGTCAGGGCAACCAGCGGCGATCGCTCGAGGGCTGGGTGAGATATGTCCGGATTGCGGGCAAACCGCCCGGCCGGACACGACGGGAGCGCGGCGCACCCGCCATGACCACGTGAAACCCGAACGGCAGCCGAATGCAGGCCTGACGGGCCGATGTCCTACGATCTCCGGCATGAGCACCGCAGCCATCCCGGGCGCGCCACTGCCCGTCCGCACTCCAGGCTCCCGTGCGCGGGGGCGCCACCGTCGCCCCGAGCGCCCCGAGATCCCGGCCGGATCCCCGGCCCTGGTGCTCGCCGTGCCCGCGACCGCCGGGCCCGAGTCCCGCTCGGTCGTCGAGGAGCTGCTGTCGATCGTCCGCAGCGAGCAGAACGGCATCCAGACCGCCGTCGGCTACCTCCCGGGCGAAGCCGCCCAGGGCGCCGACAGCGACGACCGCACCGTCGCCGAACTGCTGGCCATGGCCGCCGAGGCCGGTCTGCCCGCGCCGGTCCTGGTGCCGCTGGTACCCGGCCCGCACGGATTCCTGACCGAACTCCACGCCCTCGCCGCCGAGTACGGAGCCCCCGTCACCGACGTGCTCGGCCCGCACCCGCTGCTCGCCGAGGCCGTGCACGTGCGCCTGTCCGAGGCCGGCCTGGCGCGTGCCGACCGGGCCCGGCTGTTCGCCATCGCGACCGCCGCGGACGGCGTCGTGCTGACCACCGTCGGCGGCGAGGAGGCCGCTGCCGCGGCCGGCATCACCGGTGTCCTGCTGGCGGCCCGGCTGGCCGTCCCGGTCGTGCCCGCCGCGCTCGACGTACCGGGCTCGGTCGCCGCGGCCGTCAACCACCTCAAGGAGACCGGCTCCCAGCGCCCGGCGCTGGCCCCGCTGGTGATCGGGCCGGAGGCCGACTCCGAGCTGCTCGCCACGGCCGCCGAGGAGACCGGCTGCCCGTCCGCGGCGCCGCTGGGCGCCTACCCGACGGTCGGCCAGCTGATCGCCTCCACCTACCTGGCCGCGCTGCCCGCGCCCTCCCCCGAGGCCCTGGCGCAGGCCGAGGCCGAGGCGGCGGAGGCCGCCGAGGGCGCCCACGCCGACCACTCCGGCCGGGGCGGTCGCGCCGCTCACGCCGCTCACACCGCCGCCGAGGAGTCGGCCGGCCAGTAGTAGCGGTCACCGCACGCGGGAAGGGCCCGGAACGGCTACGTTCCGGGCCCTTCCCGCTTGTCCCGTAAGGGAGTTAAGGGGGGAATAGGCGTGATGTCCGTTCTGTCCATATTTGTTCGCCATCGCACGACACGCCCCCCGACGCCCGCAGTGTGGACACGCCACCTTCCCGACGGGCGGACCCCCGGGCGACCCGACCCACCGTCACCCACTCCCTGAAGCGCAGACAGTTGCGCGCACCCTTCGCCGTGTTGCCGGAAATCGATCATTTCCGATCATGAAAAGCGAAGGGAACGACCGTTCTCGCCAAACCGTGATGCGCGTCACAGGTGTTTGCAGTTTGAACTTAAGTCTGCTTAACGTGCTCCCCGTTCGTGGCCACACGAACCCAGTTCATCCGCGACGCCGAGTCCTGCCGTCGGATGTCCTGGCAGCGCGAAAACGCACCACGGCAGGAGCGGGGGACCCACAGGTAAGTCGCCCCGGACCGTTCCCCGGAACGATCCAGGGCTAGGGGTGAAGCCGCGCCCACAGCGCGGCCGGGCAACTCCAGCCCGAATCCGACAGCTCACCTCGCAGGCGTGGGAGAGGACTGCGTCTTCATGCTGCCCACCAACGGCACCCGTCCGTCCAGTCGTACCCGACGCGTGATCGCCGCCGTCGGCGTCGCGGGCGTCGGCCTCACCATCCCCTGCCTCACCTCCGGCACCGCCTCCGCCGCCTCCGTCGCCACCTGGGACAAGGTCGCCCAGTGCGAGAGCACCGGCAACTGGAGCATCAACACCGGCAACGGCTTCTACGGCGGCCTGCAGTTCACCTCCAGCACCTGGGCCGCCTTCGGCGGCACCGCGTACGCCCCCCAGGCCAACCAGGCCACCAAGGACCAGCAGATCGCCGTCGCCGAGAAGGTCCTCGCCTCGCAGGGCCCCGGCGCCTGGCCGGTGTGCTCGGTCCAGGCCGGCCTGACCAAGGGCGGCGCCGCGGCCGCCGTCGACACCTCGGCCGGCTCGACCACCGGCTCGGCTGCCGGTTCGACCGCCACCAAGCCCGCCGCGAAGCCGGCCACCCCGGCCGCCAAGCCCGCGCAGACCCAGGCCCCGGCCGCGAAGCCCGCCAAGCCGGCCGCACCGGCCCAGGACCAGGCGCAGGCCCCCGCCGACTCCACCGACGGCACCTCGGCGCAGAAGGGCCAGAACCAGGCCCAGAACAGCGCCCAGCCCCAGGCCGACGACTACACCGTCGCCTCCGGCGACTGGCTGTCCTCGATCGCCGACAAGCACAACCTCCAGGGCGGCTGGCAGCGGCTGTACGAGCTCAACCGCGGCACCCTGACCGAGGGTCCGGACAGCATCTACCCGGGCCAGCGCCTCTCGTTCAAGGACGGCGGCCAGGCCCAGCAGTCCGGCTCGGACTTCACCTGGTTCGACCGCTCGCAGAAGTCCGGCCAGACCTCCAACGGCGGCGCCGCGAACACCAAGCCGGCCGCCCAGCCCCAGGCCCCGGCTCAGACCCCGGCCACCAAGCCGGCTTCCAAGCCGGCCGCCCAGGCCCAGACCCCGGCCCAGACCCCGGCGCCGGCCCCGGCCGCCACCGGCAGCATGGCCGCCGCGGTCTCCTTCGCCAAGTCGAAGGTCGGCCAGGCGTACGTCTACGGCGGCACCGGCAACGGCGGTTGGGACTGCTCCGGCCTGACCCAGGCCGCGCTGCGCGCCGCGGGCGTCTCCGTCCCGCGCGTCGCCGCCGACCAGGCCGCCGCCAGCACCCGCGTCTCGCTGGACAGCCTCCAGGCGGGCGACCTGCTGTTCTGGTCCAACAACGGCCAGAACTCCGGCGTCTACCACGTCGCGATCTACATCGGCGGCGGCCAGTACGTCGAGGCCGCCAACCCGAGCTCGGGCGTGCGCCTGCAGACCGTCGCCAACTGGGCGCCGGACTTCGCCGGCCGGGTCTGAGCACGACCGGCGGGTGACAGGATCCGCCCCCGGACCACGAGGGCTGACCCGGCACCCGGACAGCACGCAACGGGCCCCGGAGAGCAACTGCTCTCCGGGGCCCGTCCGTTGGCCGTCCTCAGCGCGCGCAGGCCCCCGTGGACCCGCGCATGACCAGCTCCGGCTGGAACATGAACTCCCCGCGCTGGGCCGCGTTTGCGCCGACCTCCTCCAGCAGCGCGTCCACCGCCGCGGTCGCCATCGCCTCGACCGGCTGGCGGATCGTGGTCAACGGCGGCTCGGTGAAGGCGATCAGCGGCGAGTCGTCGAAGCCGACCACCGAGACGTCGTGCGGCACCGACAGCCCACGCTGCCGCACCGCCCGGATCGCCCCGAGCGCCATCATGTCGCTGCCGCAGACGATCGCCGTGCAGCCCTTGTCCAGCAGCGCGCCGGCCGCCGCGTGCCCGCCCTCCACGCTGAACAGCGTGTGGTGGACGAGCTCCTCGGCCTCCTCCTGGCTCCGCCCCAGCACCTCGCGCATCGCCGCCGTGAAGCCCTCGATCTTGCGCAGCACCGGCACGTACCGCCGCTGTCCGACCGCCAGCCCGATCCGCTCGTGCCCGAGTTCGGCCAGGTGCTGGACGGCCATCCACATCGCGGCCCGGTCGTCCGGCGAGATGAACGGCGCGTCGATCCGCTCGCTGTAGCCGTTGATCAGCACGAACGGGACCCCTCGCCCGGTCAGCCGGGCGTAGCGGTCGTGGTCGGCGGTGGAGTCGGCGTGCAGCCCGGAGACGAAGACGATGCCCGCCACGCCCCGGTCGACCAGCATCTCGACCAGTTCGTCCTCGGTGGACCCGCCCGGCGTCTGGGTGCACAGCACCGGGGTGTACCCGTGCCGGCTGAGCACCTGCTCGATCACCTGGGCCAGTGCGGGGAAGATCGGGTTGCTCAGCTCCGGCGTGATCAGCCCGATCAGGCCGGCGCTGCGCTGGCGCAGACGGGTCGGCCGCTCGTAGCCGAGCACGTCGAGCGCCGCCAGCACGGTCTGCCGGGTGGCGGCGGAGACGTTCGCCTTGCCGTTGAGTACGCGGGAGACGGTGGCTTCGCTGACCCCCGCCTGCGCCGCGATGTCTGAGAGTCGCGCCGTAGTCACGGTCCCAGAGCCTATTGCAACCACGTCAGACCGCCCACCAGCCGGTGCTGTCCGGCGCGAGCACGGTCTCGCCGCCGTCGACCACCAGCTCCACCGAGGAGAGCAGCAGCTTTCCGGGCGCCGCTATCCGGACCGGCTCGTCCGTGGCGTTGACGGTGCAGACGAAGGAGCCGCGGCGGAACGTCAGGGTCCCCTCGGGGCCCTCCAGCCACTCCACGGCCGTCCCGGCGCCGAGGTCGTCCTGGGACCGGCGGACGGCGAGCGCGCTGCGGTACAGCTCCAGGGTGGACGCCGGGTCGCCGGTCTGCGCCTCGACGCTCAGCGCGGCCCACTCGGCCGGCTGCGGCAGCCAGGACGGCCCGCCGGCGACCGGGCCGAAGCCGTACGGGGCCTCGGTACCGGACCACGGGATCGGGACGCGGCAGCCGTCGCGGTAGCCGTCCTGCCCGGCCTTGCGGAAGAACGACGGGTCCTGGCGGACCTCGTCCGGCAGGTCGGTGACGTCCGGCAGGCCGAGTTCCTCGCCCTGGTAGATGTACGCGGAGCCGGGCAGCGCGAGCATCAGCAGGGTGGCGGCGCGGGCGCGGCGCAGGCCGAGCTCACGGTCGCCGGGGGTGCGGATCTGGGTGCCGAGGCCGGGCGGGTTGGCGAAGCGGGTGGCGTGCCGGGTGACGTCGTGGTTGGACAGCACCCAGGTGGTGGGGGCGTCGACCGGGCGCATCGAGTCGAGCGAGACGTCGATCACCTCGCGCAGCGCGGCGGCGTCCCAACCAGTGCCCAGGTACTGGAAGTTGAAGGCCTGGTGCAGCTCGTCGGGGCGCACGTAGTTGGCGGTGCGCTGGACGGTCGGGGTCCAGGCCTCGGCGACGCCGATCCGCTGGCCCGGGTACTCGTCGAGGATCTTGCGCCAGCTGCGGTAGATCTCGTGCACGCCGTCCTGGTCGAAGAACGGCATGACGTCGTTGCCGAGCAGCTTGAGCTGGTCCGAGCCGCCGAGGTCGGGCAGGCCGGGGGCCTTCACCAGGCCGTGGGCGACGTCGATGCGGAAGCCGTCGACACCCATGTCGAGCCAGAACCGCAGGATCGAGCGGAACTCGTCGGCGACGGCCCGGTTCTCCCAGTTGAAGTCGGGCTGCTCGGGGGCGAACAGGTGCAGGTACCAGTCGCCGGGGGTGCCGTCCGGGTTCTCGCTGCGGGTCCAGGCCGGGCCGCCGAAGATGGACTCCCAGTCGTTGGGCGGCAGTTCGCCGTTCTCGCCCTTGCCGGGGCGGAAGTGGTACCGCTCGCGCAGCGGGGACCCGGGGCCCTCGCGCAGGGCGCGCTGGAACCACTCGTGCTGGTCCGAGGAGTGGTTGGGGACGAGGTCGACGATGATCCGCAGCCCCAGCTCGTGGGCGTCCCGGATGAGCGCGTCGGCGTCCAGCAGGCTGCCGAACATCGGGTCCACGGCGCGGTAGTCGGCGACGTCGTAGCCCGCGTCCGCCTGCGGCGAGGCGTAGAACGGCGAGAGCCAGACCGCGTCCACGCCGAGGTCGCGCAGGTACGGCAGGCGGCTGCGGATGCCGGGCAGGTCACCCATGCCGTCGCCGTTGGAGTCGGCGAAGCTGCGCGGGTACACCTGGTAGATGACCGCGTCCCGCCACCAGCCTCTGGACGCGCCGCCAGTCGCAGGAGCCGGGGTGACCGCCTCGTGGGCGGCGGCGTCGGCGGCAGGCCGGGAGGTGTCGGCCAGGTTCTGGGTCATGGACGGTATCCCTTGGGGACTAGAGGAGCGAGGAGCGTTACGACTTGGAGGCGCCGGCGGTCAGACCGGTGACCAGGTGGCGCTGCACCAGGTAGAAGAAGGCTGCCGACGGGATCGCGATCAGCACGGCGGTCGCGGCCATCAGGTTCCACTGGGCGTCGTGCTCGCTGACGAAGGTCTGCAGGCCCACGGCCAGCGTGTACTTGTCGGAGCTGAGCATGAAGGTGGAGGCGAACGGCACCTCGGCCCAGTACGTGAGGAAGGAGTAGAAGGCGGCCACCGCCAGGCCCGGGCGGGCGAGCGGCAGCACCAGCCGCCAGAAGGTGCCGAACGGGCTGAGCCCGTCGACCCGGCCGGCCTCGTCGATCTCCACCGGGATGGTGTCGAAGTAGCCCTTCAGCAGCCAGGCGCAGTACGGCACGGTGGTGGTCGAGTAGACCAGGATCAGGCCCAGGTAACTGTCCAGCAGGCCGAGGTCGGAGAGCATCGTGTACATCGGCACGATCAGCACCGCGATCGGGAACATCTGGGTGACCAGCAGCGACCACATCAGCGGCCGGTGGCCGGGGAAGCGCATCCGGGAGACGGCGTAGCCGGTGGTGGCGGCGACCAGGACGCCGAACACGGTGGTGACGCCGGAGACCAGCAGGGCGTTGCCGAACCAGGTGAAGAAGTCCGTGTCGAACAGCACGTGGTGGTAGTTCGACAGCGTGAGCTTGTCGAGGATCGCGCCGGGGTGGAGGTAGTCGGTCTTGTCCGGGCCGAGCGAGACGAAGAGGATCCACGCCACCGGGAACAGCGCGACCAGGCCGGCCACGATCAGGGTGCCGTGGGACAGCGCCCGGGCCAGCAGGCTGCTCTCACCGCGCCGGCGGACCTTGGCCGGCCGGGCGGCCGGGGCCACGGTCGTCGCGGGGGTGGGGAGTTCGGTGGTGGTGCTCATCGGGGGTACCTGCCTTCGTGGGTCAACTGGGTCCGGGGCCTCAGCCGTTGGCCTGCTCGTTGCGGGCGAGCCAGCGCCGGTAGAAGGCGGTGAAGACGATCAGGATGGACAGCAGGATCACGCCGTAGGCGGCGGACTGCGCGTAGTCCCGGGGGATCTGGCCGAAGCCGAGGCGGTAGGCCCAGGTGACCAGCAGCTGGGCGTCGGGCGCGCCGGTGCCGAAGAGCAGGAAGATGACGTTGAACTGGTTGAACGTCCAGATCACGCCGAGCAGGACGACGGTGGAGGAGACGGCCCGCAGCCCGGGCAGGGTGACGTACCGGAAGCGCTGCCACGGCGTGGCGCCGTCCATCTCGGCGGCCTCGTACAGCTCGGCCGGGATCGACTGCAGGCCGCCGAGCAGCGAGATCATCATGAACGGCACGCCGGCCCAGGTGTTGACCAGGATCGCGGCGGACTTCTGCGCCCACGGGTCGGTGAGCCAACCGGGTTCGGGCAGGTGGAGGAAGGCGAGCATGCTGTTGACGACGCCGCCGTCGGACAGCATCAGTCGCCAGGAGAAGACGGTGACGAAGGTCGGCACGGCCCAGGGCAGGATGAGCAGCATCCGGTAGACGGCGCGGCCGCGCAGCTTCTTGTTGAGCAGCAGCGCGAGGCCCAGGCCGAGGGTGTAGTGCAGGCAGACGCAGATGGCCGTCCACGCGATGGTCCAGACGAAGTGGGACCAGAAGCGGTCGTACGAGCCGGGGCCCCACAGGATGTCGGCGTAGTTGTGGAAGCCGACGAAGTCGTAGCTGGCCGGGATCTCGTTGACGCCGATCTTGCGGGCGACGTTGAGGCTGTTGGCGTTGGTCAGGGTGAGCCAGAGGCCCTGGACCAGCGGGTAGAGCACCAGCGCACCGAGGACCAGCACCACGGGGGCGATCATCGCGTAGGCGTACCAGTGCTTGGCGTAGGAGCGCTTGACGCGTTCCAGCAGGCCCGGACGCTGCTCGCGCTCCGGGCTGCCCTTGCCGGTGGCGCCCTGCACGGCGACTGACATCGATTGACACCTTCTCGGGGGGAAGTCTCGGGGAGAGCGGGTCCGGCCGCCGGGCCCGCCGGGTGGCCGCCGCCGCGAGAGCGGCGGCGGCCCGGACGGCCGACGGCGACTACTTGGCGAAGCCCGGCAGCAGCTTGGCGTAGTCGGTGGCGACGGTGTTCAGCGCGTCCTGGGTGCCGGTGCCCTGGACGGCCTTGCCCAGGTTGGTGCCGAGCGAGGAGAACAGCGAGCTGTACTCGGGCAGTTCGGGGCGCGGCTTGGCGCTGCCGAGGACGGCCTGGAAGCCGGCGATGCCGGGGTCGGCCTTGACGTCGGCGGTGAAGGCGTCGGAGCGGGTCGGCAGGGTGGAGTTCTTCTGCGCGATGAACGCCTGGCTCTCGGCCGAGGTCATGAAGGCGGCGAACTTCTCGGCGGCGGCCTTGTGGGCCTGGTCGGCACCGGCGTAGACGGAGATGTTGTGCCCGCCGGTGGGCGCACCGGACTTGCCGCTGGAGCCCGCCGGGACGGGCGCGATGCCGAGGTTGTTCTTGTCGGCGAACGCGGCGCCCTTGTAGATGTTGGTGATCTCCCACGGGCCCTGGACGATGGCCGCGACCTTGCCGTTGTTGAAGGCGTCCATCATGTGCGCGTAGGCGTCGGTGGTGACGTCGGCCTTGGCCATGCCGGGCGCGGTGAACATCGTCTTGTAGGTCTCGATGGCCTTGACGGCCTCCGGCGAGGTGACGGTGATCTTCTTGCCGGCGGCGTCGACGGTGTCGGTGCCCTCGCCGAACAGGAACGGCATCGCGTAGTAGCCGTCCGCGGCCTTCAGCCAGAAGCCGTCGACACCGGCCTTGTCCTTGAGTGCGGCGGCGTCGGTCTTCAGCTCGTCCCAGGTCTTGGGGGCGTCGGTGATGCCGGCCTTGGCGAACAGCTCCTTGTTGTAGAGCAGGCCCAGGGTGTCGGTGACCAGCGGCACGCCGTACAGCTTGCCGTCGTACTTGGCCTGCTGGATCAGGCTGGGCTGGAAGGCGGAGGTGTCGGCGACGGCCGGGGTGCCGTCCAGCGGCTCCAGGTAGCCGGCCTTGGCGAAGGCGGCGGTCCAGCCGACCTCGGAGCGGAACACGTCCGGAGCGCCCTTGGCCCCCATGGCGGTCTGGAGCTTGTTCTGCGCCTGGTCGAACGGGACGTTGACGAAGTCGACCTTGACGTTCGGGTTGGCGGCCTCGAACTTCTTGACCAGCTCCTGGTAGTTCGGCGCCTCGTTGGTGGCGTTCGAGGTGTCCCAGTAGGTGAGGGTGACCGGCCCGTCGGCCTTGCCGTTTGAGCTGGAGCCGCTGCTGCCACAGGCAGCCATCGAGACCGCGAGGGCCACAACGAGGGCAGAGGCCGCGATGCCACGCCGCATGAGAACTCCTTGGGAGGGTGGGGGTGCCCGAGATCTTCGGAGACAGGCGCATAATGGCTGCCTCGTGCCGACTGCACCGTTGCTGCCGTCGGGCTCGGAAGGAAGTTAACAGCGGTGCAATAGCGACGGAAAGTCCTTGCAGCAAGTTTCTGCAAGAAACGGCGATCGTTACGCCCACGTGTCCTGGACGTAGCCGCACGGTAGTGGACAGTGCGACCAAATGTCCGGGTTCGCCCGCTTCGATCCGGTACGGGATGGCCGAGAGCACCACCATCCCTGGCCGGAAACCGCTTGCAGCAGACTGAACGCATGCGTATCAGAGCCGCCATGAAGGACGAACTGCCGCTGCTGTGCGAACTGGAGCGGGCCGCCGGGGCCCCCTTCGCCGCGATCGGCATGCCGGAGATCGCCGACGACGAACCGCCGGCACCGCAGGAGCTGGCCCACTACCTGGACGCGGGCGTCGCCCTGGTCGCCGTCCCCGAGGCGACCGACCTGCCCCGGCAACCCGGTTCCGGTCCCGGTCCGATCGCCGGCTACCTGCTCGCCGAGCCGGTGGACGGCGCCCTGCACATCGAACAGGTGTCGGTCCACCCCGACCACGCCCGCCGGGGCATCGGCCGGGCGCTGATCGAACACCTCGCGGCCGGCACCGACGCCCCCGCGCTCACCCTCACCACCTTCGCCGACGTCCCCTGGAACGCCCCCTACTACGCCCGCTGCGGCTTCCGCCCGCTCGCCGACCACGAGCTCACCCCGGGCCTGCGGGAGATCCGCCGCAAGGAGGCCGAGCACGGTCTCGACCGCTGGCCCCGGCTCTGCATGCGCCGGGACCTCGCACGGGACCTCCAGCAGGACCTCACGCAGGACCCCGACCCGGACGCGCCCGGAGCGCTCAGCTGACGCCCAACCGCAGCACCGTGGTCGAGCGGAACTCCTCCCCCGGCCGCAGCACGGTGGTCGGGAACGCCGGGTGGTTCGGGGAGTCCGGGAAGTGCTGGGTCTCCAGCGCGATCCCGGCGAACGGCCCGTACGGGACACCGCTCGCGCCGGTGACCGCCCCCTGGAACTTGTTGGCCGTGTAGACCTGGACGCCCGGCTCGGTGGTCAGCACCTCCAGGGTGCGCCCGCTGACCGGGTCCTCCAGCAGCGCCGCCCGGGCCGGACTGCCGTCGGCCGGCCGGGCCCGGAGCACCCAGTTGTGGTCGTAGCCGCCGGGCCCGGCCAGCTGCGGGTGGTCGTCGTGCACCGACTTGCCGATCGGCGTGGCCACCGTGAAGTCGAACGGCGTGCCGGCCACCGGTTCGGTCCGCCCGTACGGGATCTGCCGTTCGTCGGCCGGGGTGTAGGCGTCGGCGTCGAGGGTGAGCAGGTGGCCGAGGACGTCGCCGTTGCCTTCACCCGCAAGGTTGAAGTACGCGTGGTTGGTCAGGTTGACCACGGTCGGCTTGCTGGTGACGGCGTGGTAGGCGATCACCAGCTCGCCGTCCTGGTCGAGGGTGTAGGAGACGGTGACGTCCAGCGCGCCGGGGAAGCCCTGGTCGCCGTCCGGGCTGTGCAGCCGCAGCCGCACCCCGCCCTCGATCCCCTCGGCCTCCCAGATCCGCTGCGCGAAGCCGTCCGGCCCGCCGTGGATGGTGATGCCGCCGCCGGTCGGGGCGAGCGGGTGCTCCTCGCCGTCGATGGTGATCCTGGAGCCGTCGATCCGGTTGGCGTACCGGCCGACCACGGTGCCGTAGTGCCGGGCCGGGCCGAGGATCTGCGTCAGCTGGTCGGTGGAGAGCAGCAGTTGGGCGGGGCGCCCGACGCGGTCCGGGCCGGTGAGGGTGTGCAGGGTGGCGCCGAGGGTGAGCACGCTCGCCTCGTACGGGCCGGCGGAGAGCGTCCAGCGCTCGATCGCGGCGCCCGCGCCCGAGGGGTCGAGGGGTTCGTGCCGCACGCTGGTGGCCTCGCTCGCCATGGCCTGCTCCTCACTGGCGGTCGCGGAGTGCCGTGACCGCCCCGGTTCCGGGTCCGTCCAGGGGGTCGCCGCGGCGACCCCCACGTCTGCGTCAGCCTAGGGCGTGTCTGGCAGTTCGCGGCGGATCAGCGCGCACGGCGACCGCCGCGGGAGCGTTCCCGTGCCTCCGCGCGCCGCCCGGGCGCCCGCCGCCCACGCGCGCCACGCGCCCAGGCCGCCCGCGGCTACTCCTCCTCGGGCTCCGCCCCCGGCCGGGTGGCCCCGCGCGGCTGCGTCGGCAGCCCGAGGGCGGAGGCCAGACCGTCCGGCCCGCTGCCCGCCTTGCGGTAGACCGCGGCCAGTCGACGGTTGACCAGGCTGAGGTGCACGCCGAGCTCGTCGGCGATGCGCTGCGGCGGCACGCCCTGCACCGCGAGGTTGGCGACCTCCCACTCGGGCTGGCTGAGCGTCTCCCGGAAGTCGCGCAGCCCCAGCCGGTTGGGCCGCAGGCCGTAGTTGGCCAGCTCCCGCCGCGCCTGCTCGACCAGCCCCTCGGCCGAGCAGTGCTGGGCCAGTTCGATGCCCTGGTACAGGTACTCCTGCGCGTCCTCCAGCCGCCCGACCCGGCGCAGCGCGGCGCCGAGGTCGACCAGCGCGACGGCGTGCTCGTACCCGGCCGGCGACTGGCCGAGGTACATCACGGCCTGCTCCAGCAGCTCGACCGCCTGCTGGCCGTCCTCGATCTGGGCGTTCAGCCGCAGCGCGGTGCCGATCGCCGAGGCGGTGCCGAAGGTGCGGGCGTCGTGGACGGCCTTGTGGGCGTACTCGCGGGCCCGGTCGGGCTCGTCGGCCGCGATCGCGATGGCGAGGTGGCCGGCCCAGGGCGCCCAGACGGTGTTGTGCCAGCCGCGGGCCTCCAGTTGGGCGCCGGCCTCGGTGAGTGCGGCGGCCGCCCCGGCGTAGCGCTTCTTGGCGATCAGCAGCTTGCCGTACAGCGAGGGCGCGTCGGGCAGCACCATCGCGGTCGCGTGGTACGGCGGGTGGAAGCCGAACTTGACGGCGAGTTCCCAGGCCTCCTCGGTCCGGCCGCGGGCGAGCAGGGTGTCCACCAGGACGCCGACGGCGTCCCAGGCGAGCGGCAGCTTGGGGCCGATCCGCTCGGACAGTCGCAGCGCGCGGCGCAGGAAGTCCTCGGCCTCGGCGAGCAGGCCGCGGCGGAAGCGGGCGAGGCCCATCAGGAAGTACGCGAAGCCCCGGTGGGCACCGCTCCACCCGGCGACCTCGAACTGGATGATGGCGTCCGCGAACAGCCGCTCGGCCTGGGCGATGCGGTCGTTGTAGGTGTAGGTGAGGCCGAGCATGGAGGGCAGTTCGAAGCCCCAGGTGCTGTTGGTCCAGCCGAGCCCCTTGGGCAGTCGGCCGGCGTCGAGGACCGAGTCGGCGTAGGTCAGAGCCTCGGCGGAGGGGGCGCCGCGCAGGGTGAGGTCCCAGGCGCGCATCGCGAGGACGGCCCGGTCGGCGGCGTCGCGGGTGCTGAGGCCGTCGCACATGAGGCCGAGCCGGGTGGAGCGGCCGGGCCCGTCGTCCTCGGACTTGCGGAAGGCGTGCCACATGAACGAGGCGGCCTGGAGCCGGAGTCGGCCGACCGGGTCGGCGGTCTGCTCGGCCTCGTCCTGGCAGACCACCGCGGCCTGGCGCAGTTCGCCGCTGTGTGCGAGCACCTCGGAGAGCCGGAAGGTGGCGTCGACCCGCAGTTCGGGGCGCAGCGGCCCCTCGTCGGGGTCGAGGGCGAGCTTGAGCTGGTTGACGGTGGCGACGGGGTCGGTGAGCAGCGCGGAGCAGCCCAGTTCGTACAGCACCTCGGCGCGGATGTCGTCGGCCGGGGGTTCGTTGAGGGCTCGGTGCAGGCAGCGCTGGGCGGCTTCGGGGGCGCCGATCAGCAGGTGTTCGACGGCGGCCCGGCGCAGTTTGCGGACGGTCTTGTCGTCGCCCTCGCCGGAGAAGGTCTCGACGAGGTGGCGGGAGGCGGCGAGCAGGCCGAGTCCGGCGTTCTCGATCTCGGCGGCGGCGACGCCGTGCATGCCGGTGCGGGTGGCCTCCGGCATGGTGTTGTAGATCGAGCTGCCGATCAGCGGGTGGACGAACTCCAGGTTGCCGTTGGGGGTCTGGGTGAGCACGCGCTGCTTGCGCAGTTGCTTGATGGCGTCGCGGGCGCCCTCGGTGGTCTGGGCGCAGATCCGGGTGGCGAGGTCGACCCGGATGTCGGTGCCGAGCATCGCGCAGGCCCAGGCGAAGCGCAGGGTGCCGGAGCCGAGCCGGTCGATCCAGCTCTTGAGGGTCATTCCGGTGGCGTCGACGGCGAGTTCGCGCAGTTGCTGGGAGTTCTCCTCGACCGGTTCGAGGTCCTGGTCGCGGACCTGGTCGAGCAGGGCGACGGCTTCGAAGGGGTTGCCGTTGACGACGTTCCAGAACTCGTAGCAGAAGGCGTCCTCGGCCTTGTCGCCGAGTTCGGCGCGGATCATGTCGGTGACGGAGACCAGCGAGAGCCGGTTGAGTTCGTGCTTGCTGGTGGCGAGGCCGAGGACGGCCTTGCGGTGCTGCTGGATCTCGGTCGGCCAGTCGTTCTCGTCCTCGCGGAAGGCGAAGACCAGCAGGACGGGCAGTTCGCGGGAGCGGACGGCGAACTGGGTGAGCCAGGAGAGCGACTCGTGGTCGCCCCAGTGCAGGTCGTCGACGATCATGACCAGCGGGGCCCGGCGCGGCGCGAGTTGGGTGAGGACGTAGTCGAGGCCGTCGCGCACGCCCTGGGGGTCGAGGCGGCGGGCGCCGGCCTTGGGCCGCTTGAGGCCCATGGCCGGTCCGACGACCTCCTCCCAGGTGCCCATGACCTGGCGGAACTCGTCGGGCTCCAGGCTGGTGAGGAGGGGTTGGAGGAGCTGGCGCAGCACGTGGTAGGGCTCGTTGAACTGGCGCTCGCCGCCGCGGGCGAACAACACGGTGGCGCGGTCGCGGAGTTTGGCGACCCGTCGGACCTCGTGCAGCAGGCTGGTCTTACCGATGCCGGGGCGGCCGGAGAAGGCGAGCAGTTCGCCGATCTCGGTGCCGCCGGCCGCGAATTCGCAGCAGAGTTTGTCGACGGCCGTTTCGACGGAGCGCAGTTCGGCGTCGCGGTCGCGCAGCCTGACCCTCGGCGAGGTGCTGTCGCCGTCCCGGCCGGAACCTGATCCCGTCCGAAGTTCGTTGTCCTGCTCGGTCACCGTCGTGCCTCCGCCTCGCCACTCGCGTCACAGCCCGTGTCGCTGCTCGCATCACTGCCCGTGGAGCCGAGGTTAGCGCTGCGTGGCACTCACTGTGGGGCATTCGCGCAGGCTGGGGCGGACGGTGAGGGTTCGGACGCCTTGCCAAGGGCAATTGCCCTATACCCCTAACGTCCGATCATTACATCAGATACCCTACGGCCCGCGAGGCGAAGATGATCTTTCGCTACCACCCTCTCCCCGGAAGCCTCGCCGCGTCAACTCCCCCCACACCGAGCGTTCGAACCACTAGTGCCCCCACCCTTCGCCGCACCGGGAGTCCGATGTCTGACGACACCTCACTTCAGATTCCGTTCCCGCACCGCCGCAGTCCGCACGGCCCGCAGGCCACCGCGCTGCACCGTGACTGGCTGGTCCGCCACCCGCTGCTCCCGGACGTCGACCACCCCGGGTACGCCCACTGGGAGGTGGTCGACCTCGCCGCCCTCGGCTACCCCGACACCGGTCCGGACGAACTCTCCCTCGCCGCCGACCTGATGGGCTTCTACTTCCTCTTCGACGACCAGTTCGACGGCCCGCTCGGCCGCCGCCCGACGGAGGTCGCCCCCATCTGCGAGCGGCTGATCGCCGTCCTGCACGGCGCCCGCCCGGACCAGGGCTCGCCGGTCGAGACCGCCTTCGCCGACCTCTGGGACCGCAGCGTGCGCGGCATGCCCGCCCGCTGGCAGGCCCGCGCCGCGTACAACTGGGAGTGGTACCTGGCCAGTCACCCCGCCGAGGCCGCCGGCCGCATCTCCACCCGGCCACCCGACCGCGACGGCTACCTGGTGCTCAGACGAGGCACCGCGGCGATGGAGACCATCTTCGACATGGTCGAACGCCTCGGCCAGTTCGAGGTGCCCGCCGCCGTACTGCACCACCCGGTGCTGCGTCAACTGCGCCAGCTGGCCGCCGACATCCCCTCGCTCAGCAACGACGTCCGGTCGTTCCCGCTGGAGGCCCCGCGCGGCGACGTCAACAACCTGGTGATGATCGTCCAGCGCGAGCGCCGCTGTTCGGCCGAGGAGGCCTGCGCGGTGGTGCTGGAGGAGGCGCAGCTGATGGTCGAGCGGTGCCGGGACCTGCACGGCCGACTGGCTGACGTCTACCGGGAGTTGGGGCTCTCCCGGGTCGAACGGACGATCGCCCAGCGGTACGCGGACGGGCTGGTCACCTGGCTCGCCGGCTACCTGTACTGGGAGTCCCGCACCGGCCGCTACCACGCGGTCTGACACCGTCCCCACCGGAGCGCGGAGCCACGGTGCGCGCCCCCGCGCCACGACCGGAACGCGCACCCTCCGTACGGACCGGGCGCACGGACCGTAGCCGCGCCGGGCGCCGGGCGGCTATCGTGCTCGACGGCGGACGCCCCGGCGGGCGTCCGCCCCGAATTGCGTGTCCGCACCCTCCCGCCGGGCCGCCCCGCGCCGGGCGCGGCCCGGCGCGCCGCCCGCGCCGCCCGGTCCGGGCGACGCCCGACGTCGCGAGGAGACAGCAGAGCATGACGGTCTACCAGCCCCCCGGCACGCCCGGCAGCATCGTCGCCTACCGCTCCCGGTACGAGCACTGGATCGGCGGCGGCTGGACCCCGCCGGTGCGCGGCGAGTACTTCGGCGACCCGACCCCGGTCACCGGCGAGGTGTTCACCGAAGTCGCCCGCGGCACCGCCGAGGACATCGAGGCCGCGCTGGACGCGGCCCACGCCGCCGCCCCCGGCTGGGGCCGCACCCCGCCCGCCGAGCGGGCCCAGGTGCTGCTGCGGATCGCCGACCGGATGGAGGAGAACCTGGAACGGCTGGCCGTCGCGGAGAGCTGGGAGAACGGCAAGCCGGTGCGCGAGACGCTGGCCGCCGACCTCCCGCTCGCGGTCGACCACCTGCGCTACTTCGCGGGCGCGCTGCGCGCCCAGGAGGGCGGCCTGTCCCAGCTGGACGAGGACACCGTGGCGTACCACTTCCACGAGCCGCTGGGCGTGGTCGGCCAGATCATCCCGTGGAACTTCCCGATCCTGATGGCCGTCTGGAAGCTCGCCCCGGCGCTCGCGGCCGGCAACGCGGTGGTGCTCAAGCCCGCCGAGCAGACCCCGGCCTCGGTGCTGCTGTGGGCCGAGCTGACCGCCGACCTGCTGCCGCCCGGCGTGGTCAACATCGTCACCGGCTTCGGCGAGGAGGCCGGCGCCCCGCTGGCCTCCAGCAACCGCATCCGCAAGATCGCCTTCACCGGCGAGACCACCACCGGCCGGCTGATCGCCCGCTACGCCAGCGACAACCTGATCCCGGTCTCGCTGGAACTCGGCGGCAAGAGCCCCAACCTGTTCTTCGCGGACGTCGCCGCCGCCTCGGACGCCTTCTACGACAAGGCGGTCGAGGGCTTCGCGATGTTCGCCCTCAACCAGGGCGAGGTGTGCACCTGTCCCAGCCGGGCGCTGATCCAGTCCTCGGTCTACGAGCGGCTGCTCGCCGACGGCCTGGAGCGGGTGCGCGCGATGCGCCAGGGCGACCCGCTGGACACCGAGACCCAGGTCGGCGCGCAGGCCAGCGTCGAACAGCTGAAGAAGATCCTCTCCTACTTCGAGATCGGCCAGGCCGAGGGCGCCAAGCTGCTGGCCGGCGGCGAGCGGGCCGACCTCGGCGGCGCCCTGGCCGGCGGGTACTACGTGACGCCGACGGTGTTCGAGGGCGTCAACAGCATGCGGGTCTTCCAGGAGGAGATCTTCGGCCCGGTCGTCTCGGTCACCCGCTTCGAGGACTTCGCCGAGGCGATCACCCTCGCCAACGACACCCAGTACGGGCTCGGCGCGGGCGTCTGGACCCGCGACCTCAACACCGCCCACCGCGCCGGGCGCGCCATCCAGGCCGGCCGGGTGTGGACCAACTGCTTCCACGCCTACCCCGCCCACGCGGCCTTCGGCGGCTACAAGAACTCCGGCATCGGCCGGGAGAACCACAAGGCGCTGCTGGAGCACTACCAGCAGACCAAGAACCTGCTGGTCAGCTACTCCCCGGACGCGGTCGGCCTCTTCTAGGCCGCGGCCTCCACGAAACACGGAGCGGGAGGCCGGTCCCGGCCTCCCGCTCCGCCGCCACTCCCCGTGGCCGCAGCGCGAACGCCCGTCGGGACGTCCACGCTGCGCAACCCTCCGTAGGGCAAAACGCCCATTTCGGGATCTAAGCAGATGAATGCGCGATTTTCTCGACGCGCCGCCGACATGCCCGAACACACCCGGCGAACGTCGTAAACAGGACTCCCCGTCCCTCACCCCCGGGAGTCCCTATGACCATCTCCCCCGCCAAGCTCTCCGACCCCACCGTGCGCGCCTTCGTCGCCGCGGTCAACTCGGGCGACCGCGACGCCTTCCTGGCCACCCTCACCCCGGACGCGACCATGTCCGACGACGGCTCCGACCGCGACCTGGACCAGTGGATCGACAAGGAGATCTTCACCGTCCGCGGCCGGATGGACGTCCAGACCGAATCGGACGGCGGCCGCGCGCTGATCGCCAACTTCACCAACGACACCTGGGGCGAGATGCGCACCGCCTGGCGCTTCACCCTGACCGGCCCGAAGATCACCCGCTTCGAGACCGGCCAGGCCTGACGGCCCGGGGCCGCGCCCGGCACTACCCGGACAGCCCCAGGCACCCCCGCACCGCACGGATCAGGTTGCGCGAGCGGATGTCGCCGGTGACACCCGGCTGCATGCCGTTGGTGACGTAGCCGAAGCCCAACCCGAGCTCCGGGTCGGCGAAGCCCAGCGAGCCGCCCCGGCCGGGGTGGCCGAAGCTCGCCGGGGAGGCCATCGGCGCGGTCGGGCCGTGCCGCCAGAAGCCCAGGCCGAAGGTGGAGTTGACGATCAGCACCCGGTCCGGCCCGCTCACCTCGGGCCCGGCCGCGCGGGTCAGCACCCCGGGCCCGAGCAGCGGCGGCAGCAGCGCGCCGGAGCCGTCCGGGCGGTCGGCGGCGCCGATCAGCGCCGCGTAGAACCGGGCCAGCGAGCGGGCGGTGCCGATGCCCCCCGCGCCGGGGATCTCGGCGGCCTGCACCGCCGGGTCGTTGAGGTCCACCCCGGGGCGCACCGAGGCGAAGGACCGCGCGGTCAGCGAGCCCGGGTCCTGGTAGGCGTCCCGGACGGACTGCTTGGGCCGCAGTCGCAGCCCGCTCGGCCCGGTCCGGGCCGCCTCCGGGGCGGGCAGGTCGACCAGCCGGCCGACCCTCGGCGCGGCCCCGGCCGGCAGCCCGATCCACAGGTCCAGCCCGAGCGGCCGGGCGATCTCCTCGGCGAAGTACTGGCCGATCGTGCGCCCGCTCACCCGCCGCACCACCTCGCCGACCAGCCAGCCGAAGGTGTACGGGTGGTAGCCGTGCGCGGTGCCCGGCTCCCAGGCGGGCGCCTGCGCGGCCACCGCGGCCGCCGCGCGCTCCCAGGTCAGCACGTCCTCCAGCCGCAGCGGCACGTCCAGCGCGGGCACCCCGGCCTGGTGCGACAGCAGCCAGCGCACCGGCACCCCGCCCTTGCCGGCCTGCGCGAACTCGGGCCAGTAGGAGGCCACCGGGGCGTCCAGGTCGAGCAGGCCGCGCTCGGCCAGCAGCAGCGCGGTGCTCGCGGTCAGGCCCTTGGTGACCGAGCGCAGCACCTGGGCGGTGTCCGCCGTCCAGGGCACCGCCGGCGCGGGCCGCCCGCCGACCTCGGGCCGGGCGTCACCGCCCCACAGGTCGACCACCTTGCGGCCGCGCACGTACAGCGCGAAGGCCGCGCCCAGTTCGCCGTACTCGTGGAAGTTCCGCGCGAAGGCCTCCCGTACGGGCTCGAACCCCTCAGCCGTCTCGCCCCAGATCTCCACCATCGCGCGCCGCCCTCAGCCTGTCCGATTCCTGCTTTCCCGCCCGCTTCCGATCGTGCACGAATCACGCGCGAATCGAGCTCGGATCGCACTCGAAAAGCGTTCGAAGCGGGCCCCGAAACCCTAACCTGTCCTTCATGACCAACCCTGCCGAAGAACTGCTGGACGTCGTCGACGAGCACGACCAGGTGATCGGGACGGCGCTGCGCGGGGAGGTGTACCGGCAGGGGCTCACCCACCGGTGCGTCTTCATCCTGGTCCGCGACCCGGCCGGGCGGATCTTCGTCCACCGCCGCACCGACACCAAGCTGTTCGCCCCCGGCGCGTACGACATGTTCGTCGGCGGCGTGGTCGGCTCCGGCGAGACGTACGCCGAGGCCGCCGTCCGCGAGGCCGAGGAGGAGCTCGGCGTGCACGGGATCACCCCGCGTCCGCTCTTCAAGTTCCTCTTCCGACAGGAGGGGCTCTCCTGGTGGAGCGACATGTACGAGGCCGAGTGGGACGGCCCGGTCCAGCCGCAGGAGTCCGAGGTCGCCTGGCACGCCTGGCTCACCCCCGCCGAGCTCGCCGACCGCCTCGCCCGCGACGACTTCGTCCCCGACGGCCGCGAGGCCTACCGCCGTTACCTGGGCCTCCACGCCGCATAGGCCCCGCCCCGGACGGCGGATAGGGTGGCGCGCATGGCCTCCCGTACGCCGTCGCCGACGGCCGCCCGCGCTGCACGGACCCCCGCCCCGGAGCAGGCACCGGCCCGGGCGGCGGGCCAGACGCCGGGCCGGGCGCCGGCCCGGGCGGCTGCCGGTGAGCGGCCGCGCCGCAGGCTCAGCGTGGACGAGCGGCGCGAACAGCTGATCGCCGTCGCGCTGGAGCTGTTCAGCCGCCGCCCGCCGGAGGAGGTGTCGATCGACGACATCGCCGCCGCCGCGGGAGCCTCCCGGCCGCTGGTGTACCACTACTTCCCCGGCAAGCAGGCGCTGTACGAGGAGTCGCTGCGGCGGGCCGGGCGGGAGCTCTCGGCGCGCTTCGAGGAGGCCGCCGACGGGCCGCTGTCCGAGCGGCTGTACCGGGTGATGGGCCGCTACCTGGACTTCGTGCAGAGCCACGGGCCCGGCTTCGCGGCGCTGCTGCGCGGCGGCTCGGTGGCGGCCAGCGCGGGCACCTCGGCGGTGATCGACGAGGTGCGGCGGGCCGCCCACGACCAGATCCTCTCCCACCTGGCGATCCCCGCGCCGAGCCCCGGGCTGCGGCTGACCGTCCGGGCCTGGATCGCCAACGCCGAGATCACCTCGCTGGAGTGGCTGGCCGAACGCTCGGTGCCGCTGGAGGACCTGCAGCTGCACCTGGTGCAGGAGTTCGTCGCCTCCCTCACCCTCACCGCCGCCCGGGAGCCGGCGCTCGCCGCCGAACTCGCCTCGTTCTTCGCGGACGAGCGTCCTGACGGCCCGACCGGGCGCCTGGTGCGGGAGCTCGCCGGACTGTTCGCCGTCCCCGGGATCACCGAGGCGGTCACCGCGCTCGCCACCGCACCGTCCGGCGAAACGTCCCCGCAGGCCACGGGCGAAACGGCCGCGGCTCCCATCGGGTGATCCGCCGGTTCGGTCCCGACAGCGGGCTCTGATAGGAATGAGCACGGATCCGACGGCACGCCACCACGGCGCGTGCGGACCCACCCGGACCAGCGGACCGCAGACGCAGCAGAGCGGGGGGCTCAACAGTTGACCCAGGACGTCCAGTTCAGCGCGGAGGCCAATCCCTTCGCAGCGGCGGAGCAGGTCTGCGCGACCCTCGGCACGCTCACCGACGCCCTCTTCGACGAGCGCACCTCCCGCCATCCGGCGGCCTCGCTCAGCGCCCTGCGCCCGGCCGAACACCCCGCCGCCGAGGCGCTGTTCGGCCTCCCGCTGGCCCCGAACGGCCCGGTGCACGCGGCCGTGGACCGGCTCGGCACGGTGCTCACCGCCGGCACGGCCCGCCCCGGTACCGGAGCCCGGGTCGCCGACCGGGTGACCGCCGCCCTCCACACCCGCTACGGCGGCGGGGCGGTGCGCGGCGCGATCGCCGACCGGGGCACCACCTCGGCCGCACTGTTCCAACTGCCGGTCACCGGCGAGTTCGCCGACCCCAAGCTGCGCCCGCCGTTCGCCCCGGCACTGGCCGCGCTGGCCGCCGGGCAGCAGACCCGCCAGCCGGTCGAACTGGCCACCGGCGCGGGCGCCGAGGTCCGACTGGTGGTCCCGCCCGGCTTCCACCCGCTGACCTCCCCCGGTGGTCCGGCCGGGGTCTGCTCCCGTACGGTGCCCGTGCCGGAGGGCGGGGCGGACGGCGTCGACCGGGCCACCGCCGCGGCCGCCGAGGAACTGACCGGGCATCTGGCCGAGGTCGCCGAGGAGCTGTTCAGCGGTGACGGTCCGGAGCAGCGCCGCGACTTCGCGGTCGTCTCCGCCACCCTCGCCGACCTGGTCCACGACGCCGGCACGGTCTACGCGGGCGTCTGCGCGCTGGACGTGGACGGCCGGGCCTCCGACGCCGCCCTGGTCGTCTCGCTCGCCCGGCACCCGCTGCCGATCACCGCGCTCGCCACCGAGCTCGCCACCGTCCGGCGGCACGCCGAGGTGTGGACGGTCCTGCTGCCGGCCGGGCCGGCCGCCGTCCTGGTCGAGGGACGGACCGTCCCGGTGCCGGGGCCGCTGTCCGCCGACGGGCAGCGGCGCTGGGTGGTCACCTCGGCGGTCGAGGCCTTCGTCCCGCTGCCGGACGGCGGCACCGTGCTCTGCGTCCAGCTGTCCACGGCGCAGCCGGAGGACTGGGACCTGTACACGCAGGCGTTCGCGGAGCTGCTGAAGAGCGTTCAGTTCGGCTGGGACGGCGAGGTGGCCGGCGCCGTGCGCGCGCCCGTCGCCGTGCCCGCCACGCCCGCCGCCGCTCCCGCTCCCGTCGAGGAGGAGCCGGAAGAGGTGCCGGCGCAGCTCCCGCCCGAGGACTTCAACCCGTTCGCGCCTGTCGCGGAGGCCTCCCCGGCCGACGCCGAGCCGCAGGCGGCGCCGGCCGGGCGGAAGGGCACGCCGGTCATGGTGCCCCCGCCGGACTTCAACCCCTTCGCCCCGGAAAGCCTCCCGTCCACCCCGGCCACGTCCCCGGCAGCGGCCGCCCCGGCCACCGACCCGTTCGGCACGGTGACGGCCGACCATTCGGACCCGTTCGGCACCACGCTCGCGGCGCAGGGCCCGGCCGTCCCGCCGCCGCCCTCCGCACCGCCGACCGTTCCCCCGCAGGCCGCTCCCGCGCAGGACGCCCCGCGGAAGGGCACGCCGGTCATGGTGCCCCCGCCGGACTTCAACCCCTTCGCCCCGGAAAGCCTCCCGTCCACCGCCGACGAAGCGACGGAGACCGACGCGGCGGAGGCTTCGGGCCCGGAGACCAGGCCGTTCGGCTGAGCCCCGACAACTGCCCCCTCCACCAAGGTCCAGCCGTCGGAGGCCGCGACAACGCGACGCCGGAGTCCGGCAGTTGACCGCAGCTGCGGACAACTGCCGGACGCGGAAGGAAGGTTGGGGGCCCTACGCCGTCAGCCCGCGCGCCGGGCCAGGTGGACCACGTCCGGCACGCCGCGGCTGACCGGGATCTCGTGCGTGACGACGTCGGAGAAGCCCGCCGCCCGCAGCGCCTCCTCGAAGTCCGCGGAGGGCTGCGCGCTCCACACCGCCAGCACCCCGCCCGGCTGCAGCCGGTGCCAGAGCACCGCGAGCCCGTCGGCGCCGTACAGCCCGGCGTTGGAGTCGGTGACGGTCCAGTCCGGGCCGTTGTCGATGTCGAGGCACAGCGCGTCGTAGCGCTCGCCGTCGGCCGCCGCCAGGTACTCCAGCAGGTCGGTGTGGAGGACCTGGACCCGCCGGTCCTCCAGCGCGCCGTCGGAGAAGGCGCCGAGCGGCCCGCTCCGGTGCCAGTCGATGATGGCGGTCTCGCGCTCGACGATGGCGATCCGCCCCCAGCGCGGCTCGGCCGCCGCGTACGCCAGCGAGAAGCCGACGCCGAGGCCTCCGATCAGCACCGAGGGCTCCACGGGGGCGCCGGTGCGGTCCAGTTCGTCCAGCGCCGCCTGGATCAGCAGGCGTTCGGAGCGGCCGTCGGCGGTGTCCATCAGGAAGCAGCCGTTGGCGATGATCTCGAAGTGCCGGCCCCGCCGGCGCAGTACCACCTCGCCGAACGGGCCGTCCCGCCGGTCGAGCGTGACGACGGCCTCGTGAGCGTCCCGTTCGGGCAGTGCGGTGGACATGCGGCTTCCTCAGCGGACTCGGGTGCAGGAGCGTCCCGGCGGACGAGTACCCGCCCGACAATAGCCGAGTCCGCCCCCGCGCCCGTCACGTCGTGACCAGCACCCCGGCGTAGGAGACGCCCGCGACGACCACCCAGGAGCCGAGCCCGAGCAGGGCGAGCCGCCCGCCGGTGCGGACCATGGTCGGCAGGTGCACGGCGCTGCCGAGGCCGAACAGCGCGGCGGCCAGCAGCAGTTCCTGGGCGTCCCCGGCGAGGGTGAGCGCCCGCTCCGGAAGCACCCCGGTGGTCCGCAGCACGATCATCGCGAGGAACCCCGCCACGAACAGCGGGACGATCGGCGGGCGGCTGCCGGTCTTGGCCGGGTTCTTCGCGGGGTCTTCCCCCGACTCCTGGCCGGCCCCGGCGACGGCCTCCCCGGCCCGGCGCGCCCGGCGCCGCACCGCGACGGCCATCCCGGCGACCAGCGGCGCCAGCAGCACCACGCGCATCAGCTTGACCAGGACGGCCTCCCGCAACGCGCCCGCCCCGCCGGTCTGCGCGGTGGCGACCACCTGCCCGACGTCGTGCACGCTCGCGCCGACCCACCGCCCGAACTCCACGTCGCCCAGCCCGAACGGCTGCTGGAGCAGCGGCAGCACGGCGATGGCCAGCGTCCCGCACAGGGTGACCAGGGCCACCGAGGCGGCGACGTCCTCCTCCTCGCTGCCGGCCGCCTGGCTGACCGCGCCGATCGCCGAGGCTCCGCAGATCGAGTACCCGGTGGCGACCAGCAGCGGCTGGTCGCCCGGCAGGCCGAGCCGCCGGCCGAGCCAGAGCGTGCCGGTGAAGGTGGCCGCGACCACCGCGAGCACCATGGCGACGGTGGCCCAGCCGAGGCCGAGCACGTCGTCCAGGCTGAGCTTGAGCCCGAGCAGGACGATCCCGAGCCGCATCAGCCGCTTGCCGGCCATGGACAGCCCCGGCCGGGCCACCCCGCGCACCACCGGGCGCAGCCCGGGCAGGTGGGCCGCCGCCATGCCGAGCACCACGGCCGCGGTGAGCTTGGGCACGGCGGGCACGGCCGCGTGGACGGCGATCGCGGCGGCCACCCCGGCCGCCGCGAGCAGCAGGCCGGGGGCGTCCCCGCCGAGCGGGGGCAGTGAGCGGGTGCGCGCGGCGCGCTCCCGGAGGGTCAGTGCCACGCCGCCCTCACTGCTGCTGGTCGGCGGGCAGCCGGTAGACGCGCCGGATGCTGGTGCCGAGCCGGGAGACGTCCGCGCCGTAGACGTGGATGGAGATGGCGGTGCTGTTGCAGGCGTTGCGCACCAGGTGGATGTCACCGGGCGGGGCGAAGGCGGCGACGGTGCCGGCCGGGCCGGCGACGTGCTCGGTCTCGACGAGGTGGGCGGTGCGGCCGTCGGAGACCAGCCGGTAGCGGGTCTCGCTCTCCTGGCCCTGGTGGACGCCGGCCACGCACCAGGAGACGTGGTCGTGGATCGGGGTCTGCTGGCCGGGCAGCCAGACCAGGGCGACGACGGAGAAGCCGCCGTCCTCCTCGGCGTGCAGGACGTGCTGGCGGTAGCGCTCCGGGTCGCCCTCGCGCTGGGCGGGGGTGAGCAGCGCGTCGGGCCCGTCGGGGTCTGCGTGCAGGTGCGGGGCGAGGCGTTCACCGACCAGGTAGGCGGTGAGTTCCGGGGGCAGTCCGCGGTCCACGACGGCACGGATCTCGCCGATCAGGGCGGTCATCCGCTCGGTGAGCCGGTCGCTGCCGACCGTGGCTGGGGGTGTCATGCCAGCAGGTTCGGCTGCACCGACCTATCACGTCCAACGAGGGTTCTTAAGCTTCCCCCCAACCTCAGCTTATGAATCGCCCCGGCGAGCACCCACCGGAGGCACCACTCAGCACCCGATCCGGCTCGCCGCCGCCCGCCGCAGGTGGTCCAGCACCAGCCCGGTGGCCGGGATCCGCCGGTGCTCGCGCAGCACGTACGCGCTCACCTGCCGGCGCAGGTGCGGTTCGACGGCCCGCCCGGTGACCTTGCGGTGGCACATGAAGGAGAGCACCAGCGCGGGCATCAGCGCGATCCCGACCCCGGCGGCGACGAGGCTCTGCACCGCGAGGTTGTCGTCCGTGGAGAACACGATGTCCGGCGCGAAGCCCTCCTCCGCGCAGACGTTCAGCAGGTTGGCCCGGCAGCGCGGGCACCCGGCGATCCAGCGCTCGCCGTCGAGGTCGGCGAGCCGGACGGCGTGCCGGCGGCCGAGCGGGTGCCCGACCGGCAGCAGCACGGTGAGCAGGTCCTCCATCAGCGGGATCTCGTCCAGCCCGTCGGGCACCTCGGTCGCGCTGCCGGGATAGCGGAAGGCCAGCGCGATGTCGCACTCCCCGCGCAGCAGTCGCTGGACGGAGTCCGGAGGTTCGGCCTCCAGCAGCTCGACCCGCACACCGGGGTGTTCGGCGAGCAGCCGGGCCATCGCCTCGGGTATCAGGGTGGCGTTGGCACTGGGGAAGGCGCAGACCCGCACCCGCCCGGCCCGCAGCCGGGCGAGCGCGGCGAGCTGCTGCTGGGCGGCGGAGAGGCTGCCGAGGATCAGTTCGGCGTGCCGGGAGAGCGCCTCGCCCGCCTCGGTGAGCCGCAGCCCGCGCCCGGCCCGGGTGAACAGCGCGACGCCGACGGTGCGTTCGAGCGCCTTCATCTGCTGGGTGATGGCGGGCTGGGTGTAGCCGAGCTCACGGGCGGCGGCCGAGTAGGAGCCCGCTCTGACGACCTCGTGGAACGTCCTGATGTGCCGCGAGTCGAATACCGGCTCCATGGCCCTCCCCCGGTCGTCGTCGTCGAACCTCCGCAATCATAAGAGGAAATTGGAGATGCCCGCCCTATCCCCACCCGCACCTATGGTTCAGGACCGAACCAGGCCCCTCACTGCTGCGCGGACGGCGGCAGCCCCATCGCCACCCCGGCCTTGACCACCGGTGCCCCGCCCCGCATGCTCGGGCTGCGCCGGCTGCGGCGCTCGACCCAGCGGGCGAGCCAGGAGAGCAGCAGGCACATGCCGATGTAGATCGGCGCGATCACGATCACCACCGGGATGAACGGCAGGTCGTAGTCGAGGTTGGTGGCGATCAGCTTGCCCGCGTGCAGGAACTCCTCGTAGGTGATCAGGAAGCCCAGCGAGGTGTCCTTGAGCGCGACCACCAGCTGGCTGATGATGGCCGGCAGCATGGCCCGGTTGGCCTGCGGCACCAGCACGTACGTCATCACCTGGGTCTTGCGCAGGCCGAGCGCGTAGGCCGCCTCGCGCTGCCCCTTGGGCACCGCGAGCACGCCGGCCCGGAAGACCTCGGCCAGCACCGAGCCGTTGTACAGCACCAGCCCGGCCACCAGCGCCCACAGCGGCTGCACCTTGAGCGCGACGAAGACGAAGAAGATCATCACCAGCAGCGGCATGGCCCGGAAGAACTCCACCACCACCGTGGAGAGCACCCGCACCACCCTGTGGTCGGACAGCCGCCCGGCCGCGAACAGCGCGCCGAAGGGCAGCGCGAACAGCACCGTCCAGCCGAAGGCCCTGAGGGTGTTGCCGAGCCCGCTCAGCAGCAGGTCCTGGACGCCCCGGTACTCGAAGGGCATCCACTTCTGGTACGTGAACTGGTGGGTGTGGAACAGCATGTAGACGATCCAGCCGATCAGCGCCGCGATCAGCAGCAGCGCGATCCCGCCGTACAGCCGGTGGCGGGCGAGCGCCTTCGGACCGGGGATGTCGTACAGCGCCGAGGATCCAACGGTCATCGGGACACCGCCACTCGTCGTTCCAGCAGGTTGAAGACGGCGCTGACGGCCAGGGTGATGATCAGGTAGCCGACGGCGATCCAGACGAAGGTCCAGACGATGCTGTAGCCCAGCTCGTTGATCGTCCGGTAGGTGCCGAGCAGTTCGGTGACGCTGAACGAGCCGGCGATCGCCGTGTTCTTCGCCAGCGCGATCATCACGCTGCCGATCGGCGCGACCACCGACCGGTACGCCTGCGGCAGCACCACCACGCTCATCGTCTGCCCGAAGCTCATGCCCAGGCTGCGCGCCGCCTCCCCCTGCCCCGCCGGCACGGTGTTGATGCCCGAGCGCATCGCCTCGCAGACGAAGGCCGAGGTGTAGCAGCCGAGCGCGGCCACCGCGAAGACGAAGAACGGCAGCGTGATGTTGAAGCGCGGCAGGCCCAGCACCACGATGAAGAACAGCAGGGTCAGCGGCGTGTTGCGCAGCAGCGTCACCCAGGCCGTCCCGAACACCCGCAGCGGCCGGACCGGCGAGACCCGGAAACCCGCGATCATCACCCCCAGCACCAGCGACAGCACGGCGCTCACCGCGAACAGCGAGAGCGTGCCGAGGAAGCCGTCCCAGTAGGTCGACCAGTTGTCGGTCAGCGTTTTCACGGCGCGGCCCTCTCAGTACCGGTCGATCGGCGGCGGTGTCGGCGCCGGCTCCCCGGACAGGCCCAGGGTCGCGTCGTAGGCCTTCTTCCAGTCGCCGTTCTGCTCGTTCTGCGCCAGCGCGTCGTCCAGGGCCAGGCGCAGCACGGTGTCGTTCTTCGGGGTGCCGATCCCGTACGGCTCCTGGGAGAACAGCGGGCCGACCACCTTGAGCTCGTCCGGCACCTTGGCCGCGTAGCCCAGCAGGATCGCGTTGTCCGTGGTGACGGCGTCCACCTGGCCGGTGATCAGGTTGTCCACGCAGGCCGAGTAGGTGTCGTAGCCGATCAGCTTCGCCTTCGGGTACTGCGACTGGATGCGCTGGTACGGGGTCGAGCCGGCCGCCGAGCAGACCTTCTTGCCGTCCAGGTCCTGCGGGCCGTGGATGGTGTTGTCGTTCCTGCGCACCAGCAGCGACTGCCCGGCGACGAAGTACGGCCCGGCGAAGCCGACCAGCTTCTTCCGGTTGTCGTTGATGGTGTAGGTGCCGACGTAGAAGTCCACCTGGCCGTTCTGCAGCGCGGTCTCGCGGTTGGCCGAGGCGATGGTCTTGAACTCGATCCGGTCCGGCGGGAAGCCGAGGTAGGCGCCGACCATCTTGGCGATCTCGATGTCGAAGCCGGAGTAGACGCCGGTGGCCGGGTTCTTCTCGCCCAGGTACGGCTGGTCCTCCTTGGCGCCGACCACCAGGTGGCCCCGGCTCCGGGCGGCGTCCAGGGTCGGCGAGCCGGTGATGGAGGCGGCGTCGCGCACCTGGTAGCTGGGCAGCGCGCTCGCCTGCGGGCCCTTGGGCGGCGGGGTGCCGGGCTTGCCGCAGCCGGCGGCCAGCACGGCGAGCAGCAGGACGGCGGCGAGCACCGTCCGGCTCCGGGCGGCGGGCGTGGTCTTCCTCGTCACGGGCGCCGCCTCAGTGCTTCAGGATCTTGGACAGGAAGTCCCGGGCGCGCTCGCTCTCCGGAGCGCTGAAGAAGTCCTCCGGGGCGCGGTCCTCGACGATCCGGCCGTCGGCCATGAAGACCACCCGGTTGGCGGAGGCCCGGGCGAAGCCCATCTCGTGGGTGACCACGACCATCGTCATGCCCTCGCGGGCGAGCTGGCGCATGACGTCCAGCACCTCGTTGATCATCTCGGGGTCGAGCGCCGAGGTCGGCTCGTCGAACAGCAGTGCCTTCGGATCCATCGCCAGCGCCCGGGCGATCGCCACCCGCTGCTGCTGGCCGCCGGAGAGCTGGGCCGGGTACTTCTCGGCGTGCGCCTCCAGCCCGACCCGCTCCAGCAGGGCGCGGGACTTGGCGTCCGCCTCCGCCCGGGGCCGGCCGCGGACCTTGATCTGCGCGAGCGAGACGTTCTGCAGCACGGTCTTGTGCGCGAACAGGTTGAAGGACTGGAACACCATGCCGACCTCGGCGCGCAGCCGGGCCAGCCCCTTGCCCTCCTCGGGCAGCGGCTCGCCGTCGATCAGGATGGTGCCGTCCTCGATCGGCTCCAGGCGGTTGATCGCCCGGCAGAGCGTCGACTTGCCGGAGCCGGACGGTCCGATGACCACGACGACCTCGCCGCGGCCCACGGTCAGCTCGATGTCCTGGAGGACGTGCAGGTCCCCGAAGTGCTTGTTGACGCCGCGCACCTCGATCAGCGGCGTGAAGGCCGAGGGCCCCGGCTGGGCCGGCCCGGGAGCGCTGGTCACCGGCCGCGACGCCCCTTCAGCAGCCAGCCCAGCGCGCCGCCGGCGAGCAGCGTGGCGAGCAGTGCGATCCAGAGCGGCGCGGTGACGGTGAACACCCAGAACTGGATCTTCACCCTGTCGAGGTTCGCGAACAGGAACCACACGGCGAGGACGACGATGACGACGATCCCGATGTACCGGGTGGGGATCCCAGCGATCTCGCTGCGTTTGGAGCCGGACGAGCCGTCCGAAATCTTGGTCACCGGAGCAGTCTGCGGGCCGGGGCTCCGATTTGCCCGGTTACGCGCCCTGATGGACGAGGGAGTAACCCGCACGGGGTAATCCGGCCCCGTGCGGGTTTGAAGTGCCGTAAGAGTCAACGGCGCTGTGCGGGTTCGACAGCTCCGTGCGGGTCAGACGGCGCCGTGCGAGTCAGACGGCGCCGGCCCGCTACCGCTCGTCCCGCCAGGAGCGCCAGAGCGCCGCGTACGGGCCGCCGGCCGCGACCAGCTCCGGGTGGCTGCCGTACTCGCTGATCCGACCGCCCTCGACCACCGCGATCACGTCCGCGTCGTGCGCGGTGTGCAGCCGGTGGGCGATGGCGATGACCGTGCGGCCCTCCAGCACCCGGGCGAGCGAGCGCTCCAGGTGCCGGGCGGCACGCGGGTCCAGCAGCGAGGTGGCCTCGTCCAGCACCAGGGTGTGCGGATCGGCCAGCACCAGCCGGGCCAGCGCCAGCTGCTGGGCCTGTGGTGGGGTCAGCACGGTGCCGCCGGAGCCGACCTCGGTGTCGAGGCCGTGCGGCAGCGCGTCCACCCAGCCGCCGGCGTCCACCGCGTCCAGCGCGGAGCGCAGTTCGGTGTCCTCGGCCCCCGGCGCGGCCAGCCGCAGGTTGTCCCGCAGGGTGCCGACGAAGACGTGGTGCTCCTGGTTCACCAGGGCGACCTCCGCCCGCACCCGCTCGGCCGGCATCCGCGCCAGCGCCGCCCCGCCGAGCGTCACGCTGCCGCGCCCGGGGGCGTAGATCCCGGCCAGCAGCCGCCCCAGCGTGGACTTGCCCGCCCCGGACGGCCCGACCAGCGCGACCCGGCTGCCCGGCGCGACGTCCAGGCTGATGCCGTGCAGGACGTCGGCGCCCTCCCGGTAGCCGAACCGGACGTCCCGGGCCTCGACCCGGCGGCCGTCCGGGTGACTGGACTCGTCGCCCTCGTGCTCCGGCACCTCGCGGACGCCGACCAGCCGGGCCAGCGAGGCCTGGCCGATCTGCAGTTCGTCGTACCACCGCAGGATCAGGTCGACCGGACCGGTCAGCATCTGCGCGTACAGCACTCCCGTGGTCAACTCACCGACGGTGATCCAACCCTTGAGGGTGAACAGCCCGCCGAGCAGCAGGGTGGCCAGCACCGCCGAGGAGTAGAACGCGTCGATGGTCGGGAACCAGACCGAGCGCAGCCACAGGGTGTAGCGCTCCCAGGCCAGCCACTCGCCCAGCTTGCGGTCCGTCAGGGCGATCCGCTGGTCGCCCAGGCGCAGCGTCTCCACCGTCCGCCCGGCGTCCACCGTCTCGGCCAGCACGGTGTTCACCGCGGCGTACCCGGCCGACTCGTTGCGGTAGGACTGCGGCGCGCGCTTGAAGTACCAGCGGGAGCTGACCAGCAGCAGCGGCAGGCCGACCAGCGAGGTGAGCGCGAGCAGCGGCGAGGTGACCAGCAGGGCACCGATCACCAGCAGCAACGACACGATGGCGACGGCGAGTTCGGGCACGGCCTCGCGCACCGACTTGTCCAGCCGGTCGATGTCCGTGGTGCCCCGGGAGACCAGGTCCCCGGTGCCGGCCCGCTCCAGCACGCCGGTGGGCAGCGCGACCGAGCGGACCAGGAAGTCCTCGCGCAGGTCGGCCAGCACCCGCTCGCCGAGGACGGCACCGCGCATCCGGGACCAGCCGGTGAAGGCGGACTGCACCACCAGCGCCAGCAGGTACCAGCCGACCGCGACCGCGATGGTGGCCTCGGCGGTGCCGGTGGCCAGCGACTCGACCAGGCTGCCGAGCACCCAGGGGCCGACCAGCCCGGCCACGGTGGCCACCGAGTGCAGCCCCACCACCGCGGAGAACCCGCCGCGGTGGCGCCGGGCGAGCAGGCGCAGGTAGGCGCGCACGGCGGCCGGTGAGCCGACCGGCAGGGTGGTGGCCGGCCCCTGCTCCTCATGGACGGGGGGCTTCATGACGTGCTCCTCGGGTAGGCGGCGGGTCGGGCGGGACGGACGGCGCGGGTGCCCACGCGGCCGCTCATACCGGCTCCCCCACCGGTTCCGGCTGCTCCTCGCGGGTGACCACGGCCCGGTAGGCCGGCTCGGTCCGCATCAGGTCGCGGTGCCGCCCGGCCACGGCCGCCCGGCCGTCGCGCAGCAGCACCACCCGGTCCGCCTGGTCGAGCAGCAGCGGGCTGGTCGCGAAGATCACGGTGGTGCGCCCCGCCCGGGTGTCCCGCAGTCCGGTGGCGATCCTGGACTCGGTGTGGGCGTCCACCGCGCTGGTCGGCTCGTCCAGGACGAGGACCGGCGGGTCGGCCAGCAGCGCGCGGGCCAGGGCGAGCCGCTGGCGCTGCCCGCCGGACAGCGAGCGCCCGCGCTCGGTGATCCGGGCGAGCATCGCGTCGCCCTCGCACTCCGGTGAGCCGTCCACCAGGGCCTCCAGCACGTCGTCGGACCGGGCGGCGGCCAGCGCCTCGGCCACCGAGACCCGCCCCGAGGACGGGATGTCGAACAGCCCGGCCAGGGTGCCGGAGAGCAGCACCGGCTCCTTGTCGTGGACCAGCACCGCCGCCCTGGCCTCGGCCAGCGGCACCGCGTCCAGCTCCGTCCCGCCGAGCCGGACGGAGGGCTGCTCCGGCTCGTCGTCGGCGGCCGGGACGTGCCCGCCGAGCCGCCCGGCGAGCGCCCCGGCGAAGTCCGGGTCCCCGCAGACGACCGCGGTCAGCTCCCCGGCCCGCGCGGTCAGCCCGGTCGCCGGGTCGAACAGGTCGGCGTTCCCCGGCTTCTTCAGCGAGGCCTCGGCCACACCGCTGGTGCGGCTGAGCGAGAGCACCCGGACGGCGCGCCCGGAGGAGACCCGGGCGACGCTCCAGGCGTGCGCGGCCTCGCCCAGGATCCGCAGCGGCGCCGCGAGGAAGGCGGTGGCTCCGTACACGGCGATCAGGGTGCCGACGGCGAGTTCGCCCGCGGCCGCCTGCCGGGCGCCGTACCACGTCACCCCGATCACGAACAGGCCCGGCAACAGGACCTGTTGGGCCTGCATCAGCGACCAGAGCCGGGCCGATCGGACGGCCGCGGCCCGGACCTTCTGGGAGGCGGCCCGGTACCGGTCGAGGAACAGCTCCTCGCCGCCGATGCCGCGCAGCACCCGCAGCCCCGCCACCGTGTCGGCGGCCAGCTCGGTGGCCTTGCCGCCGAGCGTGCGCTGCTGCTCGTACCGCCGCTCGAACGGCCCGATCAGCGGCCAGACGGCGGCCGCCAGCACCGGGACACCGAGCAGCACCCCGACCCCGAGCACCGGTTCGACGACCAGCACGGCCGAGCTGACGGCCAGCCAGACGATCACCGCGGCCCGGACCCGGGCGACGAGTTCGACGTACCAGCCGATCCGCTCGACGTCCCCGCTGCCGACCGCGACGACCTCGCCGGTGGCGATCCGGCAGGACAGCCCGGCGCCCAGGTCCGAAGCCTGCCGGGCCACCAGCTGCCGCACGTGGCACGCCGCGTGGATCCAGTTCCAGACCGCCTGGCGGTGCAGCAGCACGGAGCCGAGCGCGGACAGCACGGCGAGCGCCACCGCGAGGGCGCCGGCCCGCCAGATCCCGGCGGCCTCGCCGTCGACGGCGGCCTGCACGCCCCACCCGAGCGGTATCGGCAGCGCCGCCTGACCGCCCATCTCCAGCAGCGCCCAGCAGGTGGCGAGCACCTGTCCGCGCCGCTGGCCGCGCTGGAGCCAGCGCAGGAAGGCCAGGGGTGAGGAGAGATCGGGACTGCCGGGGTCGGCCAACGGAAGGGGGGTGAGCAGCATGACGCTCCGATACAGGAGGGTGCGGGACGGTCCTGGAGGGTGCTGAGGGGTGCTGAGGAATGCGAACAGGCGTGAGCGGACACGCCGGGAGAAGGTCACGGGCCGGAGGCGCGGGTCTCGCGGCACGGCGGGCCCGGCTCGCGCGAACGGCGGAAGCCGGACGGCGGCGGGCGACAGCGCGGCGCCTCGCACCGGCGGCATCGGCGCGTCCGGAGCGGCGCCGGACGGGACGGCCGGGCGGAGGCGGGAAGGGCACGAAGGGCCCGGATCTCAGGAGGTCATGGCCGCGAGCCTGCCAACCCCGATGTGATCCGCGCAACAGGTTTTTCCGCTACCCAGCCCCTGATTCCCCGCCACAGCGGGCCGCCGGCCCCGCAAGATTCCCCCGAACGGCGGGAACAATCACGCCCGGGTGCCAGTTGCCCCCTTCTGGAATCACACGGACGACCAGGAGGGCACCCCTTCCCGTGAGCAACATCCCCAACGTCACGCTGAACGACGGCGCGCAGATCCCGCAGCTCGGATTCGGCGTGTGGCAGGTCCCGGACGACGAGGCCACGGCCGCCGTCCGCACCGCGATCGAGGCGGGCTACCGCTCCATCGACACCGCGGCCATCTACGAGAACGAGGCCGGCACCGGCCAGGCGATCACCGAGGCCCTGGCCGGCGGCGTGGCCCGCGAGGACCTCTACATCACCACCAAGCTGTGGAACTCGGGCACCCGCGACTGGTCGGGCGAGCAGGGCCGCGACGCCGTCCTGCGCGAGTTCGACGCGTCGCTGGCCAAGCTCGGCCTCGACTACGTCGACCTCTACCTGATCCACTGGCCGCGCCCGAAGCACGGCAGCTACCTGAACGTCTGGAAGGCCTTCGAGCAGCTGAAGGCGGACGGCCGGGTCAAGTCGGTCGGCGTCTCCAACTTCGGGCCCGAGCAGCTCACCCGGCTGCTCGACGAGACCTCGGTCGTCCCGGTGCTGAACCAGGTCGAGCTGCACCCGTACTTCCCGCAGACCGAGCTGCGCGCCTTCCACGCCCAGCACGGCATCGCCACCGAGGCCTGGAGCCCGCTGGGCCAGGGCAAGGAGCTGCTCGCCGAGCCGGCGCTGGCGAAGATCGCCGAGAAGCACGGCCGCACGGTCGCCCAGGTGGTGCTCCGCTGGCACCTGCAGAGCGGCGTGATCGCGATCCCGAAGTCGGTCACCCCCGCCCGCATCCGGGAGAACCTGGACGTCGCCGGCTTCGAGCTGGACGCCGAGGACCTCGCCGCGATCGCCGGTGTCGCCACCGGCACGCGGATCGGTCCGGACCCGCAGGAGTTCGACTGGAACTGACGGCACCCGCCGTCCGACTTCTCTGACGAGCGGTCATGTCGAACGACCGCCCACCCCGATCAGGGGTGGGCGGTCTTCGGTGTGCCACGATCCGCCGTTGCCAACGGGCAAGCGGCCTCCGGCAGGTCAGGCCACCAATGCCTTGAACCGCCAACTCCTTGAACCGTCAACGCCTCAAGCCCTCGACACACCGGGCCTTCCGTACGTTGGCGAATCGTTTTGGCTGGCGCTCAAAGGATCCCTCTAGAGCCGCGCCGCCTTGCCGAGGAGCGCCAGCGCGGGCCCGTGCTCACTCTCGTCCAGCGGGGCGAGCAGCAGCCGCTGGACCTCGGCCACGCCGGCCGTCGAGCGGTGCAGCAGGTCCTGGCCCGCCGGCGAGAGCGACAGCAGGTTGCGGCGCCCGTCCGAGGGGTCGCGCCGGCGCTGCACCAGACCGCGGCGCACCAGCCGGCTGACCATCTCGGCCATCGTCGCCTTGTCCAGCGAGGCCAGCTCACCGACCGTGCGCTGGTCGGCGCCCGGTTCCAGCTCCAGCGCGTCCAGCACCGCGTACTGCGGAGCCGTCAGCTCCGCACCGACGTGCTCCGACCAGAGTTTGGTGTGCACCTGCTGGCCCACCCTGATCAGGTAGCCGATCGCCCGCTGCGCGTCCAGTATCGGCCGCGTGTCGGAGAACACGGCGACCGCGGCGGGCTCCAGCCTGGCTATCTTGGCCATCACCCGCACGATCTCCACCTGCTCCTCCGCCGTCAGCGGCTCGAACAGGGTGCGCTGCACGCGGACCACACCGCCGGTGGCCTCACGCACCGCCTGGGCACCGCTCTGCGAGAGCGCGAGCAGTTTTCGCCGGCCGTCGGCCGGGTCACGCCTTCGCAGCACCAAGCCGCGGCGGACCAGCCGCGCGACCATCTCCGCCATCGTCGCCTTGTCCAGCGAGGCTCGCTCGCCGACCGTCCGCTGGTCGGCACCCGGTTCGAGGGCCAGAACCAGCAGAACGGCGAACTGCGGAGCCGTGAGATCGGCTCCGACATGCTCGGACCACAGCCTGGTGTGAACCTGCTGTGCAACGCGAATCAGGTGTCCGGGCGACTGTTGCAGTCGCGCGGACACGCGGGTCGTCGGGATCTCCCCCAGCACCATGTATCCGTCCCGATGTCACACCCGGTGTGTGTGGGACACCCGGGTGGGGCAGTAACGGCGAGTGGGCGTCCAGCTATGAGGGAGGGCGCTCCAGCCGTGCAGCCGGTGGCTGCTGGCGGACACTATACAAACGGCGGGCCCTTGCTGGCAGGCAGGGGCGGATAGTAGACGCAGGTTCGGCAACATTGGCATATTTACGCGCCCGCCACGCCCTCTCGGTAACTCGTTCTCAGTAGAAAGCCGACCGGTCGGTCCTTACCGACCGTCACGTGCGGCTCTCCGACCCTGTTCGCCCTCCCTACTCGCGGGTAGGGTGTGGCCACCCTCCCCGGGGCGCTCCCCGCGGAGACCACCCCGAGAGAGACGAGAGCGCGCATGACCGAGCAGAGCACCGCCCCCCGGGTCGCCGTCGTCACCGGCGCCGCCCGCGGCCTGGGCGCCGCCACCGCCGTGCAACTGGCCGCCGACGGCTACGCCGTGGCCGTCCTCGACCTGGACGAGACCGCCGGGAAGGACACCGTCGACCGGATCACCGCGGCCGGCGGCCGGGCCCTGGCCGTGGGCGCCGACGTCTCGGACGCCGACCAGGTGCAGGCCGCCGTCGACCGGGTGGCCGCCGAACTCGGCGCCCCCGTCGTGCTGGTCAACAACGCGGGCGTGCTCCGCGACAACCTGCTCTTCAAGATGTCCGAGTCCGACTGGGACACGGTCATGAACGTCCACCTGCGCGGGGCCTTCCTGATGACCCGCGCGGTGCAGAAGCACATGGTGGACGCCGGTTTCGGCCGCATCGTCAACCTGTCCTCCTCCTCCGCCCAGGGCAACCGCGGCCAGGCCAACTACTCGGCCGCCAAGGCCGGTCTGCAGGGCTTCACCAAGACTTTGGCCATCGAGCTGGGCAAGTTCGGCATCACCGCCAACGCCGTGGCCCCCGGCTTCATCGCCACCGACATGACCGCGGCCACCGCAGCCCGGGTCGGCATGGACTTCGAAGACTTCAAGCGGGCTGCGGCCTCCCAGATCCCGGTCCAGCGGGTCGGTCTGCCTGAGGACGTCGCCCACACCATCTCCTTCCTCGCGAGCGAGGGCGCCGGCTTCGTCTCCGGGCAGGTGATCTACGTCGCGGGCGGCCCCCTCGACTGAGCACGGAACCTACACAGGGTTACCACGGAGTGGGAAGCCGGACTCGCCGGCCTCCCACTCCGTTTTCTTTACCGGGCCTTTTGCAGAATCATTCGAACACCACACTGGCATTCGATCCGAGAATCGCGGAAATCACTCCCCGGGCGGACCTCTCGCCGCCAATTGTCGATTTCACGGGAAAATGACAAATCCCTCCGGAATAGCCCCGGCCGGATGGGTAAGGTCACCCCCGTGCAAGCCCCGAGTACCCCCGCGCCCTATCCCGACCAGGGGCCGGAGCAGCTCACCACCACCCACCGCGAGCGCCCGAGCCCCGAACGAGCCCACCACCGCGAGCCCGGCTGGCCGCCGATGAGCCGCCGACAGGCCGCCCTGCTCGCCGTGACCTGCGCCGCCTACCTGCTGGTCCTGGCCGGTGTCCTGCTCAACACCGCCCTGGTCGACCTCGACTGGTCGGTCCGGCTGTTCCGCCCCTACGAACACTGGCCCAGCCTGGAACCGCTGCTCGACACCTGGGTGGTCGCCGGGCAACGCGGCCCCTCCGCCATCGCCGCCTTCGTCTGGCTCGGCTGGCGCGCGCACCGGCTGGGGCGGCTGCGCCCACTGCTGGTGATGGCCGTCGCGCTGCTGCTGCTCAACGTCACGGTCGGCGCGGTCAAGATCGTCACCGGCCGGCTCGGCCCGCACTACGCCCAGTACGTCGGCTCGCCCGAACTGTTCTCCGGCGGCACCATCTTCCCGTCCGGTCACACCGCCAACGCGGTCGTCACCTGGGGCGTGCTCGCCTACCTCGCGGTCCGCTGGCGGCGCACCGGCGCGGTGATCGCCGCCGCCACCGCCTGCTCGATCGGCCTGACCACGCTCTACCTGGGCACCCACTGGGTCACCGACGTGCTGGCCGGCTGGGCCGCCGGACTGCTGGTACTGCTCTCGCTGCCGCTGCTGGAGCCACTGGTCGTCGCCGCCGAACAGCGGCTGTCCCGGCGGCCGGGCCACTGAGCCCGCACGCCCCGACCACCCTGAGGGCGGCCCTACCCCTCCCAGCTGCGCTCGACCACACCGTCGCGCACTGCGAGGTTGAGCCGGCCCGCACGGTGGTCCATGGTCATCATCGCCCCCGGCTCCAGCACCCGGACCGAGGCCCAGCCGTGCCGGCGGGCCAGCTCCCGGGCCCGTTCGATCCGCAGCCCCGCGTAGCCCTCGGCGTCCGCCGCCGCGTCCGACCCCGTCATCGCGTCTCCCCCGCTCTCCCCCACGGACGTACGCTGGAATCGTAGCCCCCACCCGCGCGGCCCGGAGGTGAACGGCCATGCGAACCACCACCCCGCGACGGCCGTGGCGCAGCGGCACCGAGCCGGCCACCGCCCGCAGCGACCTCAAGCTCCGCTACCTGCTGTCGCTCACCTTCACGCCGCTGTTCGCGCTCGCGACGGCGGGCTTCGCGATCTGGGCGGCGGCCTCCCCCGCCAACGGCGCCCCCAGCCAGGGGACCCTCACCGGCTTCGCGATCGCCTGCGGTCTGCTCACCCTGTTCGCCACCGTCGATCTCGTCGTGGTCATCCGGCGCCGCCGGACCGAGCTCTGACACGGTGTCTCCCACGGAGTGGGAAGTCGGCCCGGCCGACTTCCCACTCCCGCACCGCCGCCGACCACGCTCCCGGAACCGGCTCAGCGGCTGCCGACCGCCTGCTTCACCAGCGTCCGCCCGAAGTCCCACATCAGCCCGCTCCCCCGGTGGGCGTCATCCATGATGTCGGTGAAGGCGTCCACGAACCGGTCGACGTCGCGCTCCGTGATGATCAGCGGCGGGATCAGCTTGATCACCTCCAGGTGGTCACCGGACACCTGGGTCAGGATCCGGTGCCGCTGGAGCAGCGGGACGACCACCATCTGGGCGAACAGCCCCTTGCGTGCGGCTTGCAGGGCCGTCCAACCGGTGCGCAGCTTGAGCGACTTGGGCCGGCCGAACTCGATGCCGATCATCAGCCCCCGGCCGCGCACCTCGGCGAGCAGCTCGTACCGGTCGACCAGCGCGGCCAGCCGCTCGCGCAACTGGTCGCCGACCTGACGCGCGTTCTCCACCACCTTCTCCTCGCGCATCACCTCCAGGGTCGCCAGTCCGGCCGCCATCGCCTGGGCGTTGGCGCCGAAGCTGGCCGAGTGCACCAGCACCCGGTCCATCGAGGAGTACACCTTCTCGAAGATCCAGCTCTTGCCGAGCGTCGCCCCGACCGGCACGTAGCCGCCGGAGAGCGCCTTGGCCGCGCAGACCAGGTCGGGCAGCACGCCCTCCTCGTGCTGGTAGGCGAAGAACTCGCCGGTACGGCCGATCCCGGTCTGCACCTCGTCGCAGATCAGCAGCGCCCTGTGCTCGTGCAGCAGGGCCTGCGCGGCGCGCAGCCAGCCGGGCGGCGGCGCCAGGACGCCCTTGCCCTGGATCGGCTCGACGATCAGGGCCGCGACGTCGCCGCGCCTCAGCTCCTTGGCCAGCGCACCGAGGTCGCCGAGCGGGATCGCGGTGTCCGGCAGCAGCGGGTCGAAGCCCTTGCGGAAACCGCTCTCCCCGTTGACGGAGAGCGAGCCGGTGGTCAGCCCGTGGAAGGCGTGGTCGGCGTACAGGACGCGCCTGCGGCCGGTGGCGTACCGGGCGAACTTGAGCGCGGTCTCCACCGCCTCGGTGCCGCTGTTGCCGAAGAACACCCGGTCCAGCCCGGGCGCGTACGAGAGCAGCCGCTCGGCGAGCAGCCCGGGCAGCGGCGAGCAGTCGAAGCGGACCAGGTCCGGCAGGTCGAGGTCCATCACCTGCTGGACCGCCGACCGCACGACCGGGTGGTGGCGGCCCAGCGCGAAGATGCCGAAGCCGGCCAGCATGTCGAGGTACTCGTTGCCCTCGGCGTCGTAGAAGTACGGGCCCTTGGCGCGCTCGTAGTACTTGTCGAACCCGATGGTGTGCAGCATGCGCGGCAGCTGCGGGTTGAGGTGGCGGCCGTGCAGCTCGTACCGCTCGGCGCCGCGGTCGGCGATCAGCGCGGCGAGGTCGAAGCTGGCGGCGGCGGTGCGGTCGGGGTCAGCCGGCATGGCGCTGGTTCGCTCCTCGGTTCGGTAGCAGGTTCTTGGCGAAGACGGCGGTCTGCGCGGCGACTCCGGTGCCGGTCAGGCCGGTCTCCTCCAGGATCTCCCCGCGAGCGGCGTGGCCGAGGAACTCCTGCGGCAGGCCGAGCACCCGCACCGGCACGTCCACGTCGGCGTCGCGCAGCGCCTGGGCGACGGCGGCGCCGACGCCACCGGTGCGGCCGTTGTCCTCGACGGTGACGACCAGCCGGTGGGCGGCGGCCAGTTCCGGCAGGACCGGGTCGACCGGTTTGACCCAGCGGGGGTCGACCACGGTCGCGGTGAAGCCCTCGGCGAGCAGCAGCCGGGCGGCGTCCAGGCAGGCGGCGGCGGTGGTGCCGACCGCGACCAGGAGGATCTCCGACGGCCGGCCGGTGCGCAGCAGGACGTCCACCCCGCCGATCCGCTCGACGGCCGGCACGGCGGGCCCGATGGTGGCCTTGGGGAAGCGGACCACGGTGGGCGCGTCGGCGACCTCGACGGCCTCGCGCAGCTGGGCCCGCAGCTGGTCGGCGTCGCGCGGGGCGGCGAGCCTGAGGCCCGGGACGACCTGGAGGATCGACATGTCCCACATGCCGTTGTGCGAGGCGCCGTCGCTGCCGGTGACCCCGGAGCGGTCGAGGACGAAGGTGACACCGAGCCGGTGCAGGGCGACGTCCATCAGGACCTGGTCGAAGGCCCGGTTGAGGAAGGTCGCGTAGACGGCGACGACCGGGTGCAGGCCGCCGGTGGCGAGGCCGGCGGCGGAGGTGACGGCGTGCTGCTCGGCGATGCCGACGTCGAAGGTGCGTTCCGGGAAGGCCTTGGCGAAGCGGGCCAGGCCGACCGGTTGGAGCATGGCCGCGGTGATCGCCACCAGGTCGGGCCGCTCGGCGCCGAGCGCGACCAGCTCGTCGCCGAACACCGAGGTCCAGGAGACTCCGCCGCTGGGCGAGATCGGCAGGCAGGTGTACGGGTCGATCGGGTTGACGGCGTGGAAGCGGTCGGCCTCGTCCTGTTCGGCGGGCCGGTAGCCGCGCCCCTTGACGGTGAGGCAGTGCACGATGACGGGGCCGCCGAAGTTGCGCGCCTGGCGCAGCGCCTGTTCGACGGCACCGAGGTCGTGGCCGTCGATCGGCCCGAGGTACTTCAGCCCGAGGTCCTCGAACATGCCCTGTGGCGCGAAGGCGTCCTTGAAGCCCTTCTTGGCCCCGTGCAGCGCGTCGAAGATCGGCTGGCCGACGAGCGGGGTGCGCTGCAGCGCGCCCTTGCCGAGGGCGAGGAAGCGTTCGTACCCCTGGGTGGTGCGCAGGGTGGCCAGGTGGTTGGCGAGGCCGCCGATGGTCCTGGCGTAGGAGCGCTCGTTGTCGTTGACGACGATGACCAGCGGCCGGTCGCGGGCCTCGGCGATGTTGTTGAGCGCCTCCCAGGCGAGCCCGCCGGTGAGCGCGCCGTCGCCGATCACCGCGACGGTGTGCCGGTCGTGCTGGCCGAGCAGTCGGGCGGCCTTGGCGAGGCCGTCGGCGTAGGACAGGGCGGTGGAGGCGTGCGAGTTCTCGACCAGGTCGTGTTCGGACTCGCCGCGCGAGGGGTAGCCGGAGAGCCCGCCCTTCATCCGCAGCCGGGAGAAGTCCTGGCGGCCGGTGAGCAGTTTGTGGACGTAGCTCTGGTGGCCGGTGTCGAAGACGATCCGGTCGTACGGGGAGTCGAAGACCCGGTGCAGGGCGATGGTCAGCTCGACCACGCCGAGGTTGGGCCCGAGGTGTCCGCCGGTGCGGGTGACGGCGTCGATCAGGAACGCGCGGATCTCGTCGGCGAGCAGCGGGAGTTCGGCCGCCGGAAGCTTTCGCAGTGCGGCCGGGGACGTGACGCTGGAGAGCAGTGACATGGGTACACCTCACGACTCGGAGTGGTGCGGCGGTGCCGCCGCCCGGCGGGAGCGGGGCCGGCCCGGGCGCGGGGCCCGGGCCGGACGGGGTGTCCTCGGGAGCGGCGGCGCGGTCGAACGACCGGCTCAGTGACCGCGGTTGGCGCCGATGGTCTCGGTGATGGCGCGCAGCGACTCCTTGAGCGAGCCCATGGTGGCGAGTACGGCGGTCGGCTCGTAGCCGCAGTGCGCCATGCAGTTGGCGCAGCGCGGGTCCTTGCCGCGGCCGTACTTGCTCCAGTCGGTCTTCTCGACGAGTTCGCGGTAGGTGGGCACGTAGCCGTCGGCCATCAGGTAGCAGGGCCGCTGCCAGCCGAACAGCGAGTAGTTGGGGATGCCCCAGGGGGTGCACTCGAAGTCGGCCTTGCCCTCCAGGAAGTCCAGGAAGAGCGGGCTGTGGTTGAGCCGCCAGCGGCTCCGGTTGCCGCCGGCGAAGGCCTTGCGGAAGAGCTCCCGGGTCTGGTCGACGCCGAGGAAGTGCTCCTGGTCGGGGGCCTTCTCGTAGGCGTAGGCCGGGGAGATCATCATCTCGTCGACCTTGAGCTCGTCGTTGAGGAAGTCCAGCACCTCGACGATGGTCTGCGGGGTGTCGGTGTTGAAGAAGGTGCTGTTGGTGGTGACCCGGAAGCCGCGCCGCTTGGCCTCCTTGATCGCCGCCACCGCCTCGTCGAAGGTGCCCTCCTTGGCCACCGACTCGTCGTGCCGCTCGCGCATGCCGTCGATGTGCACGGCGAAGGTGAAGTACGGCGAGGGCTTGAACTTGTCCATCTTCTTGCGCATCAGCAGCGCGTTGGTGCAGAGGAAGACGTACTTGCGGCGCTCGACGAGCTGGCGGACGATCTCGTCGATCTGCGGGTGCATCAGTGGCTCGCCGCCGGCGATCGAGACCATCGGGGCACCCGACTCCAGGACCGCGCCGACCGCCTGGGCCACCGGCATCCGCTGCTTCAGCACACCCGCCGGGTGCTGGATCTTGCCACATCCCTCACAGGCGAGGTTGCAGGCGAACAGCGGCTCCAGTTCGACGATCAGCGGGAACTTGTCCCGGCGCTTGAGCAGCTTCTGCTGCATGAGGTAGGTGCCGACCCGCACGGTCTGGCGCAACGGCATGGCCATGGCTAGCTCGCCTCCTGGGGGAGCGTCGAGGATGTGGGGTGGTTCAGGTCCGCGGGGCCGGGCCGGGACTCCTGCCGGTACCAGTCGACCAGGGCGGGTACCGCCGCCCGCAGGGTCCGCCAGGCACGCACCCCGGCCGGGAGGGTTCCGAGCCGCAGCAGTTCGCGCTCGGGGGTGTCCACGACCACCCGCAGGACGGCGGCGGGCAGCGTCGGCCGCCGTTCCCGCAGCGCGGCCAGCACGGCGGCGGCCTCCATGTCGACGGCGAGTGCGCCCTGGAGGTGCAGGGCCCGCCGTTCGAGGCCGCGGACGACGTGGTCGGCGGTGTGGTGCACCCCGGTGTGCGCGGTCAGGCCGAGTTCCTTGAGGGCCCTGGCGAGCTCCGGTCCGGAGTCGACGGGGTACAGGTGCCCCTCCGCGTCGCGCACGCCGTCGGCGACCACGATGTCGCCCGGCAGCACGCCCGGGCCGACCGCGGCACCGAAGCCGGCCACCACGACCGCGCCGTAGCCGCCGGGGGCGGAGCCGAGCAGCCGGCGGACGGTGAGCGCGGCCCGCCGCCGGCCCATGCCGGTGCGCACCAGCACCGGCGGCCCGCCGGCCGCGCCGCGCCAGTCGCCGCCGCGCAGCGCCCAGACCTCGGGGCCCAGCGCGCAGAGCACCAGCAGCGGTGCGGTGGTCACCGCGCCGCCCCGATCGCCGGGGTGTCGCCGTTGCCGCGGCCGAAGGCGGGGCTGCCGTGCAGGTAGCGGCCGAGCGCGGTGACCGGGAAGACCAGCCGGTACAGGTGGTAGTTGATGGAGAAGTCCCACGGGAAGCCGGTGCCGGTGAACTGCGGCTCGTCCCAGGTGCCCTCGGGCAGCTGGGTGCGCACCAGCCAGTCCACGCCGCGTTCCACCGCCGGGTTGGCCCGGCCGTCCGGGCCCTCGCCGGCCGCGAGCAGCGCCATCAGCGCCCACGCGGTCTGCGAGGCGGTGGAGTCGCCGCGCCCGGCCCAGCGGGCCGGGTCCTCGTAGGAGCGCATGTCCTCGCCCCAGCCGCCGTCGGTGTTCTGCCGGTCCTCCAGCCAGCGGACGGCCCGCCGGATCGCCGGGTGCTCGTCCGGGACGCCGGCCGCGACCAGGGCGGGCAGCACCGAGCCGGTGCCGTAGATGTAGTTGGTGCCCCAGCGGCCGAACCAGGAGCCGTCCGCCTCCTGGTTGTGCAGCAGCCACTCGACGCCGCGCCGGGTCCGCCGGTCGCGGGCCCGGCCGGTCTCGGCGAGCATCTCCACCACGTGGGCGGTGACGTCGGCGGACGGCGGGTCGACCACCTCGCCGAAGTCGCAGAACGGCAGCTTGTTGGGCAGCGTGCTGGTGTTGTCGACGTCGAACGCGCCCCAGGCCCCGTTCTTGGACTGCATGCCGAGGTTCCAGAGCACACCGCGGTCCATGGCCGCATCGACCTTGGCCGGGTCGGGGTGGTCGACCCGGCCCAGCGCGAGCACCACCTCGGCGGTGTCGTCGATGTCGGGGTAGGTGTCGTTCTCGAACTCGAAGGCCCAGCCGCCGGGGGCCAGCGAGGGCCGCTGGACGGACCAGTCGCCGTCCTTGCGGATCTCCTCGCCGAGCATCCAGTCGACGGCCGAGACCAGCGCCGGGTGGTCGGCCGGCAGCCCGGCGTCGACCAGCGCGATGGTGGCCAGGCAGGTGTCCCAGACCGGGGACTGGCAGGCCTCCAGCCAGCGGCGGCCGTCCTCGGTGTGCACGGTGAAGCGGTCGAAGGAGGAGAGTCCGGCCTTCATCACCGGGTGCTCCAGCTCGTAGCCCTCCAGGTGCAGGGCGATCAGCGAGTACACGGCGGGCGGCTGGATGCCGCCCCAGCAGCCGTCGGCCTCCTGCCGTTCGACGATCCAGCGGCAGGCCTGCGAGACGGCGAGACGGCGCAGCGGGCGCAGCGCGCGGTGGTGGTAGGCGTGCAGGACCTTGTCGAGGCGCTCGAAGAGGCCGTCCCAGCTGGTGGCCGGGGCGAGCGGCCGGTCGGGGTAGGGGTGGTCCGGGTCGGTGTGCAGCTCGGTGAGCGGGAAGGGCGCCGGACGGACGGGGCGGTGGGCCGAGACGATGGTCAGCGGGACGATGGTCTGGCGGGCCCAGCAGCCGAAGGCGTAGATGTTCAGCGGCAGCCACTTGGGCAGGAAGATGATCTCGGGCGGCATCTCGGGGAGCCGTTCCCACGGCCACCAGCCGAAGAGCGCGAGCCAGATCCGGGTGAAGACCCGGGCGGCCGCGATGCCCCCGGCGGAGCGGACGTACCGCGCGGCGGCCACCATGTGCGGGGCCTCGGGGTCGTCGCCGGCGAGTTTGAGGGCGACGTACGCCTCGACGGTGGTGGACAGTTCGGCCGGCCCGCCGTGGAAGGTGGCCCAGGTGCCGTCCTCCCGTTGCTGGGACCGGATCCACTCGGCGGTGGCCTTGGTCTGGTCCTCGGTCCGGATCCCGAGGAACTGCCGTAGCAGTAAGTCCTCGGCGTCCATCGTGACGTTGGTCTCCAGGTCGCCCTTCCACCAGCCCTCGGAGCTCTGCAGCGAGAGCAGGTGGGTGGTGGCACGGGCCAGGGCCTCCTGCGCGTCGGCCGCTCCGACGTCCGCCTCACCGGCCGGCCGGAGCTGGTCGGTGTCCTCGGGCTGCCACCGCCCGGCGCCCAGCAGGGTCGGGGGGCGGTCGCCCACCGCGACCGGCTCGGAATCGTACTCAGGGTCGAGCCGGCCGTCCGCGGTTGCTGTCAACGTAACGTCACCTCTCTCGTACCACCACGAATTCGGCGAGTGCGACGAAGTGCTCGCGCACCTCGTCGGACATGGGCACCTCGTCCAGGGCGGCGAGGGCAGTCGTGTGCTGGCGGCGGGCTTCCTCCTGGGTCCAGGCGCGGCCGCCGGCCTCCTCGATCAGCGCGGCCCGGGCGGCGAGCTCGGGCTCGCCCTCCTCGCCGCGGCCCTTCGGGTCGGCCAGCTGCTCGGCGAGCCGGCGCGAGGCCGCGCCGCCCTCGGCCAGCGCGGCGGCGACCGGCAGGGACTTCTTGCGCTGGCGCAGATCGCCCCAGTGCGGCTTGCCGGTGACCTCGGTGGCGCCCCAGATGCCGAGCAGGTCGTCCACCGCCTGGAAGGCCAGGCCCAGGTGGTGGCCGTAGCGCTCGAGCGGTTCGGAGACCTTGTCGTCGGCCCCGGCCAGGACGGCGCCGATCGCCGAGGCGGCCGCCAGCAGCGCCGCGGTCTTGCCGCCCTCCATCTCCAGGCACTCGGCGACGGTGACGCTGTCGCGCTGTTCGAAGGCGACGTCCATGGCCTGGCCGTCGATCAGTCGGCGGGTCGCCGTGGTGAGCAGCCGGACGGCACGCACGGCGTCGGTGGGGCTCGTACCGCCGGGCACCGCGGCGTCGAGCAGCACCTCCGTGCCGAGCGTCGCCAGGGCGTCGCCGACCAGGATCGCCTGGGCCGGACCGAAGACCGTCCAGGCGGTGGCCCGGTGCCGTCGGGTCTCGTCACCGTCCATCAGATCATCATGGAGCAGGGAGAAGTTGTGCACCAGTTCAACCGCGACACCGCCCGGCACGCCGACCTCGGCGGCGGCGCCGGTGGCCCGGGCGGAGAGCAGGGCCAGGGCGGGGCGCACGGCCTTGCCGCCGTCCCCCTTGGACGGGGTGCCGTCCCGGTCGATCCAGCCGAAGTGGTAGGCGGCGACGGTGTCCATCGGTGCGGCCAAACGGGCGACGGCGGACCGTAGCGGCGGGGTGCAGAGCGTGCGGCTGCGGGCCAGCAGCTCCGGCACCGAGACCGGTTCGGCGTGCGCCGTGCCTCCGACGGCGATGCCGGTGCGTGACTCCACGTGCGTTCCCTCTCCCTCGTGGTGCCGGACCGCCCGGGGCTGCCGGGTGCTTGCGCTGTCGGTGCGGCTGGTGTCGATGTGGCCGGTGTCGGTGTGACCGGTGTCGATGCGGCTCGGGTCGGTGCGGCTGGTGCCGGTGTCACCGCTGTCGGTGCCGCCGGTGCGGCCGGTGTCGTTCTCGCCGGTGCGGTCGACGGGAGGCCCGTCGGCTCTGGCGGGGTCCCCGGTGGCGCCCGCCGTCACCGGGGCCACCTCCCGTCGCCCCGGTCCACCGGGAGCCGGCTGCCGGCCGCGGCGAGCGCCGCGTCGGCCGCGGCGTGGCCGCTGCGCACGGCCCCCTCCATGGTCGCGGGCCAGCCGGTGGCCGTCCACGCGCCGGCCAGCAAGAGGCCGGGGACGTCCGTGCGGGCCGACGGGCGCAGCAGCGCGCTGCCGGGCGCCGGGTCGAAGGTGGCGGTGCGCTCACGGGTGACGAAGAAGTCCAGCACCTCGGCCCCGGCGGCGGCCGGGAGCAGCCGGGCCAGCTCCGGCAGGTACCGGCGGCGCAGCTCGGCGACCGGCAGGTCGATCTCGTCCTGGACGGCGGACTGCGAGAGCGCCAGGTACTGGGCGCCGGGGTGGGCCCGGCCGAGCCCGGTGCCGGCCAGGCCGGAGTGCGCGGTGCGGTCGAAGACCCACTGCACCGGGGAGCCGAGGGCGGCGAAGAACGGCCGCCGCAGCACCTTGCGGTCGTAGACCACGTGCACGTTGAGGATCGGCGCGGTGCCGAAGTCGGCCAGCCGGTCCTGGCCGGGGAAGGCGTTCGGGGGCAGCAGGGCGGCCGCGCTGTCCTGGGCGCCGGCCAGCACGACGGTCTCGGCGGCGAGCGGTTCCGCGCCGCCTTCCAGATGGACGGCGTGCTGGGGCACCGCCGGCTTGAGCTCCGCGACGCGGGCGCGCAGCAGCACCTTCACGCCGGCGCGTTCCAGCTCGGCGAGCGCCCGGTCGTGGTGGATCACGCCGAGCGGGACGGCGGCCGTGCCGATGTCGGAGGCGCCCGGGTCGGAGAGCAGGCCGGTCTTGAAGACCATCGCCGCCAGTGCCAGCGACACCTGGTCGGCCCGGGCGTTCAGGGTGGCGACGCCGACCAGGTCCCAGAGCGCGGCGAGGGTGTTCGCGTTCTGCCCGTTGCGGCGCAGCCACTCGCCGAAGGAGATCTCGTCCAGTGCCGGGTCGGCGAGGTCCAGGCCCTGGAGCGCCAGCGCGCCGCGGACCACCCGGGCGCGGTCGGCCGGCCCGAGGTGCGGGTAGCGGGCGAGGCTGCCGGCCAGGTGCAGCGGGACGGGCAGGCCGGCCCGGCGCAGCCGCCCGAGGGTGCGCACCGGGGCCGCGTCCGGCCCTGAGACGGAGAGCACCGGGACGTCCAGCCGGTCCTGGAGGTGGACCAGCCGGGCGGCGCCGAGCCGCTCCAGCAGGCCGCGGTAGGCGGTGCAGCAGCGCAGGTACACGTGCTGGCCGTTGTCGACGGTCAGCTCGCCGCGCTGGAAGGAGAACGCCAGCCCGCCGAGCCTGGGCCGCCCCTCGACCAGCGTGACCCGGTGGTCGGCCTCGGCCAGCCGCAGCGCGGCGGTGATCCCGGCCAGGCCGCCGCCGACCACCACGGCGGCCGGGCGCGCGGCATCGGCTCGCCCGGTCATCGGCCCTCCCCCTCGCGATTGCTGGACCGCCGTGCGGCGGTCGCTCCGGCCGGCACGCTCGTGACCGGCCCGGTCGTGGTCAACACTGCCCTGCCCGCTTGTGATTCCCCGCTGACACAGCGTGACAGAACTGCGGTGAGAATCAAGAACGCCCCCCGGCGAGCCCGGAAAGCGCGACGTACGCCTTCTCCCAGCCCGGCAGCGAGACCCGGCCGCGCAGGACGGACTCGGGGTCGGCGGCGATCCGGCCGAGCAGCCGGTGGTAGATACCCGCCATCGCGGCGGTGCAGGCCCGGCTGCGGCGGTCGAGCATCGGCAGCAGCCGCAGGCCCTCCTCGAAGGCGGCCTGGGCGCGGGCGGCCTCGAAGGCCACCAGGCCGGTGAAGTCGGCGCCGACCGGCGGCCTGGGCAGCGCGAAGCCCTGCTCGCAGCCGAACCGGGCCAGGTCCTCGGCGGGCAGGTAGGTGCGGCCGTTCAGGGCGTCCTCGCGCAGGTCGCGCAGGATGTTGGTGAGCTGCAGGGCCAGGCCCAGGGTGTCCGCGTAGCCCGCGCCCCGCTCGGGGTCGTCGCAGCCGTACACGCCGAGCGAGAGCCGGCCGACCGAGCCGGCCACGCAACGGCAGTAGACCTTCAGCTCCTCGTAGGTCTGGTACTCGGCGCCCTTGAGGTCCATCTCGACGCCGTCGATCAGTTCGTCGAAGCCGCCGAGCGGGATCGGGAAGCGCCGGGCCGCGTCGGCCAGGGCGACCTTGATCGGGTCGGTGTCGTCCTCGGCGACCGCACCGGCGCGGACCTCGTCCACCAGTTCCCGGGTGCGCACCAGCGCCTCGGCCTTGCGGTCGGACGGGAGGTCGCCGTCGCCGATGTCGTCGACCCGGCGGGCCAGGGCGTACAGGGCCGACATGGCCAGCCGCTTGGGTTCGGGCAGCAACCGGATGCCGTAGCTGAAGTTGCGTGCCTGAAGTCCGGTGACTGCCTCGCAGTACCGGTACGCCGCCATGACCTGGGCCGACGCCAGTGGTGATGCCGCCACTCGGGCGTTCACCTTCCCTTCGCGAAGATGGCCGCCGCCTTCGCTGCGAGGCGGCGCTTGTCAGGCTTCGCCTGCTGCGCGAGCACGTCGTACCCGGCGTCCTCGATGGCCGCCAGGGCCGCGTACCCGCCGGCGGTGAATCCCGCCAGGAGCAGTCGAAGCCTCCCCCGAACCGTACCTACCAATGGCGCGCCGCGGTCGAGCAGGGTGCGGGCCCGCTGCACCTCGAAGGCGATCAGCTCGCGCACCGGGCCGCCGGCGGTGGGGGCGGCGAGGTCCGCCTCGGTCACGCCGAACCGGGCGAGGTCCTCGGCGGGGAGGTAGATCCGCCCGTGGGCGAGGTCCTCGGCGACGTCCTGAAGGTGTTCGACCACCTGGAGGGCGCTGCAGATCGCGTCGGACAGCTCGATCCGCTCGGGGGTGGAGACGCCGGCGATGGCCAGCACCAGGCGGCCGACCGGGTCGGCGGAGAGGGTGCAGTAGCCGATCAGGTCGTCGTAGCCGGCGTAGCGGGTGGTGGTCTGGTCCACCCGGTTGGCCTCGATCAGGCGGCGGAACGGCTCCGGGGTGAGCCCGTGCCGGTCGACCAGCGGCACGAGGCTGCGCAGCAGCGGGTGGCGGGGGCCCTCGGAGGCTCCCGGGTGGAGCGCCGCCTCGAAGACCCGGTCGAGGTCGCGCTCCAGTCCGTCCAGCAGTGCGAGGCGGAAGGCGACCTCCTGCGGAGTCGGCGGGCCGGACTGGGCCGAAGGGGTGGCGGGAGGCGTGGCCTCGACCCCGAGCAGGGCGGCGGTGGCGGCCGGATCGGCCAGGTCGCCGTCGCCGGCGTCGTCGACCAGCCGGGCGTAGCCGTAGACGGCCATCAGGTCGTCGCGCCAGGCCGCGGGCAGGAAGAACGGGGCGACCGGGAAGTTCTCCGCGCCCGCCTTGTCCAGGGTCTCCCCCGCGGAGCGGTTCACCGACGTATCTCTGGGCTGGGCCGAAGCCGACACTGCTGTCACTCCCCCGTTCTACACCGCTGGGCATCACCGGCCCGACTCGGACACGCGTCCGAGCGGGGGCGCCACCTCCGGCACACCGCCCCCGCGCATACAGCCTGACACCACGGGGCGCGCCGGAGAAGAGCGCCCCGCCCGGCGCACGGGGGCGCTCACCCCCGCGGCGGCGGGCCACCCGGGGTACCGGCGGGGGCGCACGAACAGGGGGCCGGCCCCGGAAATCCCCGGAACCGGCCCCCTGGACGGCTTGGTACTACGGGCGCTCGCCGCGCTCGTAGCGGCCGACGACCTCTTCGGTCGGGCCGTCCATGATCAGCTCGCCGGCCTCGATCCAGATCGTCCGCTCGCAGACCTCGCGGATCGAACTGTTGTCGTGGCTGACCAGGAAGACCGTACCGGCGGACTTGCGCAGTTCGTCGATCCGCTTCTTGCTGCGCTGCTGGAACGCCTGGTCGCCGGTGGCCAGCGCCTCGTCGATCAGCAGCACGTCGTGGGTCTTCGCGGCGGCGATGGCGAAGCGCAGGCGGGCGCCCATGCCGGAGGAGTACGTGCGCATCGGCAGCGAGATGAAGTCGCCCTTCTCGTTGATGCCGGAGAAGTCGACGATGTCCTGGTAGCGGCTGCGCACGTCGGCCGGCGCCATGCCCATCGCCAGGCAGCCGAGGATGACGTTGCGCTCACCGGTGAGCTCGTTCATCAGCGCCGCGTTCACGCCCAGCAGCGAGGGCTGGCCGTTGGTGTAGATGCCGCCCTTCTCGGTCGGCAGCAGGCCCGCGATCGCGGCCAGCATGGTCGACTTGCCGGAGCCGTTGGAGCCGATCAGGCCGATCGCCTCGCCCTTGTAGGCGGTGAAGCTGACGCCGCGCACGGCGTGCACCTCGCGCACGCCCGCGGAGCGCTTGCGGCTGATGATGCGGCTCAGCGCCGAGGTGGCACTGCCCTTGCCGGAGCCGGCGCCGTGCACCCGGTAGACGATGTGCACGTCGTCGACGACGACGGTGGGCTCGCGGGCGACGTCCGCGTCCCGGATGGTGTCCAGCTTGCTCAGTTCGACGTCAGCCACGGCCGTACTCCTCCTCGGCCTTCCAGAAGAAGACGTATCCGATCACGAACATCACGACCGCCCACCCGATGCCGTAGGTCCACTGGTGGAGGGGGAGTTCCTGGTGCTGGGGCTGGTGCTTGTTGTAGATGATCGGCGCGAAGGCGTGCCGCAGCAGGTCCATGTAGACCGAGGCCGGGTTGAGGGCCATCAGCGTCTGGATGTACTTGGGCCACTCGTGGATCTTGTCCTGGATGCTGAACATCACGCCGGACAGGAACATCCAGGCCCGCATCACGAAGGGGATCAGCTGGGAGATGTCGCTGGTCTTGGAGCCGAGCCGCGCCATGACCAGGGCGATGCCCGTGTTGAACATCATCTGGAGCACCAGGGCCGGGATGATCAGCAGCCAGGTCCGGCCCGGCTTGATGCCGCTGACCAGCACGGTGCCGACCAGCACCACCATCGAGATCAGCAGCTGCTGGAGCTGGATCACGGTGAACGCGATCGGCAGCGAGGCCCGGGGGAAGTGCAGCGCGCGGATCAGCCCGAGGTTGTCGGCGATCGCCCGGGTGCCGGACTGCACCGCGTTCTGGGTGAACTGGAAGACGAAGACACCGATGCAGAGCCAGGCGATGTAGGTGTCCGGCGGGAAGTTGTCCTTGCTCTTCAGGATCACACCGAAGACCAGGTAGAACACCGCGCAGTTCAGCAGCGGCGTCACGACCTGCCACAGCTGGCCGAGCTTGGCGTCGGTGTACTGGGCCACCAGGCGGGCGGTGGCGAAGGCCCAGATGAAGTGGCGCCGGGCCCAGAGCTGCTTGGTGTAGGAGACCAGGCCGGGCCGCTTGCCGCTCACGGCCAGGCCGTACTTGTCCGCAAGCTGCTTGGGGGTCAGGCCCGCGTCCACCCCCCTGGGGGATGAGAGGCTGACGGGTTCACTCACTGTCGACACATTCGTCCTTCACGCGGGATCGGTCGGGGCGGCCGGTCGACGGGGGTCCGCCGGCCTTGCGCCGATGGGGATCCACTGGATCACGGGGAGAGTCCGGCCGGTGTGTGGTCACCGGCCGCAGCGATCGATCATTCGATCAGATGACCGGTGGCCGGCCCAGCCTGGTCAATCGCCAAACGGTACGCCATCGCATGGGCCGCCGCGGACCGCAGGGTTCGCGCCAGCCCGCCCGGAACCCGCCCCACCAGGCCTTCAGCGCCTCCGAGGAGGGGCGGCGGGCCAGGGTCAGCAGGAACCAGGTTCCCAGATAGAGAGGCACCAACAGGGCCGGAAGGTTCCGTCTGGCGAGCCAAACCCTGTTACGGGCGATGTTGTGGAAGTAGGTGGCGTGCCGCGCGGGCGAGGTCGTCGGGTGGTGCAGCACCACGTCCGCGCGGTAGTCGATGGCCCAGCCGGCGTCCGCCGCGCGCCACGCGAGGTCGGTCTCCTCGTGGGCGTAGAAGAACTCCGCGGGCAGCTGCCCGGCCTGCTCGAACACCGCGCAGCGCACGGCGGTCGCGCCGCCCAGGAAGGTGGTCACCCGGGACGAGCGCAGCGGGTCGCTGGCGCGCAGCCGGGGGACGTGCCGGCGCTGGGTCACGCCGGTGTCGGGGTCCGCGATCCGGAAGGCCACGATGCCCAGCTCCGGATCGGCGGTGAAGGCCTCGCGCAGCAGGCGGGCCGAGTCGGTGCGCGGCAGGTGCCCGTCGTCGTCCAGGAAGAGGACCGCGTCCACGTCCCGGCCGTCGCGGCCGAACAGCTCGATGCCGACGTTGCGCCCGCCCGGGATGCCGAGGTTCTCCGGCAGCTCGACGCTGCGCACGCCCTCCGGCAGCGGCGGCAGCTGGGCGCCCTGGCCCACCACGGCCAGCTCGACCGCCGCGCCCTCCTGGGCGCGCACCGATTCGATCAGGGCGGCCAGTTCCTCGGGGCGGTTGCCCATGGTGATGATGACGGCTCCGAGGCGGAAGCTCTCCGCGCTGGTCGGGGCGCTCATCGCAGCCTGCTGGAGAGGACGATGCTCAGCAGGTGCAGCACGGTCTGCAGCATGGCGATCGCCGCCAGCGCCACCACCGCGATCCGGGTGAAGAACAGCCCGCCGTGGACGGCGTCGGCGATCCCGGCCGCGAGGATCAGCAGCGAGGCCTCGACCGCGCCGACCAGGCGGTGGAACTTCAGGAAGGAGGCCGCCCGGCGGGCCTTGGCCACCGAGGACGAGCGCGGCACCGAAGCGCTGTCCTCGACCGCCGTCAGGCCGCTGCGGGCCCGGGCCACGTCCACCAGGTCCGTCTCGGACTTGATCAGGATCGCGCCGAGCGCGGCCAGCGTGCCCAGGAACGCCCACTCCCAGTGCGAGCCGCCGCCCTCGCGGTGCAGCAGGTCGGTGGCGCGCAGGCCCAGCCCGGTGAGCAGGGCCGCCTCGGACATGTAGTGGCCGACCCGGTCCAGGTAGACGCCGGTGAGCGAGGTCTGCCGGCGCCAGCGGGCCACCTCGCCGTCCACGCAGTCCAGCAGCAGGTAGACCTGGATCAGCAGGGCCCCCAGGACCGCGCCCGCGATGCCCGGCACGACCAGCGCGGCGCCGGCCAGGACGCCGGTGAACATCATCAGGTACGTCAGGCCGTTCGGCGTGATCGCCGTCACGGTGGAGAGCACGCGGGTGATCCGCAGCGAGATCCGCCGCATGTACAGGCGGCCGGCCCAGTGCTCGGCGCTGCGGCGCTGGAGCATGCCCTCCGGGTGGATCACCGCGCGCAGCTCCTCGATCGAGGGCCGGCGGGTCAGGTCCACCGGGGGCCGCTCGGCACCCGCGGTGGAGGGGTCAGCTGTTGACGGCTTGGACATAGTCGGCGTACGCGTCCCTGATTGCTGAGGGGGAGAGGTCGAGGTGCTCAAGGATGGTGAAGCGCCCCGGGCGGGTGTTCGGAGCGTAGTGCACCGCGTCGGTGAACTCCGCCTCGGTGAAGCCGATCTGAGCTGCGGTCACCGGCAGCCCGTGGGTCGCCAGGCGCTCCACGATCAGACCGGTCAGCTCGCGCTCGCCCCGCAGGAAGCTGGCGAACGCGGCGCCGAGGCCGACCTGTTCGCCGTGCTGGGCGGAACGCTTGGGGTACAGCACGTCCAGGGCATGCGAGATCTCGTGGCAGGCGCCCGAGGAAGGCCGGGTGCTGCCGGCGATGTTCATCGCGATGCCGGACAGTACCAGGGCTTCCGCGAGGGCCGTGAGGAGGTCCTGATCCTGAGTGTTACCTGGGTGCCGCAGCAGGTTCTCGCCCGCCGAGCGGGCCATCGCCACGGCCAGTCCGTCCACCGGCTCGCCGGTGACCGCGTGCGACAACTCCCAGTCCGCGCAGGCGGAGATGTTGGAGACCACGTCGCCGATGCCGGCCGCCACGAAGCGCGGCGGGGCCTGCCGGATCACGTCCAGGTCGACGATGATGCCGATCGGGCTGGGCACCCCGTAGGAGCCGCGGCCGGCGTCGTTGTCGAGCGTGGAGACCGGCGAACAGATGCCGTCGTGGGCCAGGTTGGTGGCGACCGCGACCAGCGGCAGGCCGACCCGGGCGGCGGCGTACTTGGCGGCGTCGATGATCTTGCCACCGCCGAGGCCGACCATCGCGTCGTAGTGCCCGCCGCGCACCGACTCGGCCAGGCGCACCGCGCTGTCCAGGCTGCCGTCGTCCACGTTGTACCAGTCGGCGCCGGGCAGGGCCGGCTCCAGGCGCCGGCGCATCGCCGCTCCCGAGCCGTTGCTGATCGCCACCGCGATCCGGCCCGAGGCGGACAGCCGCTGGTCGGCGAGGATGCCGCCGAGCGCGTCCAGCGCGCCCGGGCGGACCTCGACGAACAGCGGCGACGGAACCAGCCGGGTCAGTACTGGCACGCGATCTCCCGCGCCTTCGCCAGGTCGTCGTGGTTGTCGACCTCGACCCAGGAGACCTCGCCGATCGGCTGCACGTCGATCCGCAGGCCGCGGTTGACCATCTCCTGGTAGCCGTCCTCGTAGTACAGCTGCGGGTCGCGCTCGTAGGTGGCGCGCAGCGCGTCGGTCAGGTCGACGGCGGCGGCGGGGTTGATCACGGTGACGCCGATGTACTCGCCGGTGGCCTCGACCGGGTCCATCAGCTTGGTGATGCGGCGCATGCCGGCGGCCGGGTCGACGACGACCTTCATCTCCTCGTCGGCGAGCTTCTTCACCGTGTCGAGGGCCAGCAGGATGCCGGGGGCGGTGCCGGCCTCGACGAGGCGCTGGTTGCCCTCCAGCATGGTGCGCTGCACGGACGCCGGGTGCACGGTGTCGCCGTTGGCCAGCAGCAGGCCCTCGGCGAAGAGCTCGCGGGCGCACCAGAGCGAGTACGCGTTGTTCCACTCCTCGGCCTTGTCGTTCTCGACCAGGTGGAGCTTGACGCCGTACTTGCTCTCCAGGGCGTCCTTGCGGTCGTACACCGCTTCCTTGCGGTAGCCGACGACGATCGCCGCCTCGCGGATGCCGACCTCGGCGAAGTTGCCGAGGGTGAGGTCCAGCACGGTCCGCTCCCCGTCGACCGGCACCAGAGCCTTGGGCAGGGTGTCGGTGTACGGGCGCAGCCGGCGGCCGGCGCCGGCTGCCAGAACGAGGCCGATCATGCGGGGTCTCCTGATCCGTCGTGCGGTGCGCGGGGCGGTGCGCGCGGGGTGCTGGGGCACCGGCTTTCCGTCCGGCCGGGCCGCGAATCGGCGCGCCGGTGCCGCCGCGAGTGCGGGCACCGTGCCGTAAGCGATGGTAGGCGACCCGGGCGGTCGGCCCGAACGCGGCCGGGGGCTGCGAGGTGACGGGAGGGTGGCGATGCGGTGATCGAACGCGCAGGCGAGGCGGCCATCGAACGCGATGGGAACGGATACCGAACAGCCCTGCTATTCCGATGACCCCTCCGGGAACGTATCGGGCCCATCTCTGCCCGGAATCGACCTGCCGATGGTCATGATCCGCCCGGTTGTGCGTGGGACCCGTACCCACCGCCACCCATACGGCAGACTGGAGCCCGACGCCGGCGCCGGTGCCCCCGCTGCGTCCGCTGCACCCGGTGTACCGGACGTACCCCGATGCTTCCGTTGCTCCCCCCTCCCGAAAGAGGCCCCATGCCCCAGAGCCTGCCGACCAACCCGACACACTTCGACTCCGAGATCGACACCGGTCTCGACGTCGAGACGGACGTGACGGTCGCCCCGGGGGCCTCGACCGGGACCGCCGGCGCCGGTCCCGAGATCCTGCTGGAACTGGTCGACGACGAGGGCGTCACCACCGGAACCGCCGAGAAGCTCTGGGCACACCAGCAGCCCGGCCGGCTGCACCGCGCGTTCTCGGTCTTCCTCTTCGACCGCCAGGGGCGGCTGCTGCTCCAGCGGCGGGCGCTCGGCAAGTACCACTCCCCCGGCGTCTGGTCGAACACCTGCTGCGGCCACCCGTACCCGGACGAGCCGCCGTTCGTCGCCGCCGCCCGCCGCACCGCCGAGGAGCTCGGCATCGCGCCGGCGCTGCTCTGCGAGGCGGGCACGGTCCGTTACGACCTGCCGGACGAGGCCTCCGGGCTGATCGAGCGGGAGTGGAACCACCTGTTCGTCGGGCTGGTGACCGCGCCCGTCGAGCCCAACCCCGACGAGGTCGACGACCACGCCTTCGTGACCGCGCAGGAACTGCGGGAACTGCGCGCCGAGCGGCCGTTCTCGGTGTGGTTCGAGACGGTCTTCGAGGCGGCGCTGCCGGGGATCCGGGAGATCGCCGGGCGGGACTGGTAGGCGGGCGGGACCGGTCGGCGGGCCCGCGGCGCTCAGTCGTCGGTCTCCGGGGGGACGGGCAGCGAGGCCCAGATGACCTTGCCGCCCTCCCCCGTCCGCTCCACGTCGCACACCCCGCCGGCCTGCAACGTCACGCTCTTCACCAGCAGCAGGCCGCGGCCGCCGGTCCGCCCGGTGTCGCTCTCCAGCGCCTTCGGCCGGTACGGGTCACCGTCCTCGACCGACACCCGGACCCAGCCCCGGCGGACCGCCAGCTCGGTCGTCACCTCCGGCGACAGCTTCGCCGCGTGCGTCACCGCGTTGCTCACCAGCTCCGAGACGATCAGCAGCACGTCGTCCACCAGCTCCTGGTAGCGCACCCCGGCCATCCCCTGGGCCAGCAGGCGGTCACGGACCGCGTGCCGGGTGAGCGGCACCGAGGCCTCCTCGGCCGGCACCGGGAAGCGCCACACGCCCTCGACCGGCCCGGCGGGTGCGCGTTCCGGCCCGGTGCGTCTCGGCTCGGCGCGTGCGCGCTCCGGCCCGGCGCGTCTCGGCTCGGCCTTCGCCGCCCCGCTGATCTGCTCCACGTCCAGCCGCCCTTCGTCCGCGACCCGGGGGTGTCCGCGACCCGGGAATCAGGCGTTCCGCTCATGGCGCCCTCGATCCACAGAGGCTAGGAGAGCCACCGGCGGGACCGTGGCACCGTCGACAACTTGCCCGTGTCGGACCGCTTCCGGCCGGAACGGACCGCCGTCGCCGCCGGGGTCGACCGTTTCCTTCGCGCTCGCCACCGCTTCGGCCGGGGTTCGCGCACCATGGCGACCCATCCCAGCCAGTCCGACCACCCCTGCCGACCCGGACGTCCCCCCACCCGGGGAAACGCAGGTGAGAAGCACTCCAGAACCCTGGTAATGTTCTCTCTGTCGCCGAGGGGGCGAGAAAAACCCCGAAGCACACACCCCGTCCGGGTGGCGGAATGGCAGACGCGCTAGCTTGAGGTGCTAGTGCCCTTTATCGGGCGTGGGGGTTCAAGTCCCCCCTCGGACACAACCGAATTCCCCGTGGGATCCGAAAGGAACCCGCGGGGAATTTCTTTTTCCCGGCGCGCCGCCGCCGTCCACGGGTTCTCGCGGGTTCTCTCGGTTCCTCTCGGTTCCTCTCGGGTTCTCCGCGCGGACCGGGTGGCCGCCGCTGCGCTCGCGACCCCCCGCAACCGCTGTGACCCAGGCGACTGTTGCGGCTGTCGTGACCCGAAAAGCGGACACGAGATGGCAACGATCGGACGGTTTGAGCTTCCCTTGAGGTATTCGCCCCTTTTGGCCCCATAGGCTGTCTCCGTTTGTCCGGAAACCAGCATAAAAACCACGACACCACCCGATGAAACCCCGAGCGAGAGGACCGATACGTTGAGTGAGCCAGAGTCTCCGACGGCATCACATCAGAACTACCGGCGATCGCTCGGCACCATCAGCCTGACCGCCGTGGGGCTCGGATCCATCATCGGATCCGGGTGGCTTTTCGGCGCCGAGCGCGCCGCCCGGCTGGCCGGCCCCGCGTCGATCCTGGCCTGGGTGATCGGGGCCGCGGTGGCACTGACCATCGCGCTCACCTACAGCGAGCTCGGGTCGATGTTCCCCAAGGCCGGCGGCATGGTCCGGTACGGCCAGTACTCGCACGGCTCGCTGGCCGGCTACCTCGCCGCCTGGGCCAACTGGATCGCCATCGTCTCGGTCATCCCCGGCGAGGCCACCGCCTCCGTCCAGTACATGAGCTCCTGGCACTTCGGCTGGGCACAGGGGTTGTACAACGGCAAGGAACTCACCCTGAGCGGGGTGGCACTGGCCAGCGTGCTGCTGGTCGGCTACTTCGTCCTCAACTGGTTCGCCATCACGATGTTCGCCAAGACCAACACGGCGATCACCGTCTTCAAGGTCATCGTCCCGACCCTGACCGCCGGCGCGCTGCTGTTCGCCCACTTCGACACCGCCCACTTCACCGACCACGGCGGCTTCGCGCCGAACGGCTGGAGCGCCGTGTTCACCGCCGTCGCGGTGTCCGGCATCGTCTGGGCCTTCAACGGCTTCCAGTCCCCGCTCAACCTGGCCGGCGAGGCCCGCAACCCCGGCAAGTCGCTGCCCAAGGCCGTCATCGGCTCGATCCTGATCGCCCTGGTGATCTACGTCGCGCTGCAGATCGCCTTCCTCGGCGCCATCCCGGCCGCCGACCTGTCGCACGGCTGGAGCAACCTGGCCTACACCTCGCCGCTCGCCGACCTCGCGATGGTCTGGGGCCTCAACTGGCTCGCCCTGCTGCTGTACGCGGACGCCTTCGTCTCCCCCAGCGGCACCGGCATGATCTACGCCGCCACCACCTCGCGCATGATCCACGGTGTGCAGGAGAACGGCCACCTGCCGAAGATCTTCGGCAAGGTCGACGCCAAGACCGGCATCCCGCGCCCGGCCCTGGTGCTCAACCTGGTGGTCGCCTTCCTGTTCCTCGCGGTCTTCCGCGGCTGGGGCTCGCTGGCCGAGATCGTCTCGGTCGCCACCGTGATCTCGTACGTCACCGGCCCGGTCGCCGTGATGGCGCTGCGCCGCCTCGCGCCGGACCTGCCCCGGCCGGTCCGGCTGCGGGCCATGCCGGTCATCGCCCCCGTGGCGATGGTGTTCGGCTCGCTGGTCCTGTACTGGGCCCGCTGGCCGCTCACCGGCAAGGTCATCCTGCTGATGGCCGCCGGTCTGCCGATCTGGGCCTGGTACGAGCTGCGCAAGCCGTGGGCCGAGCTGAAGCCGCACCTGAAGGCGGGCGCCTGGATGGTCGCCTACCTGTTCGTGATGGCCGGCGTCTCCTGGGCCGGCAGCACCGACTTCGGCGGCCAGGGCTACCTGCCCGAGGGCTGGGACCTGCTGGTCGTCGCGGCCATCGCGCTGGCCTTCTACCGCTGGGGCGTCGCCAGCGCCTGGGCCAACCCGTCCCTGGCCGCCGTCCGGCGCGAGCTGGCCGAGGAGGCCGCGGCCGGCGAGGGCGCCGACGGCGGCCCTGCGAGCTCCGGGCAGGAGCCGCGGGAGGCCTCGCGGGCCTGAGGGAGCGCGCAACGGTGAAGGGCCGGTCGAGTTCGACCGGCCCTTCGGCGTTGACGGGGGCGGGATGGGACCGGGCGGGGCGGGGTGCCGGGTGCCGGTCGGCCCCGTCGGCCGTCGGCGGGCGGCCGTCAGCCGCGGCGGGCGCGGCGGATGACGGCGGTGACGACCGGGGGGAGCAGGTCGCGGGCGGCGCGCTTGGCGACGTTGGCCGGGCGGCGCAGTTCGGCGGCGCGGGCCCGGCGGGCGGCGAGGTCGCGGGCGGCCTCCTCCTGGGCCTCCTGGGCGGCCCGGCGGGACTGCGAGGCCTCGTTCCGGGCCGCCTCGGAGGTCAGCCGCCGGTGGTGGCGGGAGGGGCGGAACGCGTCGATCCCGTCCGAGCTGCCGGTCATCCGGAGCACCTGCTGACCGTTCAAGGTCTCGGAGCTGAGGTAACAGCCCTCGGCGAGGTCCACCCGGTCGAGCAGGTCGCGCTGGAACGGCTCCGGATCCCCCCAGGTGCCGTAGAACTTGCACTCGGTCAACATGATCGGCTTGAGCCCGTGGTTGAAGACCGCGCCCCAGGTCGCGGCGGCCACGCCCGGGGTGTGCTGCGAGCGGTAGTCGTCCAGGACGACGACACCCTGGTCCTGGAGCGCGATCCGGGCCACCTGGAGGTCGCCCACGACGTGCTCGTACAGGTGCGAGGCGTCGATGTGGATGAAGCGGTACGTGCCCGCCGCGATCCGCCCGCCGGCCAGGGCGGAGGTCGGGGCCTGGATTATCTCCGGCAGTTCCTCGTGGAAGGCGAGGTAGTTGACCTCGAAGGCCGAGCGGGTCAGCGACTTCCGGTAGGAGGTGTCCATCTCGGCCGCGTTCTCGTCGTCCGGCGCCTCCGAGTCGAAGAGGTCACAGATGGTGAAGGACTCGCCGGGCTGGAGGTGCTCGCCGATCACGATCGCGCTGCGGCCCAGGTACGCACCCATCTCCAGCAGGTCGCCGGTGACCCCGGTCTTCTCCTGCCGCCCCATGAACCAGTCGAACGAGTGCCGGTCATGGTCCCAGAACCAGCCCGGAACGTCGTCCAGCACGGCCGGTTCGGCAGGCCGTTGCGACTCGTCCTTCAGCGCGGCATCGGTCACGGGATGCTCCTTATGCGGTACGGATGACCTGCGGATTTGAGCCAGACCTCAGCCCGGTGGCAACCCCCGCCCCGACCGTGGGCCACGCAGGTCCTGGACCGTGCGCGCCACTACGAACCACTACAAACCACTACGAACCATTGGCAACAGTAGTGCCTCACAGCTGAGTTCGCTGCAATCTACAGCGGCACCCGCACGTGTGAGGAGCTTTTCGCGCAATGAGTTTCGCGGACCGTCGTTTCGCTGCCCGAGGGTGAACGCGGAGCCTTCGGGACGGTTCGTCCGGCGCCCCTCGACGGCGGACCACGGCGCGGCCGGCCGCGCGCACGCCGGTCGTCAACTGGACGTCCGGCGGCGGGCGGTGGAACTGACGGCGGAGGCGGTGGGGGCGGCCGCCCGGTGCCCTGGCCGGGCGAGGACCCGCAGCGGCCGGACGAGCGGCGCGCGGGCGCGGGGATCGAGCCGTCCGACGAGTGCACCGCGCGGTTCGCCCCGGGGTAACCCGCCGGCCCACCGGACCGGATTGGCTCTTGCGCGCGGCCGCCCGGGCCGCCTTGACTGGGCCTTTGACTAGCACTGTCAGCGACTAGCACTGTCAGCCAAACGGCCGATCGAATGAGAGGACACTCGGTGCAGCAGTACGCGGAGTACGGCGACCAGTACATCGACGGCGCCTGGCGGCCCTCCCTGGACGACGCCGGGTCGATCGAGGTGCTGAACCCGGCGACCGAGCAGGTGCTCGCCGCCGTGCCGGCCGGCGGGCCCGCCGACGTCGACGCCGCGGTCGCCGCGGCCCGCCGGGCGGCCCGCGGCTGGGCGACGACCGCCCGCGCGGACCGGCTCGCCCTGCTGACCCGGTTGCGGGACGGAATCGCCGCCGCCCAGGAGGAGATCACCGCCACCGTGGTCGCCGAACTCGGCGCCCCGGTCGGCTTCGCCGCCGCCGTGCACGCCGGAGCGCCGCTCACCGTGGCGAACACCTACCTGACACTGCTCGCGGAGTACCCCTTCGAGGAACGGATCGGCAACTCGGTGGTGCTCGCCGAGCCCGCCGGGGTGGTCGCGGCGATCACGCCGTGGAACTACCCGCTGCACCAGATCGTCGCCAAGGCCGTCCCGGCCCTGGCGGCCGGCTGCCCGGTGGTGCTCAAGCCCGCCGAGGACACCCCGCTGGTGGCCCGGCTGTTCGCCCGGCTGGTGCACGACGCGGGCTTCCCCGCGGGCACGTTCAACCTGGTGACCGGCACGGGCGCGGTGGCGGGTGCGGCGCTCGCCGCCCATCCGGACGTGGACATGGTCTCGTTCACCGGATCCACCGCCGTCGGCCGGCAGGTCGCCGGGACGGCGGGCCGGGGCCTGAAGCGGGTCGCCCTGGAACTCGGCGGCAAGTCCGCCAACGTGGTGCTGCCGGGCGCGGACCTGGCCCGGGCGGTCAACGTCAACGTCGCCAACGTCTTCGCCAACTCGGGCCAGACGTGCAGCGCGTGGACCCGCCTGCTGGTGCACCAGGACCAGTACGAGGAGGCCGTCGCGACGGCCGCGAAGGCCGCCGCCAAGTACGCCCCGGGCGATCCGACCGACCCGCAGACCCGGATCGGCCCGCTGGTCAACGCCAAGCAGCTGGCCAGGGTGCGCGGTTACGTCGAGGGCGCGCTCGCCGCGGGCGCCCGGCTGGTCGTCGGCGGCGCGGAGCCCGTCCCGGGCCTGCCCGCCGGCTACTACGTCCACCCGACCGTGCTCGCCGACGTCACGGAGGACATGGCGATCGCCCGAGAGGAGGTGTTCGGCCCCGTCCTGGTGGTCCTCCCCTACCGGGACGAGGACCACGCCGCCGAACTCGCCAACGCCACCGAGTACGGCCTGGCCGGCGGCGTCTGGGCCACGGACACCGACACCGCCGCCGCCTTCGCCCGCCGCATCGACACCGGTCAGGTCGACCTCAACGGCGGCCGCTTCAACCCGCTCGCGCCGTTCGGCGGCTACAAGAGCTCCGGCCTCGGCCGTGAACTGGGCCGCCACGGCCTGGAGGAGTTCCTCCAGTACAAGTCGCTGCAGTACTGACCTCGCGACCGGGAGGGGCGCCGGCCGCGGCATCGGCACCGGCTCCGGGCCCGCCGCACGTGGGGCGGCGGGCCCGGGGGTTCGGGCATCGAGGACGGTCGGTCCGGGACCGGTCGGTCCGGGACCGGTCGGGTGAGGCCGGTCGGGTGAGGCCGGTCGGGTGAGACCGGTCAGGTGAGACCGGTCAGGTGAGACCGGTCAGGTGAGACCGGTCGGGTGAGACCGGTCAGGTGAGGTCGACGCCCGGGTAGAGGGGGAAGGGGGCGAGGAGGTCGGCGGCGCGCTTGGCGACGCCGTCGCGCACGGCGTCGTCGAGGCGGTACTGGGCCTTGGAGGGGGCGCCGCCCGCGGTGGTGGTCGGGGTGGTGGCGCGCAGCACGGTGTCGATCAGGGCGGCGATCTCGTCCATCTCGGCGGTGCCGAGGCCGCGGGTGGTGAGCGCCGGGGTGCCGAGGCGCACGCCCGAGGTGTACCAGGCGCCGTTCGGGTCCTGCGGGACGGAGTTGCGGTTGGTGACGACGCCCGAGTCGAGCAGCGCCGCCTCTGCCTGACGGCCCGTCAGTCCGTAGCCGGAGACGTCGGCGAGGACGAGGTGGTTGTCGGTGCCGCCGGTGACCAGCCGGCCGCCGCGGCGCAGCAGGCCCTCGGCGAGCGCCCGGGCGTTGTCCACGACGGCGCGGGCGTAGGTCCGGAACTCGGGCCGGCGGGCCTCGGCGAAGGCGACCGCCTTGGCGGCCATGACGTGCGAGAGCGGTCCGCCGAGCACCAACGGGCAGCCGCGGTCGACGTGTTCGGCCAGCTCGGTGTCGCACAGCACCATGCCGCCGCGCGGGCCGCGCAGCGACTTGTGGGTGGTCGTGGTGACGATCTGGGCGTGCTGGACGGGGTCGTGGTCGCCGGTCAGCACCTTGCCCGCGACCAGGCCGGCGAAGTGCGCCATGTCGACCATGAGGGTCGCGCCGACCTCGTCCGCGATCTCGCGCATCCGCCGGAAGTCGACCAGTCGCGGGTAGGCGGAGTAGCCGGCGACCAGGATCAGCGGGCGGAACTCCCGGGCGGTCTCGCGCAGCGCGTCGTAGTCGATCAGGCCGGTGGCCGGGTCGGTGCCGTAGCTGCGCTGGTCGAACATCTTGCCCGAGATGTTGGGCCGGAAGCCGTGGGTGAGGTGGCCCCCGGCGTCCAGGGACATGCCGAGCATCCGCTGGTTGCCGAGCGACTGGCGCAGCTGCGCCCAGTCCTGCTCGGTGAGGTCGTTGACGCCCCGGACCCTGGCCCGCTCCAGTGCCGGGCTCTCCACCCGCTGGGAGAGGACGGCCCAGAAGGCGGTGAGGTTGGCGTCGATGCCGGAGTGCGGCTGGACGTAGGCGTGGTCGGCGCCGAACAGGGCCCGGGCGTGCTCGGCGGCGATGGTCTCGACGGTGTCGACGTTGCGGCAGCCCGCGTAGAAGCGCCGGCCCGCGGTGCCCTCGGCGTACTTGTCGCTGAGCCAGTTGCCCATGGCGAGCAGGACGGCCGGGGAGGCGTAGTTCTCGCTGGCGATCAGCTTGAGCGAGGCGCGCTGGTCCTCCAGCTCCTGGCCGATGGCGGCGGCGATCCGCGGCTCCACGCCGGCGACCACGTCGAGGGCGCTGCGGAAGGCGGTGTCGGCGGCCGCGCCGGCGGCGGTGTGCGGGGCCTGGGCGGCCTCGACGACATGAGGGGTGTGCGGGGTGTGCGGGGTGGCCAAGGCGGTCTCCTCGTGGTGCACGGACGAGTACGGACGGCCCAGGCGCTCGGCAACTGTCGTGCGGGTGCACGGAGCCGCTTCCCGATGGTCGGTTCCATCCGTGCGCGCCAGTCGCGGCTCCCCGGGATCGTACCAATGCCCGGGGGGATGTGGCGGAGATCTCAGGATTCGGGACGGCACGCCCGTTTCGCCCATCGATGTCCGTTCTTTTGCAACGCCGGTATTGCGGCACAATGACGCCGAATGAAGCCGCAATACGCGCCGAAACAATGCCGGGGAAAACCGCCGGAGGTGATTTGCGGAGCTCCCGAAGATCCGGTCTGATGGCGCTCGAACGGCCGACGGGAAACCCCCGGGGGCCGGTTCGGAAATGCACACCAGCGCACCCTCACCCACAGGGCGGCGGAGAATTCGGGGAGTACGCCTCTCATGGCCGTGGTCGAAACAGCAGCGGGCTCCGTCCCCGCACCCGCCGCGCCGAGACTGCTCGGCCGGCTCCTGCGCGACCGGGTCGGCGCCGCCGCCCTCGCCGTCGTCCTGCTCTTCCTGCTGCTCGCCCTCGCCGCCCCGCTGATCGCCGCCCTGTACGGGAAGAACCCGGTCGAGCACTACGGCCAGAACTCCCCCGGCCTGCTCAGCGACAGCGGCCTGCCCGTCCTGCCGAACGGCGGCATCTCGGGCGACTTCTGGTTCGGCCTGGAGCCGGGGCTCGGCCGGGACGTCCTGACCCAGCTGCTCTACGGCATCCGCACCTCGCTGCTGATCGCCTTCGCCTCCGCCGCCGTGACCACCACGCTCGGCGTGCTGGCCGGGGTCGCGGTCGGCTACCTCGGCGGGATCGCCGACCGGCTGTTCGGCTTCCTGGCCAATGTGCTGCTGGCCTTTCCGACCCTGCTCCTGCTCCTCGCGCTGAGCCCCGTCATCCAGTCCCGGCTGGTCGATCCGGGCGCCGCGGAACCGGAGTGGATGCAGTTCCTGGTGCTGATCCTGGTCTTCTCCGCGTTCGGCTGGATTCCGCTCGCGCTTTCCCTGCGAGCCACCGTCCGGTCGCTCCGGGAAAGGGATTTCGTGCAGTCCGCCCGGGCCCAGGGCGCCGGCCGATTCCATGTCGTCGTCCACGAACTGCTGCCGAACGTCCGCTCGCAGCTGCTGGTGCACGCCACCATGGCGGTGCCGACCTTCGTCGCCTCCGAAGCGGTGCTGTCCTTCCTCGGCGTCGGCATCACGGAGCCGATCCCGGACTGGGGGCGGATGATCTCCCGCGGCTCCGAGGTCTTCCAGGCCGACCCGACCTACATGGTCTTCCCCGGCGTCGCGCTGCTGCTCTTCGTGCTCGCCTTCAACCTGCTCGGCGACGCCGTCCGGGACGCCCTGGACCCGCGCGCCGCCCGCTGAGCCCCGCACTCCTCCGTCCATCACCCCGAGCCCGCCCCGACCGCCCCGACTCCCGGGGCAAGGAGAGATTCGCCATGCGCTGGACCAGACCGTCCCTCGCCGTCGTCGCCACCGCCCTGCTGGCGACCGCCTGCTCGGCCGGCGCGGGCACCGGCCCGGCGCCCGCCGGGGCGGCCGCCAAGGAGACGTCCCCGCTGACCGCCGCGCTCGGCGGCGAGAAGGAGAGCGCGGGCCCGGCCCCCGCCGTCGCCGGCGCCCGCGTGGGCGGCACCGTGAACGTGTACAACAGCGTCGAGTTCCGCCACCTCGACCCGCAGAAGGTCTACGCGGGCGCGACGTACAACGCCTCGCTGCTCTGGGGCCGCCAGCTGACGCAGTACCAGGTAGTCGACGGCAAGGCCAAGCTGGTCGGCGACCTGGCGACCGACACCGGCACCTCCGGCGACGGCGGGCGCACCTGGACGTACAGGCTCAAGGACGGCGTGGCCTGGGAGGACGGCAAGCCGATCACCGCCCAGGACGTCAAGTACGGCATCGAGCGCAGCTTCGGCAAGGGCTACGAGGTCGGCCCGCCGTACTGGCCGCAGTGGCTCACCGGCGAGGCCAGCTACGAGGCGGCGCGCGCCAAGTACTCCGGCCCGCAGGACGGCGACCTGGCCGCGATCGAGACGCCCGACGAGCACACCATCGTCTTCCACTTCCCGCAGCCGCAGGCCGACGTCCCGTACATGGCCGCGCAGTCCTCGTCCTCGCCGGTGCGCCGGGACAAGGACACCGGGACGGACTACGACCGGCAGCCGTTCGCCACCGGCCCCTACCGGATCGTCGAGCACGTCCAGAACACCCGCATGGTGCTGGAGCGCAACCCCGCCTGGAAGGCCGAGACCGACCCGATCCGCAGCCAGTACCCGGACAAGTTCGTCTTCACGTTCGGCAAGGAGGCGCTCAACATCAACCAGGAGATCCTGTCCGGGCGCGACGGCGGCGCCAGCGCCACCACCGCCTCCGACGTGCTCTCCCCCGAGCTGTACCAGACCGCCGACACCGACCCGAAGGCCAAGGACCTGGTCGTCTCCGGACGCCAGGGCGCCTTCGTCACCCAGCTGGTGATCAACAACGAGCGGGTGCCGGACGTCGAGGTCCGCAAGGCCCTGCACCTCGGCTACCCCCGCCAGCAGGCCCGCCAGGTCCAGGGCGGCTCCCGGATCGGCGAACTCGCCACCACGCTCAGCTCGCCGGCGCTGATCGACTGGGAGAAGTACGACCTCTACCCGGTCAAGCCCGAAGGCGACCCCGAGGCCGCCAAGGCCGCGCTCGCCAAGGCCAAGCAGGCGCCGACGAGCCTGACCTACGGGTACAAGAACACCCCGGACGGGCAGCGCACCGCGCAGGTGCTGGTGGACGGCTTCGCCAAGTCGGGCATCACCATCGTGCCCAAGCCGATCGACCCCAAGGCGTTCCTGGACGAGGTGCACCGCGCCGACTCCCCGTACGACCTGTTCGAGGAGACCTCCTCCGTCGACTGGCCGACCCCGTCCACGCTGATCCCGTTCTCCTTCGACGGCCGCGCCGGCAGCGACCTCAACTCCGCGCGCTACCGCAACCCGGCGGTGGACAAGGAGATCGACCGGATCAACCAGATCGGCGAGCCGCGCGCCAAGGCCAAGGAGCTGTACGCGCTGGAGAAGACCGTGATGCAGGACGTCCCGGTGCTGCCGTTCGTCTACGCGAACGTCAACCAGGTGCGCGGCTCCAACGTCGGCGGGGCGTTCATCCACCCCATCTACGGCACCGTCAGCCTGGCCTGGCTGTACCTGAAGTCCTGACCGCCGTACCCGCCCCCGCGCCGGTCGGTGCGGGGGCGGGCCCCTGAACTCCCCGCGTGCTCCGCGTAGTCCTGCTGCACGTAGTCCTGCCCCGCGTAGTTCTGCCCCGCGTACGCCTCCTTGTCCCGTCGACCCCGGACCGGCCATGCTCTCCTTCGCCCTGCGGCGGACCCTCCAGGCCCTCGCCGTCCTGGTCGCGGTCTCCGCCGCCGCCTTCGCCCTCTTCTACGCCGCGCCCGCCGACCCGGCCCGCGCCGCCTGCGGCCCGCGCTGCGACAGCGGCCAAGTCGCGGCGGTGCGCCAGAGCATGGGCCTGGACCAGCCGCTGCTCACCCAGTACACCGACTACCTCACCGGGGTCGTCGCCGGGCGCGACATCAGCGACGTGGACGGCTCGGTCATCCACTGCGACGCCCCCTGCCTCGGCTACTCCTACCGGCTGCACCAGCCCGTCACCGAGGCCCTGGCCGACCACCTGCCGGTCACCTTCTCGCTCACCGCCGGCGCCCTCGCCGTCCTGCTGGTGCTCGGCCTCGGCACCGGGTTCGTCTCCGCGCTACGGCACGGCGGCCGCACCGACCGGTTGCTCTCCGGCTTCACCCTCGTCGGCGCCAGCGTGCAGATCTACTTCCTCGGATACGTCGCCCAGTGGGCACTGGTCTACTCCACCGGCCTGCTGCCGCTGCCCTCCTACACCCCGCCGACCGAGGACCTCGCGGCCTGGGCGGGCGGGCTGCTGCTCCCCTGGCTCGTCCTCGGCTTCGTCAACTCCGCCGTGTTCGCCCGGCTTTCCCGCTCCCAGCTGCTGGAGACGATGAACGAGGAGTACGTCCGCACCGCGCGCGGCAAGGGCCTCGGCCGGCTGCGCGCCCACCTCAAGTACACCTCGCGCGGCGCCGCCGGGCCGCTGGTGCAACTGCTCGGCCTGGAGGCCGGGGTGCTGCTCGGCGGGGCGGTCATCACCGAGACGGTGTTCGGACTGAACGGGGTCGGGCGGTTCGCCGCCCAGGCGGTGTCCGGGCAGGACCTGCCCGCAGTGGTCGGCGCGGTGCTGCTGGCCGCCTGCTTCGTGGTGCTGTTCGTCGCGCTGGCCGACCTGGTGGTGGCCTGGCTCGACCCGCGAATCCGCCTGAGCTGACTGGAGCCGTTCGATGACGTCCACTGTTGAATCCGTGTCCGGGGCCGTCGCCGGGGCCGCGCCCGGAGCCGCGTCGGAGGCCGCGCCTGGGACTGCTGCCGCGCCTGGCGCAGAGCCCGTGCTGAGCGTTCGCGATCTGACCGTCACCTTCGCCGACCCGCGCGGCGGCGCTCCCGTGACCGCCGTCCGGGGGCTCTCCTTCGACCTCGCCGCCGGTGAAGTCCTCGGCCTGGTCGGCGAGTCGGGCTCCGGCAAGTCGGCCACCGGCCTCGCCGTCCTCGGCCTGCACGACCCGCGCACCACCACCGTCACCGGCTCGATCCGGCTGGGCGGGCAGGAGTTGGTGGGCGCGACCGAGTCCGCGCTGCGCCCGGTCCGGGGCGGCCGGGCCGCGCTGGTCTTCCAGGACGCGCTCACCTCGCTCAGCCCCTTCCACGGCGTCGGCGCCCAACTCGCCGAGATGTACCGGCTGCACCACCCCGGCGCCGGCCGCACCGAGGCCCGCCGACGGGCCGCCGAAATGCTCGACCGGGTCGGCATACCGGCCGCCCGGGTGCGCGACTTCCCGCACCAGTTCTCCGGCGGGATGCGCCAGCGGGTGATGATCGCCATGGCGCTGATGAACGACCCTCAGGTGCTGATCGCCGACGAGCCCACCACCGCCCTGGACTCCCGGGTGCAGCGGCAAGTCCTCGACCTGCTCGGTGAGTTGCAGCGCGAGCACGGCACGGCGGTGCTGCTGGTCAGCCACGACCTCGGCGTGGTCGCCGGGACGACGGACCGCACGCTCGTGCTGCGCGGCGGCGTCGAGGTGGAGTCCGCGCCGACCGCCGAGCTGCTGGCCGCGCCGCGCGAGCCGTACACCCGCGCACTGGTCGGGGCGGCGCTCACCCTGGACTCCGTACCCGGCTCACCGCTGCCGACAGTTGACGATCCGTCACCAACCGCCGAATTCGCGCCCCGGACGGTCGGGCACCCCGAGCGCTGGCTCGTCGAGGTGGCGGACCTCGCCGTCCACTTCCCCGGGCGGCGCCGCCTCCCCAGCCTGCGCGCCGAGCCCGTCCGGGCGGTGGAGGGCGTGGGACTGCGGATCGCCCCCGGCGAGACGCTCGGACTGGTCGGCGAGTCCGGCTCCGGCAAGTCCACCACCGCCCGCGTCCTGGCCGGCCTCCAACAGCCCACCTCGGGAACGGTGTTGTACGACGGCCAGGACGTCACCCGCCCGGGCCGGGAGCTGCGGCGCCGGCTCAGCCGGGAGATCCAGCTGGTCTTCCAGGACCCTTACGCCTCCCTCAACCCGCGCCGCACCGTCGCCCAGACCCTCGACACCCCGCTGCGCCTGCACACCTCGCTCGACGCGGCGCAGCGGCGGGAGCGCTCGGCCGAACTGCTGGACCAGGTCGGGCTGCCCGCCGCCCACCTGGACCGCTACCCGCACGAGTTCTCCGGCGGACAGCGCCAGCGGATCGGCATCGCGCGGGCCCTCGCCCCGCAGCCGCGCCTGATCATCGCGGACGAACCGGTGTCGGCCCTCGACGTCTCGGTCCAGGCGCAGGTGCTCAACCTGCTGATGGAGCTGCGCGAACGCCTCGGCGTCGCCTTCCTGTTCGTCTCGCACGACCTCGCCGTGGTGCGGCACTTCTGCGACCGGGTGGCCGTGATGCACCGGGGCCGGCTGGTCGAGTCCACCGACCGCGACCGCCTGTTCAGCGCGCCGCACACCGAGTACACCCGGGAGCTGCTGGCGGCGGTGCACTAGCGCTGGGGCCGGTCCTCGCGGGGGTCGGCGGCCGCGACGGGACTGGCCGTGGCCGTGCGGTCGGGCGTGGCCTCGCGGGGGTCGGTGGTCTCGCGGGGGTCGGTGGTCTCGCGGGGGTCGGTGGGGAGGAGCGCGTAGAGGTGCATGTCGCGGCGCTCGTCGCCGACGGTGCGGTGGCTGCGCAGCAGGCCCTCGTGCCGGAAGCCGGTCCGCTCGGCGGTCCGGAGGGACGCGGTGTTCCAGGGTTCGATGTACAGCTCCAGCCGGGCGAGGCCGAGGTCGTCCAGCGCCCAGGCCGCGACCGTCCGCAGCGCGTGCCCGGCCACCGCGCGGCCGCGCGCCGAGAGGGCCGTCCAGTAACCGATGGAGGCCCGGCCGTCGGCCTGCGGGAACAGCCCGACGAAGCCGACCGCCCGGTCGTCGGGCCGCGACGCCACCGTGAAGGAGTAACCGGTGCCGTCCGCCGCCCTCGCCCACTGCCGTTCGACGAACGCCCGGTCGGCCTCGTCGTCGTACCCGGCGGAGGCGGGCGGGACGGTGGTGACCAGCGGGATGTACGGGTCGGTGCCCGCCTCCCGGACCACGGCGAGGTCGGTGAGGCGCCAGGGGCGGAGGAGGAAGGGGCCGGCGTAAAGCGTTGGCACGATCAGGGGCAGTCGGTCCATGCTCGAAGCCTGTCATGTGCGATCAAGGAGCCCCAGCGAATATGTCCGCCAGCGATCAATCCGACTCCGCAGGAGACCGCGCAGCCGTCGACCACGAGCTCGTCGAGGCCGCCCGGGCGGTGGCCCGGCGCTACTGCCGGGGAGACAACCACACCGTCGCGGCCGCCGGACGCAACGCCGACGGGCGGATCGTCACGGCCGTGAACGCCTACCACTTCACCGGCGGCCCGTGCGCGGAGCTCGTCCTGATCGGCGCGGCCGCCGGCCAGGGCGCGTACGACCTCACCACGATCGTCGCGGTCGGCGACCAGGACCGGGGCGTCGTGCCGCCGTGCGGCCGCTGCCGGCAGGTGCTGCTCGACTACTTCCCGACGGTCGAGGTCATCGTCAAGCGGGGGACGGAGCTGCTCGCCCTGCCCATCCTCAGCCTGCTCCCCGAGGCGTACGTCTGGGCCGATCACCAGGACGGCTAGCGGCCCTGCCTTCGAGTCGCCCGCGTGGACGTTCGCCCGTCGTTCTGCTGCGCGAGCGCGACTGAAGGCACTAGCGTGCTGGCGACGTGTCGTAGTGATCGCCAACCGAGGGGGCACATTGTCGGACGACCTGCTCACAGCAAAGATCAACCACGGGTTCGACCACCTCGACGCCGACGGCGACGGGCTCCTCACCGAACGGGACCACGTCCTCATGGGCATCGCCGTCGCCCGCTCGCTCGGCCACCAGGAGGGCTCGGAGGCCGAGGCCGTCATCGTCCGCGCGTACCTGACGGTCTGGCACGACCTGCACCTCGCCCACCTGCCCGCCGGCACCGAGGCGATCACCCGCGAACAGTTCGTCCGCTCGACCGGCGCCCTCGCCGACGACCCCGAGGGCGCGCGGACCAGCTTCGGCGCACTCGCCGACGCCTTCCTCGCCGTCGCCGACACCGACCGCAGCGGAACGGTCGACGCCGGCGAGTTCTTCGTCTTCCAGCGCGGCCACTTCGCCGACCTCTCCCGCGACGACGCCGACGAGGCCTTCCGCCACCTCGACCGCGACGGCGACGGCACCCTCTCCGCAGCCGAGTTCACCGGCGCGATCATCGAGTTCTGGACCAGCCGCGACCCCGACGCCCCCGGCAACTGGTGGACGGGCAAGCCCCCGCACACCTTCTGACACCCCCTCCGGCACAGCCGCCCTCCCGCCCGCCGGAACGCGAGGCCGGCGGGGTCAGGTGGCGGGGACGATGCGCTCGACGATGGTGTCGATCAGGGCGGGCAGGGTGTCGGTGCCCAACACCTCGGGCAGGGTGAGGTGTTCGACGATCAGGCCGGTCATCGCGAGGTAGAGGACGAGGACGGTCTCGCGGTCGCCGGGCAGCCCTCCGTCGAGGTGGTAGGCGACGTTGGCCTCCAGCTGTTCGCGGATGGTGCCGGTGAGCTGGGCCCGCAGGCCGGGGCGGCGGGTGGCCTCCAGGCGCAGTTCGAGCATCGCGAGGTAGCCGGCCCGGTCAGCGGAGATGCGGCGGATCAGGTCGTGCATCAGGGCGGTGACCAGGGCGCGGTCACGCGGGGCCCGCAGCAGGTCGGCGATGACGGCCGGGTCCGGGGTGAGCCGGTGGTGGATGTGCCGGGCGGTCTGGTGGAGCAGGTGGTCGCGGTTGGCGAAGTAGTTGGAGGCCGTGCCGTTGGGGACGCCGGCCTGCACGTCGACCGCGCGGAAGGTGAGGCCGCGGGCGCCGTCGCGGGCGAGGACCTCGATGGCGGCGTCGGCGAGGGCGGTGCGGCGGGCGGGGTTCTGGACCATGGGCCGATTCTCTCTCGCGGGGTTTCCGGAGGTCGGGGCGCCCGGGCCTGAAACGCCTTGGCAACCACTATGACTGGAGTACTATAGTCGGAGTGGTTAGGCGACGGGCCGCACGGCCCGCGCCGCTTCCCGACCCCCAAAGGACCTGCATGCGCAAGCTCAGCTACTTCATCGGCGCCACCATCGACGGCTTCATCGCCGGCCCGGACGACAGCTTCGACTTCTTCGCGCCGTTCCTCACCGAGGACTACACCTCGACGCTCTTCGCCGAGTACCCGGAGACCATCCCCACCCCCGGCCGCGCGGCGTTCGGCATCGCGGAGGCGCCCAACAAGCGCTTCGACACCGTCGTCATGGGCCGTGGCACCTACGCACCGGGGCTGGCCGTGGGCCTCACCAGCCCCTACGCCCACCTGCGGCAGATCGTGGTCTCCCGCACCCTCGGTGCCGGCCCGGACCCGGCGGTGGAGGTCACCGCCGAGGACCCGGTGGCCCTGGTCCGCCGACTGAAGCAGCAGGACGGGCTCGACATCTGGCTCTGCGGCGGCGCCGACCTGGCCGGCCAGCTGCTGCCCGAGATCGACGAGTTGATCATCAAGCAGTACCCGGTGGTGGTCGGATCGGGCATCCCGCTGTTCCGCGCGGAGTTCGAGCCCCGCGCCTTCACGCTCACCGACAGCCGCGTCTTCGAGCGCGGCAACGTCGTCCTCACCTACGCGCGGACCGCCCCGGACGCCGTCTGACACCCACCACCCGGCGGACGCGCGGGGTGCGGCGGGGCGCGCGGGGCACGGGGCGCGGGGCGCTATCGCGGCGCGGGCGCGAGGACGTACCGTGGGCGCTCCCCCGAGCCGAGAGGTCGAACCCGTGTCCGAGGAGGCCCTGCCGTTCTTCGTCTACGGCACCCTGCGCAGCGGCGGCCGCAACCACGCCGCCCACCTGGCCGGACGCTGCGCCGACGTCCGCCCGGCCGTGCTGGACGGCGCCACGCTGCACGACGGCCCCGGGTACCCGTACGCGGTGCCGGACGCGTCGCCCGGACGCCGGATCGTGGGCGAGCTGATCACCGTACGGCCCGGCGCGTACGCCGGAGCGCTCGCGGCGCTGGACCGGCTGGAGGACTGCCGGGCGGACGGAACCGGCCTGTACGTACGGCGGCGGCTGCCGGTGCGGACGGCGGCGGGCGAGCTGCGGGAGGCCTGGGTGTACTTCGCCGGGCCCGCCATCGAGAGCCGGCTGCGGGAGCGGCCCGCGGTGATCGACTCCGGGGACTGGACGGACCGGTAGCGGGGGACGGGCGGGAGACGACCGGCCGGATACCGCCAGGTAGGCTGCCCCGACAGTCATTTTCCCTACTCACGGCGCCCGCCGAACGACAAGGAGCCACCCGGTGCCCGAGCTGCCATCCCCGATCACCGTCGTCGGGATCGGGGCCGACGGCTGGCCCGGCCTCTCCACCGCCGGCCGGACCGCCCTGCGGGCAGCCGAGGTGGTCGTCGGCGGCCCCCGGCAGTTGGACCTCCTCCCCCGCGACGAGGTCGCCGCCGAGCGCGTCCCGTGGCCGTCCCCCCTGCGCCCGGCCGTCCCCGGGCTGTTCGCCGCGCACGCGGACCGCCGGGTCGCCGTCCTGGCCAGCGGCGACCCGATGTTCTACGGCATCGGCCGCACCCTCGCCGAGACGGTCGGCGCCGGGCGGCTGCGCGTCCTGCCGCACCCCTCCTCCGTCTCCCACGCCTGCGCCCGACTCGGCTGGCCGCTGGAGTCCACCGAGGTGGTCAGCCTGGTCGGCCGCCCGCTGGACACCCTCGCCCTGGCCGTGAACCCCGGCCGCCGCCTGCTCGTTCTGAGCGCCGACGCCGCCACCCCGGCCGCCGTCGCCGCGCTGCTCACCGCGCGCGGCTACGGCGCCGCCCGCCTGCGGGTGCTCGAACAGCTCGGCGGCCCGGCCGAACGACAGCTCGACGGCACCGCCGACGGCTGGCCGCACCCGCCCGGCGACCCGCTGAACATCATCGCGGTCGACCTCGGCGACGGCCCCCGCAGCTCGCTCGTCCCCGGCCTGCCCGACGCCGCCTACGAGAGCGACGGCCAGCTCACCAAGCGGCACGTGCGCGCCGCCACCCTCGCCGCCCTCGCCCCCTCCCCCGGCGAACTGCTCTGGGACGTCGGCGGCGGCTCCGGCTCGATCGCCGTCGAGTGGCTGCGCGCGCACCGCGACTGCCAGGCCGTCAGCATCGAACGCGACCCGGTGCGGGCTGAGCGGATCGCCCGCAACGCCGCCGCCCTGGGCGTGCCACGACTGCGCGTGGTGACCGGCCCGGCCCCCGCCGCGCTCGCCGAACTCCCCACCCCCGACGCCGTGTTCATCGGCGGCGGCCTCACCGCGACCGGCCTGCTGGACAGTTGCTGGGCCGCCCTGCGACCGGGCGGCCGACTGGTCGCCAACACCGTGACGCTGGAATCCGAGGCGCTGCTCACCGAGTGGTACCGGCGCCACGGCGGGGAGCTCGTCAAACTCGCCGTCGCGCACGCCGTCCCGGTGGGCGGCTTCACCGGGTGGCGGCAGGCCATGCCGGTCACCCAGTGGTCCGCCGTCAAGCCCAACACCCCTCAGGAGAACGCGTCGTGACCGTCCACTTCATCGGAGCCGGCCCCGGCGCCGCCGACCTGATCACCCTGCGCGGCCAGCGCCTCCTGGCCCGCGCCGAGGTCTGCCTCTACGCCGGCAGCCTGGTGCCGCGCGAACTGCTCGACGAATGCCCGCCCGGCGCCCGCCTCGTCGACACCGCGCAGCTCAACCTGGACCAGATCATCGCCGAGCTGGTCCGCGCGCACCAGGCCGGACAGGACGTGGCCCGGCTGCACTCCGGCGACCCGTCCGTCTTCTCCGCCGTCGCCGAGCAGATGCGCCGCCTCGACGCGGCCGGCGTGCCGTACGAGATCGTCCCCGGCGTGCCCGCCTTCGCCGCCGCAGCGGCCGCGCTCAAGCGGGAGTTGACCGTCCCGACCGTCGGCCAGACCGTCATCCTCACCCGGATCGCCAAGCGCGCCACCCCGATGCCCGAGGGCGAGGACCTGGCCACCCTCGGCCGCAGCGGCGCCCTGCTGGTGCTGCACCTGGCCGCCGGATACGTGGACGACGTCGTCGAGCAGCTGCTCCCGCACTACGGCGCCGACTGCCCGGCCGCCGTCGTCGCGATGGCCAGCCGGCCGGACGAGCTGGTGCTGCGCGGCACCCTCGCCGACATCGCCGGGCAGGTCAAGGCCTCGGGCGTGGTGCGCACCGCCGTCATCCTGGTCGGGCGGACGCTGGCCGCCGAGCAGTTCCGCGACAGCCACCTCTACTCGGCGGAGCGCGAACGCCCGCACGAGCCCTGCGGGGCGTGAACCCCATGAGCCGGCACGTCCTGGTCCTCGGCGGGACGACGGAGGGGCGGGCGCTGGCCTCCGCGCTCGTCGAGCTGCCGTCCCTGCGGGTCACCAGTTCGCTGGCCGGCCGGGTCGCCCAACCCCGGCTGCCCGCCGGAGCGGTGAGGATCGGCGGCTTCGGCGGCCCGGAGGGGCTGGCCGACTGGCTGCGCGGCGAGCGGGTCGACGCGGTCGTCGACGCCACCCACCCGTTCGCCGCCGGGATGTCCCGCAACGCCGCCCTCGCGGCGGCGGCCACCGGCGTACCGCTGCTGGTGCTGCGCCGCCCCGGCTTCGCGCCGGTCGCCGGGGACCGCTGGCTCCCCGTCCCCTCGCTCGCCGCCGCGGCCGAGCTGCTGCCGCGGCGCGGGGAGCGGGTCTTCCTCACCACCGGACGGCAGGGCATCGCCGCGTTCGCCCACCTCGACGGGGTCCACTTCCTCGCCCGGTCGGTCGACCCGCCCGAGCCCCCGCTGCCGCCGTCCTTCGAAGTCCTGCTGGACCGGGGGCCGTTCACGCTCGACGGCGAACGGGCGCTCCTGCGCGAGCGGGGCATCGACCTCGTGGTCACCAAGGACAGCGGCGGCGCCGCGACCGCGCCCAAACTCACCGCCGCACGCGAACTCCGGCTGCCCGTGGTCATCGTGCAGCGTCCACCGGTCCCGGACGGCGTACCGGTGGCCCCGGACGTACCGGGCGCGGTGCGGTGGTTGCAGCACCTGCGCTAGGACGGCGGGTCGGGTCGGCCGAACCGGCCGACCCGACCAGGCTGACCAGGCCGACCAGGCTGACCGGGCCGCGAGAAATTACCGGGCGGGTTCGGCGCCGCACCGGCAGGATGGGCCGATGGCAGACGATCACCGCACCACGACCCTGCGCACGGCCGACGAACGGGCCACCCTGGCCAGCTTCCTGGACCACCAGCGCGACACGCTCGCGTTGAAGTGCGCCGACCTCACCCCCGAACAGCTCCGCACCCGGGCCCTCGAACCCTCCGGCCTCTCCCTGCTCGGGCTGGTCCGCCACCTCGCCGAGGTGGAGCGCAGCTGGTTCCGCAACGTCCTCGACGACGAGGACCGGCCCGGCTTCTGGAAGAACCCCGACGGCTCCTTCGCCGAGTTCGACGCCGACACCGCCGACCCGGACGAGGCCTTCGCGATCTGGCGCCGCGAGTGCGACCACGCCCGGCAACTCGTCGCGGACGCCGAGTCGTTGGACGTCCTGGGGCACTACGGCGAGGAGGTCTTCTCGCTGCGCTGGATCCTCACCCACATGATCGAGGAGTACGCCCGCCACAACGGCCACGCCGACCTCCTGCGCGAACACCTCGACGGCACCACCGGCGAGTAGCCGAAATGGCCGACCGGCCCCAACACGTGGGGCCGGTCGGCCATCTGACCGTCGTTCAGATCCGGATCGGATCAGATGTCGCGGAAGGTCTCGATCTGCGCGCCGATGGAGTTGAGGCGTTCGGCGAGGTCCTCGTAGCCGCGGTTGATGACGTAGACGTTGCGCAGGACGGAGGTGCCCTGGGCGGCGAGCATCGCGAGGAGGATGACGACCGCGGGGCGCAGGGCCGGCGGGCACATCATCTCGGCGGCACGCCAGCGGGTGGGGCCCTGGACCAGGACGCGGTGCGGGTCGAGGAGCTTGACGTCGGCGCCGAGGCGCGTCAGCTCGGTGAGGTAGATCGCACGGTTGTCGTAGACCCAGTCGTGGATCATCGTGGTGCCGTGGGCGGCCGCGGCGATGGCCGCGAAGAACGGCACGTTGTCGATGTTGATGCCGGGGAACGGCATCGGGTGGATGGTGTCGATCGGCGCGGTCAGCTTGGACGGGCGCACGGTGAGGTCGACCAGGCGGGTGTGGCCGTTGTGGGCCCGGTACTCGGGGGTCCGGTCGTAGTCGAGGCCCATCCCCTCCAGCACCGCGAGTTCGATCTCCAGGAACTCGATCGGCACCCGGCGGATCGTCAGCTCGGAGGAGGTGACGACGGCGGCGGCGAGCAGGCTCATCGCCTCCACCGGGTCCTCGGCCGGGGTGTAGTCGACGTCGCAGGTGATCTCCGGGACGCCGTGGACGGTGAGGGTGGTGGTGCCGACGCCCTCGATCCGCACGCCCAGCTTCTCCAGGAAGAAGCACAGGTCCTGGACCATGTAGTTGGGCGAGGCGTTGCGGATGACGCTGACGCCGTCGTGCCGGGCGGCGGCCAGCAGGGCGTTCTCGGTGACGGTGTCCCCGCGCTCGGTCAGCACGATCGGACGGTCCAGCGGGGTGCCCGGCTCGACCGAGGCGTGGTAGGCGCCGCCGGTGGTGGCGACCTCCAGCCCGAAGCGGCGCAGCGCGGTCAGGTGCGGCTCGACGGTGCGGGTGCCGAGGTCGCAGCCGCCCGCGTACGGGATGGCGAAGCGGCTGGCGCGGTGCATCAGCGGACCGAGGAACATCAGCACGCTGCGGGTGCGGCGGGCCGCCTCGACGTCCATCGCCGCGAGGTCGAGCTCGGCGGGCGGGGTGAGTTCGAGGTCGCGGCCGTCGTTGGTCCAGCGGCTCTTGACGCCGATGCTGGTGAGCACCTCGAGGATGCGGTAGACCTCTTCGATCCGGGCGACGCTGCGCAGCGTGGTGCGTCCGGTGGTCAGCAGCGAGGCGCAGAGGATCGCGACGCAGGCGTTCTTGCTGCTGCGGACGTCGATGGCGCCGGAGAGTCGGGTGCCGCCGGCGACCCGCAGGTGCATCGGGCCGGAGTAGCCGAGGGAGACGATCTCGCTGTCGAGGGCTTCGCCGATGCGCGCGATCATCTCAAGGCTGACGTTCTGCTTGCCCTGCTCGATGCGGTTGACCGCACTCTGGCTGGTGCCGAGGGCCTCGCCGAGCTGCGCCTGGGACCAGCCGCGGTGCTGGCGGGCGGTACGGATGAGGGTGCCGATACGGGTGAGGTAGTCGCCTGTCACTCGCCAGACCATATCTCATGGTTGAGATGACGACAGAGCCGGGGGTGGGTATGACACTCCTTTTGTCCGTTTCTCGCCCCGCATGAACGTCAGATCTTCACATCACCAGGCGGTATTGCCGCGATTCTGTGAGAGCGTCACGGCCCGAACGTCACGGCCCGAACGCCACGCCCGAACGTCACGGCCCGAGCGGCTCCGCCCGGCCGACGACGGTGCCCGCGCGGTCGATGCAGATGACGTCCACCGCCACCGGCGAGCCGACCAGCACGCCGAGCGCCGTCGCCCGCGCCGCCTCGGCGACCAGATCGCCCAGCGGCACCCCGGCCCCCCGGCACAACTGCACCGCCTCCAGCCCGGTGTTGGCGGCGGCCACCGCCTCGGCCAACACCCCGTCGGCCCCGCCGCGCCGCGCCAGTTCGGCCAGGTACCCCTTGTCCACCTGGGAGCGCGCCGAGTGCAGGTCGAGGTGGCCGGCGGCGAGCTTGGACAGCTTGGCGAAGCCGCCCGCGATCGTCAGCCGGGGCACCGGGTGGCGCTTGAGGTACTTGAGGACGGCGCCCGCGAAGTCGCCCATGTCGAGCAGCGCGTCCTCGGGCAGTCCGTGCACGGCGACGGCGACCTTCTCGGAGGTCGAGCCGGTACAGCCGGCCACGTGGGTGCGGCCCGCCGCCCGGGCCACGTCCACGCCGCGGCGGATGGAGTCGATCCAGGCGGAGCAGGAGTAGGGGACGACGATGCCGGTGGTGCCGAGGATGGACAGGCCCCCGAGGATGCCCAGCCGTGGATTCCAGGTGGAACGGGCGATCTCCTCGCCGTGGTCCACGGAGATCTCGACCACCACGTCCCCGCTGCCGCCGTGCGCGGCGGCCACCTCCGCCACGGCGTCACGGATCATCTGCCGGGGCACCGGGTTGATCGCGGGCTCGCCGACGGGCAGCGGCAGGCCCGCCTTGGTGACCGTCCCCACCCCCGGGCCGGCCCGGAACACCACTCCGGCGCCGGGCTCGCCGGCCCGCACCGTCGAGCGGATCAGCGCGCCGTGGGTGACGTCGGGATCGTCGCCGGCGTCCTTGACCACGGCGGCCATCGCGCTCGCCGGCCCGGGCGGGGCGCCGGCTCGGCCCCCGGCCGCGGCGGCGAGGGTCTCGGCGGCGAGGGTCTCGGCGGTCAGTTCATCGGCCGCGAGGGCGAAGGCCGGCTGCTGGCCCTTGGGGAGAGTGATGGTCACCGGGTCCGGGAACTCGCCGGTGAGCAGCGCGGTGTACGCAGCCTTGGTGGCGGCGGTGGCGCAGGCGCCCGTGGTCCAGCCGTGCCGCAGGCCGCTGCTCTTCAGCTGGCCGGCCCGGCCCCCGGCCTCGGCTCCCGCTTCGGCTCCCGCTTCGGCTCCCGCTATGGCCACCTGCGTCTCGCTTCCGGCTCCGTCGAGGTGCGGCCGCACCGACCGTCGGTACCGATTTTCCCCCATTCGCCTGGCCGCGCCCCGACCGGGGGCGGTGAGCGGGGCCCCGTGACCCGGTGTCCGAGTCCGGGAGCGGCCGCTGCCCCGCGTTCCCGAAGAGTTCTCCGCACGGGCCTCGCACCTCGTGCCTACCAGTGAGTAATCTGGCGGTCCGCCAGAGGCGGGTTCATGACACGGGGTCCGGTGTCCGGGTTGTCCGGCCGGGCCATCAGCATGTGGGGGTTTTTGTGGCAGGGATGAGTCGGCGTACGTTCCTCACCGGTACGTCGGTGGCCGCCGCCTGGTCGGCCTTGTCGCTGGGCGGCGGGCAGTTCGCCTCGGCGGCGGAGCGCGAGCGCGCACTGGCGGCCACCGCCGCGCGGGCGGTCAGGACGACCGGCACCACGCTCGACCAGGTGGCCACGCCCGTCGGCACCGGCGGGTACAAGCGGCTGACGGCCGGACCGGGCTGGCCGCTGGTGGTGCGCGGCGACCTGGCGGCGCCGGGCACCGGGCGGGACGACCGGCGGACCGGGCTGGCCAGCTTCGTCCAGTTCAGCGACCTGCACCTGGTGGACACCGAGTCCCCGGTGCGCTTCGAGTACCTGGCCCGGTTCAACGGCAGCGCGTACCGGCCGCAGGAGGCCCTGAACGCCCGCGGCGTCTCGGCCCTCGTCGAGCGGGTCAACGCGCTCGACGGCGGCCCCTACACCGGGATGCCGTTCAGCATGGTGATGGCCACCGGCGACAACACCGACAACCACGAGCAGGCCGAACTCGACTGGTACCTCACCGTCATGGGCGGCGGCCGACTCGCCCAGAACACCGGTGACCCGAACCGCTACGAAGGCGTGCAGAACTCGGGCAACGCCGCCTACTGGAACCCCGAACTCGCCTACAACGACGGCTACAAGGCGAAGGGCTTCCCGCAGATACCGGGCTTCCTCGACGCCGCCGGCCGGCCGTTCGACGCGCCGGGCCTGCGTACGCCCTGGTACACGACGGTCGGCAACCACGACGACAGTCTTGAGGGTTCGCTGCCGGACCTCGGGCTGCTGAACGACCTCTACACCGGCCAGTACAAGCTGGAGGGCTGCGACGACGCGGACGCGGCCCAGCTGATGGACTCGCTGCGCCGCGACCCGGCCGGCGCCGCGCTCCTGCTCGCGAAGCTGCTCGCGAGCGGCGACGCGGTGCGCCGGATCACCCCGGACGAGCGCCGCCGGCCGTTCACGCTCAAGGAGTTCGCCAAGGCCCACCTGAACCCGGCGCACACCGGCGCCGGCCCGTACGGGCACGGTTTCACCTCGGACATGGTGAGCAGCGGCAAGCTCTACTACACCTTCCGCATCTCGGAGAAGGTGGTCGGCATCAGCCTGGACACCACCAACCAGGCCGGATTCGCGGACGGTTCGCTGGGCACCGCGCAACTGCGCTGGCTGGAGCAGCAGTTGAAGGCGCACAGCGGCCACTGGTACGACACCGACGGACGCAAGGTGACGGGCGGCAGCACGGACGAGGTGATCCTCCTGTTCAGCCACCACACGAGCACCACCATGGGCAACCTGCTGCCCGACCCGCGCAACATCTTCGAGAAGCGGCACGACGGCAACGAGCTGGTGGCGCTGCTGCAGCGCTACCCGAACGTGATCGCGTGGGTGAACGGGCACACCCACATGAACAAGGTCACGGCGCACGGCCACGCGGTGCCGGAGCGGGCGTTCTGGGAGATCAACACCGCCTCGCACATCGACTACCCGCAGCACGGGCGCATCATCGAGATCGCGGACAACGGGGACGGCACGCTCTCCCTGTTCACGACGCTGATCGAGTCCTCCGCGCCGTACGGCACGGACTTCGGCAGCACCTCGGACGCCAACCTCGCCGCGCTGTACCGCGAGCTGTCGTACAACGACCCGAACGGCCGACCGGCGGCGCTGCTGGGCGCGGGCGAGGACCACAACACGGAGCTGGTGATCACCAAGCCGACCCGGTGACGGAGGCGGCGGCGAACAAGTGACAGAAAACAGATGACAGCCAACAGATGATGAAATCTGTCAGCTGTCATCTGTCACTTGTCGCCGGTCACGACTCCGGGTACCGCCGCGGCGTCCAGACGACCTCCACGCCGCCGCCTCGCTCGACCGCCTGGGTCTGCGAGGAGCCGATCAGCAGGATCGTCCGCATGTCGACCAGCGCCGGATCCAGCTCGCCCAACCGGACGATCCGCACCCGCTCGGTCGGCCCGCCGACGTCGCGCGCCATCACCACCGGCGTCTCGGGCGCGCGGTACTCCAGCAGCAGGTCCCGGGCGAGGGCGACCTGCGTGGTGCGCGACTTCGAGCCCGGGTTGTAGAGCGCGAGCACCAGGTCCGCCTCGGCCGCCGCGCGCAGCCTGCGGGCCACCACGTCCCAGGGCTTGAGCCGGTCCGACAGCGACACCACCGCGTAGTCGTGCCCGAGCGGGGCGCCGGCCCGGGAGGCGGCCGCGTGCGCCGCGGTCATCCCCGGGACGATCCGCACCGGGACGTCCCGGTAGGCCTCCTCGCAGGCGACCTCCAGGACGGCGGTGGCCATCGCGAAGACGCCCGGGTCGCCCGATGACACCACCGCGACCCTGTGCCCGCGGCGGGCCAGTTCGAGGGCGTACTCGGCGCGCTCCGACTCCACCTTGTTGTCCGAAGCGTGCCGCCGCTGCCCCGGCCGCTCGGGCACCCGGTCCAGGTAGGTGGTGTAGCCGACCAGGTCGGTCGCCTCGGCCAGGACGCCGCGTGCCTCGGGGGTGAGCCAGAGCGGCCCGGCCGGACCGGTGCCGATGACGGCCACCGCGCCCGCACCGTCCGTCCGCCGCTCCACCGGCTCCAGCGGCGCGACCTTGCTCGGCAGCACCGCCACCGAGAAGTACGGGACGGTCTCGCCCTCGACCTCCGCGAGCGGCAGGATGCGCTCCCCGTCCATGAACGCGCGCTCGACGTACTGCGCGTCGTCGAGCCGGCCGGCCCGCTCCAGCGCCCGCCGGACGGCCGGGAAGGTGCGCCCCAGCTTCATGATCACGGCCGAGTCGGCGGCGGCGATCCGCGCCGTCAGCTCCTCCTCGGGCAGCGTGCCCGGGATGACGGTGAGCGTCTCCTCGGCCTCGGTCAGCGGCTGGCCGAGCCGGGCGGCCGCGGCGCTGACGGAGGTCACACCCGGCACCACCTCGGTCGGGTAGCGGTGCGCGAGCCGCTTGTGCATGTGCTGGTACGAGCCGTAGAACAGCGGGTCGCCCTCGGCGAGGACCACGACGTCGCGGCCGGCGTCCAGGTGGGCGGCCAGCCGGGCGGCGGCCTCCTCGTAGAAGTCGTCCAGCGCGCCCCGGTAGCCGCCCGGGTGGTCGGTGGTCTCGACCGTGATCGGGTAGACCAGCTTCTCCTCGACCTGACCACCCGTCAGGTAGCGCTCGGCGATCGAGCGCGCGATGGACCGGCCGTGCCGGGCGCTGTGGTAGGCCACCACGTCGGCCTTGCCGATGAGTTCGGCCGCCCGGACGGTCACCAGCGACGGGTCGCCGGGACCGAGCCCGACCCCGTAGAGCCGGCCGACACCAGGAGTCTGACGATCCGTCACTCTTCTTCGCTCGCAATCGCGTTGACGGCGGCGGCGGCGATCGCGCTGCCGCCGCGCCGGCCGCGCACCACCAGGTGCTCCAGGCCGGACGGGTGCTCGGCCAGGGCCTGCTTGGACTCGGCGGCGCCGATGAAGCCGACCGGGACGCCGATCACCGCGGCCGGGCGCGGCGCGCCGGCCTCGATCATCTCCAGCAGCCGGAACAGCGAGGTCGGCGCGTTGCCGACGGCCACCACCGCGCCCTCCAGCCGGGGCAGCCACAGTTCCATGGCGGCGGCGCTGCGGGTGTTGCCCATCTTCCGGGCGAGCTCCGGCACGGACGGGTCGGTGAGGGTGCACACGACCTCGTTGTCGGCGGGCAGCCGCTTGCGGGTGACGCCGCTCGCCACCATGTTCACGTCGCACAGGATCGGCGCCCCGGCCCGCAGCGCCGCGCGCGCGGAGGCGACCACGCCCGGCGAGTACACCAGGTCCTCGACCAGGTCGACCATCCCGCAGGCGTGGATCATCCGCACCGCGACCTGGGAGACGTCCGCCGGGAGGGCGGCCAGGTCGGCCTCCGCACGGATGGTGGCAAAGGACTGGCGGTAGATGGACGCGCCGTCCTTCTCGTACTCGATCACTTCGTGGTCCTCCTGGCCTCGGCGACCGCCTCGGCCATCTCCTCGTTCGTCACGTCCACGGCCGCCCCGGCGGCCGCCGGACCGTTCACCGTCACCCGGTAGCCCTGCCCGGTGGCGAGCACGTCCACCCACCGCCCGGCCGGATGACCGCAGCGTCGTTCACACCCCGACCAGTGCGCCGGGAGACCGGCGGTCGGAAGGCCCATCACCGACGGGCTCCCGGCGGCGGGCGCATCGAGCGCCCACGCCGCATCGAGCGCCCGTGCCGCGTCGGCCCGGACGTCGGCCCGCGACTTGGCGCACCCCGGCAGCCCAGTGCAGGCGGTGGCCCGCTCCCAGGGCGAGCCGGGCGCGGCCCGGAACCCGGCCGCCGCCAGCGCGGGCAGCCGGTCGGCCGGCGCCCCCGGCAGCACCGCGCCGCGCCAGGGCGTCAGCCGGATCTCCCCGGCGCAGGCGCCCGCGAGTTCCCGCCACTGCGCGGCACCGGCCCGGCCGAAGCGCATGCCCACCGACAGCCCGCCCGCCACGGCCCCGCCCGCCGCCGTGGCCAGCCGGCCGACCGCGGGGAACGAGGCGACCGTGCGGACCACGCCGACCGCGGGCGCGGCCCCGGCGAAGGCGGGCACCGGCACCGGCCCGGCCGGCAGCAGCCCGGGGACCTCGCGCAGGTGCCAGGCCTTGCGCCCGCTCTCCCGCAGCGCGTCCAGGAAGGCCCGGGCCGCGTCGAGCACGGCCGTCACCTCCTGCCCCGCCGGCACCGGACGCCCGTGGGCGGCCCGTCCGAGGCGCAGCAGCGCCGACCCGTCCGGGCCTGCGATCAATGTCACATCGGCGTCGAACGCGGCGACGTCGCCCCGCCCGTCGTCCAGCGCGAACAGGAACTTGCCGGAGAGCCCGGCCGCCCAGTCGCTCGCGCACAGCCGCGCGTCCAGCTCCCGCACCCAGGCCTGCACGTCGGCGAAGCCGTGTCCGTCGAGCCCGGCGAGCGGGGAGGCCACGATGTTGCGGACCCGTTCGTGCGTGTCCGAGGGCAGCAGGCCGACGGCGCGCAGCCGTTCGGCGAGTTCGGCCCCGCAGTGCGAAGCCAGGCCGCGGAGTTGGACGTTGCCGCGGGAGGTGGTCTCCAGTTCGCCGTCGCCGAGCTCCTCGGCGGCGTCGGCCAGCGCCATTGCCTGACGGGCCGTCAGCAGACCGCCGGGCAGGCGGACCCGGGCCAGGGCGCCGTCGTCGGCCGGGTGCAGACGAAGGGCCCCTGGGCAGGCGTCCGCGCGCCCCCGGTCGGGCACCGCGGCGCCCGGCGCGGTGGCGTCGGGTGTCGGTGGCATGGCCGCGAGCATACAGATGATCCGATCGGTTGCCTTTGTCCGTCGCCTCACACCCCGGGCGCTCCGGGCGGCCTCCCCGGGATCGCCCTCCCCCAGGTCAGCCGCACCCCGTACGATGCTGGCGGACGGTCCCCGCGGACCGTCCGCACGCCAGCGACGGCGCAGGGGAGGAAACCGGTGCAAGCCCGGTGCGGTCCCGCCACTGTGACCGCGGTTCACCGGGAGACCGGACGGCCGCGGGAGCCAGGAACTCCTGCCGTCCTCCACCGGCCCGGGGCGCGGACCCCGAGGAAGGCTCGAAGAGCAATGCGCTGCCGCATGCCCGCGCCCGGGTCCCCAGGCGCCTCACGCCCGCCCGACTCCGGGCGTTCCGCCGACGCCTCGGCGCTCCTTCGGTCGCCGGCCGCGCGCCGTCGCTCGCATTCGTCCGCCGGATGCCACGCGCCTTCGTCCGCCGCGCACCACGCGTTTTCGTCCGTCGCTCGTCACTCGTCACTTTCCACGCCGGCGCGCCCTTCGGCTCGGGGCGGCTCCGAGGCCGGGAGGGCCTTCGCATGATCCTGCTGCTGTCGACGTCCGACACCGACCTGCTCAGTGCCCGCGCCGCCGAGGGCCCGGTCCGCTACCGGCTCGGCAACCCGGCCCGGCTCACCCCCGAGGACCTGCCCGCGCTGCTGGAGGGCACCGACCTCGTCGTGGTCCGCCTGCTCGGCGGTCGCCGCGCCTGGCAGGAGGGCCTGGACGCGCTGCTGGCCGGCCCCCGCCCGGTGATCGTGCTGACCGGCGAACAGGCCCCCGACGCCCAGCTGATGGAGCTGTCCACCGTCCCGGCCGGCATCGCCGCCGAGGCGCACGCCTACCTCGCGCACGGCGGCGCCGCCAACCTCGCCGAGCTGGCCGCCTTCCTCTCCGACACCGTGCTGCTGACCGGCCACGGCTTCGCCCCGCCCGCGTCCGCCCCGGCCTGGGGGCCGCTGGAGCGCGAAGCCCGTACGCAGGACGGCCCGACGGTCGCGGTGCTCTACTACCGCGCCCACCACATGAGCGGCAACACCGCCTTCGTCGAGACACTCTGCCGGGCGATCGAGGACCAGGGCGCGCAGGCCAGGGCCTACTACTGCGCCTCGCTGCGCGGCGCCGAGCCCGAACTGCTGGCCGCGCTCGGCGAGGCCGACGCGCTCGTCACCACCGTGCTCGCCGCCGGCGGCACCCGCCCGGCGGACGCGCAGGCCGGCGGCGACGAGGAGGCCTGGGACGCGGGCGCGCTCGCCGCCCTCGACCGGCCGATCCTCCAGGCGCTCTGCCTCACCTGGTCGCGCGCCCAGTGGGAGGCCAGCGACGACGGCCTGTCCCCGCTGGACACCGCCACCCAGATCGCGGTGCCGGAGTTCGACGGCCGGCTGATCAGCGTCCCGTTCTCCTTCAAGGAGCTGGACGAGGACGGCCTCACCGTCTACGCCGCCGACCCGGAGCGTGCCGCCCGGGTGGCCGGCACCGCCGTCAAGCACGCCCGGCTTCGGCACATCCCGGCCGCCGAGCGCCGCCTCGCGCTCGTGCTGTCCGCCTACCCGACCAAGCACGCCCGGGTCGGCAACGCCGTCGGCCTGGACACCCCGGCCAGCGCGATCCGCCTGCTGAACCGGCTGCGCGCGGAGGGCATGGACCTGGGTTCGGACCTCCCCGGGCTGGACGGAACGAACGGGGCCGGCCACGACGCCTCCCCCGACGCGTCGTCCCAGGACTCCTCGCTCGACGCCTCCCACGAGGGCGACGCCCTGATCCACGCCCTGATCGCGGCCGGCGGCTACGACCAGGACTGGCTCACCGAGGACCAGCTGGCCCGCAACCCGGTGCGCATCCCCGCCGCCGACTACCGCCGCTGGTACGCCACGCTCCCCCAGGCACTGCGCGAGCAGGTCGAGGAGCACTGGGGCCCGGCCCCCGGCGAGCTCTACGTCGACCGCTCGCAGAACCCGGACGGCGACATCGTGCTGGCCGCGATCCGCTCCGGGAACCTGCTCGTCCTGATCCAGCCGCCGCGCGGCTTCGGCGAGAACCCCGTCGCCATCTACCACGACCCCGACCTGCCGCCGAGCCACCACTACCTGGCCGCCTACCGCTGGATCGAGGCCGCGCAGGCCGACGGCGGCTTCGGCGCGCACGCCGTCATCCACCTCGGCAAGCACGGCAACCTGGAGTGGCTGCCCGGCAAGACCGCCGCGCTGTCCGCCGAGTGCGGCCCGGACGCCGTCCTGGGCGATCTGCCGCTGATCTACCCGTTCCTGGTCAACGACCCGGGCGAGGGCACCCAGGCCAAGCGCCGCGCTCACGCCACCCTGGTCGACCACCTCGTCCCGCCGATGGCCCGCGCCGACTCCTACGGCGACATCGCCCGCCTGGAGCAGCTGCTGGACGAGCACTCCAACATCGCCGCGATGGACCCGGCCAAGCTGCCCGCGATCCGCGCGCAGATCTGGACCCTCATCCAGGCCGCCAAGCTGGACCACGACCTCGGCCTGGACGAGCGCCCCGAGGACGACGGCTTCGACGACTTCCTGCTGCACGTCGACGGCTGGCTGTGCGAGATCAAGGACGCCCAGATCCGCGACGGCCTGCACGTCCTCGGCCAGGCGCCGGCCGGCACCGACCGGGTCAACATCGTGCTCGCCATCCTGCGCGCCCGCCAGATCTGGGGCGGCGTGAGCGCGCTGCCGGGCCTGCGCGAGGCGCTCGGGCTGGACGAGGCCGCGCTCACCCTCGGGGCCACCGACGCCGCCGAGGCCCAGGCCCGCGCCCTGGTCGAGGCCATGGAGGCGCAGGACTGGGCGGTCGAGGCGGTGGAGAAGGTCGCCGCCGGGCTGCCGGAGGCCGTCCACGAGGTGCTGACCTTCGCCGCCACCCAGGTGGTGCCGCGACTGGCCGCCACCACCGACGAGCTGGACGCCGTGCTGCACGCACTGCGCGGCGGCTTCGTCCCGGCCGGGCCCTCCGGCTCGCCGCTGCGCGGCCTGGTCAACGTGCTGCCGACCGGCCGCAACTTCTACTCCGTCGACCCGAAGGCCGTCCCGAGCAAGCTCGCCTGGGAGACCGGCCAGGCGCTCGCCGCCTCGCTGGTCGAGCGGTACACCGCCGACAACGACGGCGCCTACCCGCCCTCGGTCGGGCTGTCGCTGTGGGGCACCAGCGCGATGCGCACCGCCGGCGACGACATCGCCGAGGCCTTCGCCCTGCTCGGCGTCCGCCCGGTCTGGGACGACGCCTCGCGCCGGGTCACCGGCCTGGAGCCGATCACCCTCGCCGAGCTGGGCCGCCCGCGCATCGACGTGACGCTGCGCATCTCCGGCTTCTTCCGCGACGCCTTCCCGCACGTGGTCGCCCTGCTGGACGACGCGGTGCGCCTGGCCGCCGCCCAGGAGGAGCCCGCGGAGCAGAACTTCGTGCGCGCCCACGTCCAGGCCGACCTCGCGGTGCACGGCGACGAGCGCAAGGCCACCGTCCGCGTCTTCGGCTCCCGCCCGGGCACCTACGGCGCGGGCCTGCTCCAGCTGATCGACAGCCGGGACTGGCGCACCGACGCCGACCTGGCCGAGGTGTACACGGTCTGGGGCGGCTACGCCTACGGCCGCGGGCTGGACGGGCGGCCGGCCCGCGAGGAGATGGAGACCGCGTACAAGCGGATCACCGTCGCCGCGAAGAACACCGACACCCGCGAGCACGACATCGCCGACTCGGACGACTACTTCCAGTACCACGGCGGCATGGTGGCCACCGTCCGGGCGCTCACCGGCAAGGCGCCGACCGCCTACATCGGCGACTCGACCCGCCCGGAGACGGTCCGCACCCGGACGCTGACCGAGGAGGCCGCCCGCGTCTTCCGCGCCCGGGTGGTCAACCCGCGCTGGATCGAGGCGATGCGCCGGCACGGGTACAAGGGCGCGTTCGAGATGGCCGCGACGGTGGACTACCTGTTCGGCTACGACGCCACGACGGGCGTGGTCGCGGACTGGATGTACGAGAAGCTCACCCAGGAGTACGTGCTCGACCCGGTCAACCGGGAGTTCCTGACCGGCGCCAACCCGTGGGCGCTGCACGGGATCAGCGAGCGGCTGCTGGAGGCGGCCAGCCGCGGGCTGTGGGAGCAGCCCGACCCGGAGCTGATCGCGCAGTTGCAGGCCGCGTTCCTGGAGACCGAGGGGGACCTGGAGGGCGACGAGGGCTGAGCCACGGGGGTGGCCACCAGTGTTCCCGTAGCCCATTCGGGTGACAGGAACACTGGTGGCCCAGTCCGTCCGAGCGGACAATACGGGGCATGCCCCGCCGCCCCGCCCTCACCAGCCCCGCCCGGCGCACGCCGCACTCCTCGCACGCCGATCACCCCCGGCGCCCCGAACCTCCCGGGCACCCCGAGCACGGCGGACACTCCGAACACGGCGGGCACCCCGAACACGGCGGACACCCCGAGCACGGCGGACACCCGCAGGCGCGCCCGCACCGCTACCGCGCGCGGTTCGGCGCCCTGGCGGCCGGGGCCGTACCGGTGCTCGCCTTCCCGGCACCGGGGCAGGCCTGGCTGGCGTGGGTCGCGCTCGTCCCCGGGATGCTGCTGATGCAGCGCGCGCCCGGTGGGCGGGAGGCGGCGGTGCGCGGGTGGTGGTTCGGGGCGGGCTTCATCCTGACCGCGATGTACTGGCTGGTCCCGTCCATCGGGCCGGGGCTACCGGTGCTCGCCGTGCTGTTCGGGGCGCTCCAGGGCGGCTTCGGGTACGCCGTCCACCGGCTGCTGCACCCGCCGCTGACCGACCGTCGGGCACTGCTCGCGCTGCTCGTCGTCCCGGCGGTCTGGGTGACCACCGAGTACGCGCGCTCCTGGGACGCGCTCGGCGGGCCGTGGGCGCTGCTCGGCGCCACGCAGTGGCAGCACCCGGCGATCCTCGGACTGGCCTCGACCGGCGGGATCTGGCTGGTCAGCGCGGCCGTCGCGGCCGCCAACACCGGGGTGCTGATCGTCCTGACCGCCGTGCACCGGCGACCGCGCGCCCTCGCGGCGCTGACCACCGTCCTGGTCCTGGCCGCCGGCCCGCTGCTGTTCGCGCTGCGCGACGCCCCCGCCCCGGCCGGGGCGGTCACCGTCGCGCTGGTCCAGCCCGGCATCGTGGACGACCCGCAGGCCCGGTTCGAGGCCAGCGCCCGGGCCACCGCCGCGCTCGGCGGGCAGCCGGTGGACCTGGTCGTCTGGGGCGAGAGCAGCACCACCGCCGACCTCGACCGCGACCCGGCCGCGCTCGACCGGCTGCGCCAACTCTCCACCGTCACCGGGGCCCAGATCATCGCCGGGGAGGACGCCCGCAAGGCGGACGGGCGGATCTCCAAGGACGCGGTGCTGGTCTCCCCCGCGGGCGTGCTGGACCGCTACCGCAAGATCCGGCTGGTGCCCTTCGGCGAGTACATCCCGCTGCGGCCGGTGCTCGGCTGGATCGCCGGCGTCAGCCGGGCGGCCGGCGAGAACCGGGCGCCCGGCACCGCCTTCCACGTCCTGCCGGCCACCGACCGGGCCGGCGGGCCGCTGCCGGTCGGCGCGCTGATCTGCTTCGAGTCGGCCTTCCCCGACCTGGCCCGCACCGCCGCGCGGGACGGCGCCCGGGTGCTGGTCTACCAGTCCTCCACCTCGACCTTCCAGCACACCTGGGCACCCGAACAGCACGTCTCGCTGGCGGCGATCCGGGCCGCCGAGACGGGCCGGCCGGCCGTGCAGGCCTCGCTGACCGGGGTGTCGGCGGCCTTCGACGCGCAGGGCCGCGAGCTCGCCCGGCTCGGTACCGACGGCACCGGCGCGCTGACCGTCCGACTGCCGCTCACCGAACCCGGGACGCTGACCTGGTACGACCGGATCGGCGACGTGGTGCCGATCGGCGCCCTGCTCGTCACGGCGGGCGCGACGGCGGCGGCATGGCGCTCCAGCCGCAGTCGGCGCCCGGCGTGAGGGCGGAGGCTGCGCCCGACGGGAGGACGGCCGGATCCCCGGCAGGGGCATGGGCAGGGGCGTGGGCAGGGGTGTGGGCAGGGGTGTGGCCTCCGGCGGGTCAGCCCTCGGTGCCGGCCAGGTAGACGCCGAACGACGCGCCCTGCGGGTCGCGCAGCACGGCGATCCGGGGGCCGCCCGGCACGTCGGTGGCCGCCATCAGCACGTCCGCGCCGAGGCCGCTCGCCCGGGCGACGGTGTTGTCGACGTCGGCGACCGAGAAGTACGGCAGCCAGTGCGGCGGCACCTGCGGCGGGAAGCGGTCGTCCATCACCAGCATGCCGCCGAAGTCCTCGCCGCGCAGGCCCCATTGGGTGTACTGCTCGGACGGGCTGACGGACCAGCCGAAGACCGCCGGGTAGAAGGCGGTCGCGCCGGCCGGGTCACGGGTGAGCAGTTCCACCCAGCCGAGCGCGCCCGGCTCGTTGAACACCCCGGCGCCCGCGAACGCGCGGGCCTGCCAGAGCAGGAAGACCGCGCCGGAGCTGTCCCCGACCACCGCGAAGCGGCCGAGGTCGGACGCGTCGGTGGGCTCCTTCAGGACCTTGCCGCCGGCGTCCTCGACCTTCGCGACGGTGGCGTCGGTGTCGGTGACCGCGAAGCAGGTCGACCAGGCGATGGGCTGCTGCGGCGCGAACCGCGGACTGACGGCGGCCGCCGGGGCGTCACCGAGGAACATCTGGGTGTAGCCGTTGGCCTCGGGGCGCACATCGGACTCGGCCCGCCAGCCGAACAACTCGCTGTAGAAGGTGCTGGCGGCGACCGGGTCGGAGGTGCCCAGCTCGACCCAGCAGGGGCCGCCGATGGTCACGGAGTTCTGCTTCATGGCTTCTTCTCTCGACTTCTTCTCTCGGTTCTCGATCTCTCGGTCTTCACTGACTGATCGTCACTCTTGGCTCGGCTCAAGCGACTTCGATGACCACCTTGCCGCTGGCGTGGCCGGACTCGACGAAGGCCAGCGCCTCGGCGACCCGGGCCAGCGGGTAGCGGCCGGTGATGTGCGGGTCCAGCTCACCGGCGGCGACCAGGGCCGCCAGCGCGGACAGGGACTCGGACGTCGTCGAGCGGGTGATGTAGCGGCCGCCGAGTTCCGCCACGGTGGCCGGGTCGGCGGTGCTGACCAGCTCCGTACGGTCCGTGCGCACGGGGGCGGCGGCCCGCAGGGCGTCGCCCCCGACCAGGTCGAGGACGCCGTCGACGCCGTCGGGCGCCGCGGCCGCGATCCGTTCGACGACGCCGTCGCCGTAGCGGACCGGCACCGCGCCGAGGGACTCCACGTACGCGTGGTTGGCGTCGCTCGCGGTGCCGAGGACGGTCAGGCCGCGACTGCGGGCGATCTGGGCGGCCGCGCTGCCGACACCGCCGGCGATGCCGAGGATCAGCAGCGTCCGGCCCGCGCCGAGGCCGAGGTCACGGACGGCGTCGTCCGCGGTGGCCGCCGAGACGGGCAGGACCGCGGCCTGGTCGAATCCGACACCCTCGGGCTTGAGAGCGCTCAACTCTGCGCGCAGCAGTGTCTGTTCGGCGTAGGCGCCGGCGGCCGCGAGGCCGAACACCTCATCGCCCGGGGTGAACCCGGTGACCCCGGGGCCGACCTGTAGGACCACGCCCGAGGCCTCCTGGCCCATGACGGCGGGGAGTTCGCGCTCCCGGCCGAGCAGGCCCGTGCGGATCTTCCAGTCCACCGGGTTCACCCCGGCCGCACCGACCGCGATCGCCAGTTGCCCGGGGCCGGGCTCCAGCACCGGGCGGTCCAGGAACTCCTGTGTCTCCGGCCCGCCGTAGTCGACGAAGCCGAATGCCTTGGCCATCGGTGATCCCACTCCTCGGGTAGCGGCTGCGATCCCCCGTCCTCCCCCGCCCCAGCATGCGGGCGGGGGAGGACGGGTGCGGGCGCTGCTGGGCCGAACGGGGGCGGGCGAACAACTGACAGATGACAGATAACAGATTTCGAAATCTGTTATCTGTCATCTGTTTTCTGTTAGCTGTTTTCTGTTAGCTGTCAGTCGTCAACGGCCGCCCGTCAGCGCAGCGCCCGTGCCACCGGGATCCACAGCTGGGCTTCCGCCTGGCCGTCCGACAGGAACCGGGTCCGCAGGATCTCCGGCCCCGGCCGGAACTCGTACGGGTTGGACGGGAACCACTGCGTGAAGACGTCCCGCCACATCTCCTGGAGGGCCTTCGGGAAGGTCCCGGTGTTGGAGAAGGCCGCCCAGGTCCCCGCCGGCACCTCCCGAACGTCCAGGCCGTCCGGGACGACAGTGCCCGCGTCCGCCACCACCGCGTGGTAGTAGTCGAGTTCGACACCCTCCTCGCGGCTCTCCGAGAAGAACTCGGTGACCGAGAGGATGCCTTCCGGCTCACGGCCCGAGAGCGCCGAGATCCGGTCGACGGTCTCCTGTCCGAGCCCCTTGATGAACGAGGCGATGGCCGGGTTCACCCCCTCGTGCACCAGCGGGACCCGCGCCCGCCGACCGATGATCCGGAAGTCCGGCTGCTCGATGATCCGGTATTCCATGCTGCTGCTTCCCTCCACGACGAGTCGGAAGGACATCCGGGGCTGGGACTTGAGCACCGCGCCCTCGCGCCGGGCCTCACCGGGCCCGACCCCGTGCATCGCCCGGAACGCCCGGGCGAACGCCTCCCCCGAGGTGTAGCCGTACCGGATCGCAACCTCCAGCAACGTCCGCTCCCCGCCGAGGACTTCGGCCCCGGCGACGGTCAGCCGCCGGCGCCGGACGTAGTCCGACAGCGGCATCCCGGAGAGCATCGAGAACAACCGTCGGAAGTGGTACTCCGACGTCATCGCGATCCGGGCCAGCTCGGCGACCTCGACCTCCTGGTCCAGGTTCCGTTCGATGTGGTCCATCGCCCGGTTCAGGTGCTCCAGCACTCCGACCCCCGTCCTTCCCTTACTGATCACCACCGTAGGAAGGACCCACCCTGCCGCACCCGACAATCGGTGCCCGATCCGGTCGGGTGCCGATCGCCGGGTGCCGATCGCCGGGTGGCGGGCGGCAGAGCTCAGATCAGGCCCTGCGCCAGCATCGCGTCCCCGACCAGCTCGAAGCCGGCGATGTTCGCGCCCACCACGTAGTCGCCCGGGTGGCCGTAGCGCTCGGCGGTGGTGAAGCAGGAGTCGTGGATGTGCTTCATGATCCCGGCCAGCCGCTCCTCGGTACGGGCGAAGGTCCAGGAGTCGCGCGAGGCGTTCTGCTGCATCTCCAGGGCGCTGGTGGCGACGCCGCCCGCGTTCGCCGCCTTGCCCGGGCCGAAGGCCACCCCGGCTTCCTGGAACACCCGGACCGCCTCCGGGGTGGTGGGCATGTTGGCCCCCTCGGCGACCGCCAGCACCCCGCCCCGCACCAGGGCCAGCGCGTCCGTCTCGGTCAGCTCGTTCTGGGTGGCGCAGGGCAGCGCGACGTCGCAGGGCACGCTCCACACGCCCGGGCCCTCGACGAACCGGGCGTGGCTGCCGCGCAGTTCGGCGTAGTCGGCGACCCGGCCGCGCCGGACCTCCTTGACCTCCTTGAGGAGCGCGAGGTCGATGCCCTTCTCGTCCACCACGTAGCCGGTGGAGTCGGAGCAGGTGAGCACGGTCGCGCCGAGCTGCTGCGCCTTCTCGATCGCGTAGATGGCGACGTTGCCGGAGCCGGAGACGACGACCCGGCGCCCGTCCAGGCTCTCGCCGCGGCTGTGCAGCATCTCGGCGGTGAACAGCACGCAGCCGTAGCCGGTCGCCTCGGTCCTGGCCTGCGCGCCGCCCCAGCCGAGGCCCTTGCCGGTGAGCACACCGCTCTCGTAGCGGTTGGTGATCCGCTTGTACTGGCCGAACAGGTAGCCGATCTCCCGGCCGCCGACGCCGATGTCCCCGGCGGGGACATCGGTGTGCTCGCCGAGGTGGCGGTACAGCTCGGTCATGAAGGACTGGCAGAACCGCATGACCTCGGCGTCCGAGCGGCCCTTGGGGTCGAAGTCGGAGCCGCCCTTGCCGCCGCCGATCGACAGCCCGGTGAGCGCGTTCTTGAAGATCTGCTCGAAGCCGAGGAACTTGACGATGCCGAGGTTCACCGAGGGGTGGAAGCGCAACCCGCCCTTGTACGGGCCGAGGACGCTGCTGAACTCCACCCGGAAGCCCCGGTTCACGTGGATGTCGCCGGAGTCGTCCGTCCACGGCACCCGGAACATGAGCTGCCGCTCGGGTTCGCAGATCCGCTCGATGATCCGGGCGTCGACGAACTCGGGGCGGCGGGCGAGCACCGGCCCGAGGGTCTCCAGGACTTCGTGGACCGCCTGGTGGAACTCCGTCTCACCCCTGTTCCGGCGGACCACGTCCGCGTAGAGCGCCTCGATCACGCGCTGCTCGGCGTCGAAGGAGGTCGGGGAGGTGGCGGCGGGAGGGGTTGTGGGCATCTGATCAGGACCTTCCGTGGTCGTCGGTGCTCGTTCGCGAGGCATTCCCGTGCCCAGGAAACGGGGGAATCCTCGCAGTGTCCACGGTCCGGCTCCCGACGCATCCACATGCTGAAACCCCCACGCCTCGCGGACCGTACGATCCGCCGGCGCCCTCGCGTCCGCACGGAGCCCGGCTGAACCACGGTCCGTAGCCGCAGTGAGCACGGACAGTATTTAGTTGTTCAAATTGGAACTAACGAGTACGGTCATCGACATCCGCTCCACCCCGGGCCGCCCGGCCCGCCCCGCTCGACCCCATCGGTTCGTCGGTTCGCCGACCCATCTCCCCATCGACGGAGGCCCACCCATGCCGCAGCCCGGTCCCGCCACGGTGCGCTCGCGTGTGCGCATCCCGCTGACCTTCTCCGACGGCTACCGCGCCGAGGCGGAGGCCTTCACCTTCCACGACCTCGCCGACGGCGCCGAGCACCTGGCGCTCGCGTTCGGCGAGGTGCCGGAGGGCGGGACGCCGCTGGTGCGCCTGCACTCGGAGTGCCTGACCGGCGACGTCTTCGGCTCGGACCGCTGCGACTGCGGCCCGCAGCTGCGCGAGTCGGTCGAGCGGATCACCGAGGCCGGCGGCTACCTGCTGTACCTGCGGCAGGAGGGCCGGGGCATCGGGCTCTACAACAAGCTGGAGGCCTACTCCTTGCAGGACTCCGGACTGGACACGTACGACGCCAACACGGCGCTCGGCCTGCCCGAGGACGGCCGGGACTACACCGCCGCCGCCCAGATGCTCACCACCCTCGGCGCCACCGGCATCGACCTGCTGAGCAACAACCCGGACAAGGCGCAGCAGCTGGCCGACCTCGGGATCACCGTGCGGCGGCGGGTGCCGACCGGCGTCCACCTGTCCGCGAGCAACGTGCGCTACCTGCGGGCGAAGGTGGAGCGGACCGGGCACTCGATCGAACTGTCCCGGCTGGTCGGCTGAGCCGGACGACGGCCGGACCGGATGACGGCCGGACCGTCAACCGTCCGCACCCGCACCCGCACCCGCACCCGCCCGGACCGTGCGCAGCACCCCGTACGCCGCGAGCGGGAGCGCGACCAGCAGCGCGGCCCAGAACGCGCCGTGCCCCCAGAACTCCGCGACGGCCGCGAACTGCCCCTGGAACACCGGGATCCGCAGCGCCTCGACCGGGCCGAGCGGTCCGGGCCAGGCGCCGAGCACCAGGGTGGCGGGGATCCAGCAGCCGAGGAGCGCCCGGGCGGTGCCCGGCGTCCCCAGGGTGCTCGCGAGGGAGACGACGGCCAGCAGGACGACGAACCCGGACTGGTAGGCCGCGCCGCTCTGGCCGGTCCCCCAGGAGGCCGGCGTCGGGTGGTGCCCGGTGGCCGCCAGCCGCACCTCGACCGCCGCCCACAGCAGCAGGGCCAGCACACCGGTGCTCCCGAGCGCGAACAGCGCGCGGTCGCGGGCGCCCACGGGGCCCGTCCGCCACTGCTTGCCGTCCCACCGTGCCGCCGCGCCCCGCCCGGCGAGCCGCCGCCAGGCCTCCCGCGCCTGCCGCCGGGCCTCGTGCGCGGGCTTCAGCAGCCGGTCCGCCGCGCGCTCGATCAGCGCGAACGACGCCAGGATCGCCGCCACCGCCGCGAGGCCGGCCCAACTGCCCATCCCGCCCTCGAACATGACCACCCGCTCGGCCACCGGTCGCGGCATCTCCAGGCCCGTCATCGGCGGTCCGAGCCGCAGGTAGCCGATGGCGAAGGCCCCGACGCCGGTCAGGGCGGCCGTGCCGAAGCCGACCCGGGCGGGGAAGAAGGCCAGGACGGCGGCGGCGACCAGCGCCGCCCCCAGTTGGCCGACCACCTGCTGGGCCGCGTGCTCGCCGGCCTTCTTCAACGGCCCGCCGAAGGCGCCGTCCGGCGAGATCTTGAGCTGGACCCCGGCCTCGACGGGGTAGCGGAACACCGCCCCCGCCCACAGCAGCAGCCCGAGGGCGAGGAACAGCAGCAGCACGGCGCCCGCCCGGCGCGGCAGGCCGGTCCGGGCGTGCGGCCACCACTCCCGCAGCCCGGCCGCCCAGTCCACCGGCGTCCGTTCACGCCCGCCCGGCCACAACCGTCCCGGCCACCTGTCCCGGCCGGCCTGGCTCTCCCGCCCTGCCCCGCCCTCCCGGCCCTCCGCACCGTCGGGCCGCTCGCCCCGGCCCCGGCCGCGCGGGCGCAGCGTCTCGGCGGCGACCAGGGCCGCGCGCCCGGCATCGTCCCCCGGGTCGGCGCCCACCGCCCGCCGCCGCAGCGCCGACCAGCGGCGCCGGACCGCCTCCGGCGCGGCGGTCGGGTCCGGCGCGGGTCGGCGCACCGCGGCGCGTACGGCGGCGCGGATCCCGGAGCCGGCGGCCAGGGCCGCGTCCACCACCACCGCCGCGACCAGGGCGGCGAGCTCCGCCACCCGTTCGGGCAGCGGCAGCCGGTGCAGGGCGGTGGGCAGCGGCGAGAGCCGGCCGAGCAGCCGGTCGCGTTCCTCGGGGCGCACGCTCAGCCACACCACCAGCCGGTGTGCCTCCTCGCGCTCCTGCGGGCTGAGCCCGTCGCCGCCCCGCCGGCCGCCGCCGACGGTGCGGGCGGCACGGTCCACTTCGGCCAGGACGTCCGGGAGCCGGGCCAGGGCGAGCAGTCGGGAGCAGTGTTCGCCGGAGCACTCGGGGTGGAAGCAGTCGTAGCGGGCGGCGACGGCCGGGGCGCCGACCCGGACCAGCGCGTCGATGAACGCGGCGCCGTCCGGCTCGGTGGCGATGCGTTCCAGCCCGGGGGTGTCGATCGGGCGGTCGAGGTAGTGGGGGGTGGCGGAGGGGGCGAAGGCGGCGCCGAAGGCGAGCACCGCGAGGGCGGCCACGGCGTCGCGGCGGGAGCCGGGTGCCCGGGCGACGTCGGTCAGGTGGTGCAGGTCGAAGACGTTGTCCTGGACGTCGTCGCGCAGCCAGTCGCGCAGCCGCTCCGCTCCCCCGGCGGAGAGCCAGCGGGCCGCGTCGCCGGAGCGCCGGAGCAGGACCTCGGCGAGCTTGGCCGGGTCGGTGAAGGGGGAGCCGAAGAAGGTGATCGGCCGGTGGGTGCGGCCGGTGTCGGCCCGGGTCTGCCGCCGGACCACCGCGGGGCTGCCGCCGGCCAGCCAGCTGCGGACCTGCGGGGCGGTCCAGCGGTCCTCCGGGTTCTTGGTGAACAGCCCTTGGAGGAGCAGCAGTTGGCGTGGGTCGGCGAGGGCGGAGAGGTCGACCTCGTCCCCCAGGACCAGTTCCAGCTGAAGCACCTCGTCGCTGATCAGCAGGCCGTCCGCGCCGAGGAAGCGGGGGCGGCCGGTGAACAGCTCGTACAGGACGTTGCCGAGCGCCCACCAGGGCCCGGCCTCGTGGTTGCGGCCGGCCAGGAGTTCGGGGGCCATGTACGGGATGGTGACGATCGTCTCGGGCGTGAAGCGGCGGCTGGCGGTGAGCCGGGCGACGCCGCCGAAGTCGGCTATCACGAACTCCCCGGGCGCGCGGCCGGGGCGGACCAGGACGTTGGCCGGCTTGAAGTCCAGCGGGTTGCGCTCGATCCGGCGTTGCCAGAAGTCGAGCAGGGCGACGAGCTCGTAGACGATCCGCTCGGCCTCCCGCGGGTCGGTGGGCCGGCCGCGCTCGCGCAGTTCGGCGAAGTGGTCGGCGAGGGTGACCGGCAGGTACTCCATGGCCACCCAGTCGAGTTCGGCGCCGTGGTGGCCGACCCGGCCGAAGTCGACGATGTGCGGGACGTGGCGGCGGTAGTCGTCGTTGCGCAGGTAGCCGAGCAGGTCGGCGTCCATGGACTGGCCGGCGGCCGTCACCTTCACCGCGGCCTCGCCGCCGCCGTCGGTGCGCCGGACGTGCCAGACGGTGCCCTCGGTGCCGGAGCCGGCCACGCCGAGCGGGGCGAAGCGGCCGCGCAGGGCGTCGGGGAAAGCGCCCGCGAACCGTCCGCCGGTGGGCCCCGCACCCTCCGGCACCCCGCCCTTCGATGTCCCGCTCCCTGGCACCCCGACCACGGGGCCCCCGCCGCTCCGGCTGGGCCCGGGGCCGACGTTGTCGGCCCAGCCGGGGGTGGCGGCGCGCCCGGCGCCCGCGCGCCGCTGCACCTTGGTCGGGGCCTCCGGGTCGACCCGCTCCGGCGCGGCCCGCTGGACCCTGGTCGGGGCCTCCGGGTCGAAGCGGGCCCCGCCGTCCGGCTCCCGTCCGGTCGCGGCGTCGGGGTCCGTCCGGGTGCGCGGGACGGCTCCGAGCCGGGACGGCCGGTCCGGCACGACACCGAGGCGCCGCCCCCACGGCCGCCGGTCCGCCCTGGTCGGGGGCTCGGGCCGGGCCCCGGGGCCGCTCTGCGGCCAGGGGCCTGGTCGGTCGTCGTCGGCCGGGCCGGCGTCCTCCGGTGTGGCCATGGCGGCGCTCTCCTCCCCGCTTCCCGGGGCCGGCGCGGGGCCGTAGCCGCGCGCCGCACGGCCCCGGGTGGTGATTTTGACGCGCCATCATCCCGCATGGTGGGCCGTGGTGTTGGCCGATTTTCCGGAACGCGACCGAGCGGTTGCACGACCGCCGCCGAACGCCGCCGCGGGCCTCCCCCACCTGCCCGGCCCTGCCTCCTTCGGCCGCGGAGCCGACGCCCCCGCCGCGTCAGCCCCGATACGCCCCCCCACACACACACGCCAGCCACCCACACGTCAGCGGCGACGCGTCAGCCCCCGACCGGGCGCCCCCGGGGCTCCTCGGCGATCCGACGGGCGATCTCGCCCGGCCGCACCGGGCGGCCGAAGTGCCAGCCCTGCGCCCAGTCGCAGCCGATGGTCCGCAGCCGTTCGGCGTCCTTGCGGGTCTCCACGCCCTCGGCGGTGACGGTCAGCCCGAGCGCGTGCGCCATCGACACCAGGCCGCTGACGATCCGCCACCCGGTGGACTCGTCCTTCTCCGGATCGTGCAGGTCGCCGACGAAGGAACCGGCGATCTTCAGCCCGGACACCGGCAGGTCGCGCAGGTACGCGAGGTTGGACCAGCCGGTGCCGAAGTCGTCCACGGCCAGCGACACGCCGAGGTCCACCAGCCCGTGCAGGGTGCGCAGCGCCTCGTCCTCGGGCCCGACCACGGTCGACTCGGTGATCTCCAGTTGCAGCCTGGCCGGTTCGAGGCCGGTCGTGTCGAGGATCCGGCCGAGGTCGGTGACGAGCGCCGCGCTGCGCGCCTGGCGGACCGCCAGGTTGACGTTCAGCTGCGGCGCGGCGTCGCCGAAGCGCTTGACCCAGTCCGCGGCCTGGCCGCAGGCCTGCTCCAGCACCCAGCGGCCGAGCGGCATGATCAGCCCGGTCTCCTCGGCGGTGGTCACGAACTCGTCCGGGCCGAGCACGCCGAGCTGCGGGTGGCGCCAGCGCACCAGCGCCTCCACCGCGGCCAGCCGGCCGTCCGCCAGCGCGTACAGCGGCTGGTAGTCGATGAAGAACTCGCCCCGGTCGAGGGCGGCCGGCATCCGCACCGACACCGCGTAGCGGCTGACCGCGCGGGCGTTCTCCTTGGGGTCGAACAGCGTCCAGCGGCCGCGGCCGGCCTCCTTGGCCCGGTACAGCGTCAGGTCGGCGGCCCGGACGGCCGCGCCCGGGGTGGTGGTGGACACCCGCCGCTCCAGCACGCCGACGCTCGCGCCCACGGCCAGCTTGTGGTCGCCGATCAGCACCGGCCCGGCCAGCGCCTTGAGCACCGTCTTCGCCGCCGCGACGGCCTCCTGCTCGCCCCGGCAGTTCTCCAGCAGCACCACGAACTCGTCGCCGCCGAGCCGGGCCACCAGGTGGCCGAGCGGGTTGAGCGCGGCCTTCAGCCGGGCGGCCACGGCGGACAGCAGCTGGTCCCCGGTGTCGTGGCCGAGGCTGTCGTTGACCACCTTGAAGCCGTCGAGGTCTACGTAGCAGAGGCCGAACCTGGCGCCCGGGTCCGGATCCTCGAACAGCTTCTCCAGCCGCTCGAAGAAGGCCGCCCGGTTCGGCAGGCCGGTCAGCGGGTCGTGGGTGGCCTGGTGGCGCAGCCGCTCCTGGAGCCGGTAGCGGTCGGTGACGTCCTCCAGCATCGCGACCTGGTACTGCGGCACGCCGTCGTCGTCGCGGATCAGCGAGACGGTCAGATGGGTCCAGACCACCTCGCCGTCCTGGCGGTAGTACGGCTTGTCGAACTGGAAGTAGTCCCGCTTGCCGCCGATCAGCTCCTCGTACGCCTCCCACACGCCCGGGGTGTCCTCGGGGTGGACGAGATCGCCGACCCGGCGGCCGGTCATGTCCTCCGGGCTCGCGCCGAACAGCTGCTGGAGCGCCTTGTTGACCGCCAGGATGTTGCCGTCGGTGTCGCCGATGCCGATCCCGATGGCGGCGCTCTCGAACAGCGCCCGGAACCGGGCCTCGGAGGCGCGCAGCGCCCGCTCGGCCTCCTTGCGGGCGGTGTCGGCGGCGGTGCGGATCGCCTCCTGCTCCCGCAGTGTGCGCTCGCGCAGGGCGGCGGCCCAGCCGGCCGCGAAGGCGCCGGTCAGGGCCGGGCCGCGGTCGTCGCCGAGCGGCTGCGCCTGGAGCAGTTCCACCGCCCGGGCCAGCACCACCGGGTCGGTGAAGTGCGCGTCGACCAGTTCCGCGCCGGCCTGCTCGGCCAGCCGGGGCTCGAACGGCTCGCCCAGCTGCGCGCGGTGGAGCAGGGCGGCGGTCCGGGCGATGAGGCGGCCGAGCAGCCCGGGGTGGACGGCCGTGCCGTGGTCGGCGGAGAGCAGTCGCGCCCAGGCCTCGTGGAACCGCTCGGCGCTGCCGGACACCGGGGCGGCGCTCATGCGTCCACCCGGGTGCGCGCGGTCGGCGCTGCGGGGTGGACGCCGCGGGCGGCGGTCCGGGCGGGGGGCGCGGTGGTCCGCGCGGCGGGCACGGCGGGGTGACCGGCGGCCGCTTCGCGGAGCCCGCGGCCGTCGGTCACCCGCCCGATCCGTCTGCTCAAGGGCGGAACCCCACGCCCGCCACCCCGGACATCCGCTCGGGGTGCTCGCCGACCGTCTCCGGCTGGTCCGGGCGCCACTGCGGCAGGTAGACGACGCCCGGTTCGACCAGCTCGAAGCCGGCGAACATCCCGCTGATCTGCTCGTGGGTGCGCATGGTCAGCGGGGTCGGCGTCCTGCGGTAGAGCTCCTGGTGGTCCTCCGCCTGGTCCGGGCGGCCGTCCAGGGAGGCGTGCGAGAGGACGAGCGCGCTGCCGGGCGGGAGCGCGTCACGCAGCGTGCCGATCAGCTTCCACGGGTCCTCGTCGTCGGTGACGAAGTGCGCGACGGCGACCAGCAGGACGGCCACCGGCTCGCCCTGCGCCAGCAGGGCGGCCACCTCGGGGCGGGCCAGCAGGTCGTGGACGTCGCGCAGGTCGGCCTGGACGACCTCGCTGCCGGGGTCGTCCTCCAGCAGCAGGCGGCTGTGCGCGACGGCGACCGGGTCCCGGTCCACGTAGAGGACCGTCGCCTCGGGGCGGATCGCGCGGGCGATCTCGTGCACCGCGCCGAAGGTCGGGATGCCGGAGCCGATGTCCAGGAAGCGGGTGACGCCGCGCTCGGCCAGGTAGGACACGGCCCGTCGCAGGAAGGCCCGGTTGGAGCGCATGATCTGCGGCAGTTCCGGCCACAGGGCCATCGCCTTGCGCGCCATCTCCCGGTCGACCTCGAAGTTGTGCGAGCCCCCCAGGTAGTAGTCGTAGACCCGCGCGGCGTTCGGTTTGTCCAGGTCCGTGCCCTCCGGTACCCAGCTCGGTCGCCGCATGCCTGTGACTCCTTCACTCCGTTTTCCGGGGATGCAGTGCCTCGCGACAACTGCTGTGACAGACGAGACTACAAGCACACAAGATCCTCCCCTGCACCCCGAACGGCTGCAAGCGGAACACCTCCCTCCTGGCATGCGACGTTTACGGAGCGTTCCCCTCCCGTCTCACCGGAACCGGTCCCGCCGACGGCCGGGCCACCGTGGGGCCCGGCCGTCGGCGAGCGAACCCGACCGAAACGGGCCGGCCCCGGACCTGGGCGCCCTAGGGTGGGGCGCGTGGACCCCAACCACTACCGCTTCCGGGGCACGTGGCGACTCGCGGCGCCGGCACCCGACGTGTACGCGGCGCTGGAGGACGTACGGAGTTACCCGCTGTGGTGGCCCGAGGTCCTCGAAGTCCGGCCGACCGGCGAGGAGTCCGGGGACCTCGTGGTGCGCGCGCTGCTGCCGTACCGGCTGGTGATCCGCCTGGAGGCGCGACGGCACGACCCGGCCGCCGGAGTGCTGGAGGCGGCCATGCGGGGCGATCTCACCGGGTGGTCGCGGTTCACCGTCACCACGGAGGGGCCGGGCAGCCGCGTGCTCTTCGAGGAGGACACCCGCCCCGGCAAACCCCTGCTGCGCCGCCTCGCCCTGCCCCTGCACCCGCTGTTCCGGGCCAACCACGCGGTGATGATGCGCCGGGGGCGGCGGGGGCTGGCGGCGCACCTGGGCAACGAGGACGGGCCGGCGACCGGGTGACCACACGGCCGGTGGCGGCCAGGACCCGTCCGGCTCTAGCGTGGCGGCGCACCCCCGACCACCGGAGGCCGTCATGCCCACCACCGCACCGGACGCGTTCGGCTTCGCGGCCCCCTTCGACCGGACCGGGACGGGCAGCAGCAAGTGGGCCCGCGCGGGGGCGCCCGGGGTGATCGCGATGGGCCTGGCGGACATGGACCTGCCCGGGCCGCCGGCCGTGGCCGCCGCGCTGGAGCACCGGGCCCGCCACCGCGCGTACGGGTACACGGTGTGCGATCCGGCCGGGCGGGCGCTGGTGGCCCGCTGGTACCGCTCGCGGCACGGCGTCGAGGTGGATCCGGACTGGGTGCTGCTGCTGCCCTGCGGCCCGCGCACCGCCCTGCGCCTGCTGCTGGAGACCGTGCGCCCGCAGGCGCCGGTGCTGTTCCCGACGCCGGAGTGGGGCGGCTTCGCCCAGCTGTGCCGGGCGGCCGGCCTCCCGTACCGGGAACTGCCCCTGGCCGCCGGCCCGGACGGCTACCGGCTCCCGGACGGTCCGCTCCCCCACCCGGCCGGAGCCGTCCTGCTGAGCAGCCCGCACAACCCCTCCGCCCGGGTCTGGCCGGCCGCCGACCTGCGGGCCCTCGCCGAGCGGGCGGCGGAGGCCGGCGCGCTGCTGGTCTCGGACGAGGTGCACGGCGACCTCACCCACCCCGGGTACGTCCACCCGGTGGCGGTGGCCACCGTCGACGCGGCGCTCCGCCCCCGGGTGGTCACCCTGAACTCGGTCGGCAAGACCTTCAACTGCTCCGGCCTGCCGAGCAGTTTCGCGCTCGTCCCCGATCCGGGCCTGCGCGCCCGGTTCACCGAGGTGCTGGCCGGCTTCGGCCTCTGGGAGGGCGGCCTGCTGGAGCAGACCGTCCAGCGGGCGGCGCTGGCCGAGGGCGGGCCGTGGCTGGACGCGCTGCTCGCCCACCTCGCCGCCGCCCGCGCCCGGCTCACCGGCCGGCTGGGGCCCGCCGTCCGCTCCGCGCCGCAGTCCTCCTACCTGCTCTGGCTGGACGCCGCCGCCCTGGGGCTGCCGCCGGACGGGGCCCGCCGGGCGCTGCTGGAGCGCTGCGGCCTGGAGGCCTCGGACGGCGCCGAGTTCGGCCCCGGCGGCCGGGGCGCGCTGCGGCTGAACTACGCCCTGCCGGGCCCGGTGCTGGACGCCGTCCTGGAGCGCCTGGAGCGCCTGGACCGGCGGTGACCGAACCGCCGGGCCACCCCGCCCGGCAGCCCCACGCGGGCCCCGCCCGACACCCCCGCGCACGCCCGGAATACCGCCCCGGATCCCCGGATTCACCCAATCGCGCCACCCCTGACCTGCAGAAACGAACGTTCACGCGATATTTGCGAAGCGCCCCCGCATGCTCCGTAGCAGACTGGGCAGGGTAGTTCGGGCCGCAATCCTGACCCCGAGGATGGTAAGTCCGGTGATACCGACATCCCGCACCACTCCGCCCGACCGGCAGAGCCCCCCAGCGCCCCCGCCGGGGGTGACCCCGCTGACCGAGTCGGGGGCGCTCAGCCACGTGTCGGGCGTCTGCTTCAAGATCGGACCGCCCCGGTTGGTGGGCGTCGAGGTCGAGTGGTTCGTCCACGACGACCGATGTCCCGGAAAGCCCGTCCGACCGGAACTGGTCCACGCCGCACTGGAGTCGCTGCCACTGGGCGGCCCGGACGGAGCCTCGCTCCCCTCCGGCTCGCGGCTCACGCTCGAACCCGGCGGGCAGGTCGAGCTCAGCTCCCCGCCCGCCACCGGCCTCCTGGCCTGCGTCGAGGACACCCGACGCGATCTGACCGCCCTGCGGGCCGCCTTCGCGGCACAGGGCCTGCGCCTCACCGGCACCGGGACGGACCCGCTGGCCCGCCCCCGCCGGATGGTCCTGGACCACCCCCGCTACCTCGCGATGGAGCGGTTCTTCGACTCCGCCGGCCCCTGGGGCCGGATCATGATGACCGGCACGGCCTCGGTGCAGGTGTGCCTGGACGCCGGCGACGCGGACGGCCCGCACGCGGTGGAGCGCCGCTGGCGACTGACCCACCTGCTCGGCCCGGTCCTGGTCGCCGCCTTCGCCAACTCCCCATTACTGGACGGCAGGCCGACCGGCCACCGCTCCACCCGGCAGACCGTCTGGTCCCGGATGGACCCGACCCGCACGCTCGCCCCGGAGCCGGACCACGGCGACCCCGGCGAGGCCTGGGCCCAGTACGTGCTGGACGCCGAGGTGCTGTGCGTGCGCCGCCCCGAGGGGCTGCCGTGGACGGCCCCGCCCGGCCTGACCTTCCGCGACTGGGTCCGCGGCGGCGGCGAACGCCCGCCCACGCTGGCCGACTTGGACTACCACCGGACCACCCTGTTCCCGCCGGTGCGCCCACGCGGCCACCTGGAGCTGCGCATGATCGACGCCCAGCCCGGGGACGGCTGGGTGGTGCCCACCGCCCTGGTGACCGCGCTGCTGGACGACCCGCTGGCCGCCGAGGCCGCGCTCGCCGCGCTGGAGCCCCTGGGCCGCCCGGACGGTCCGCGCCCGCCGCGCAGCGACGTCTGGCGCCGGGCCGCGACGCTGGCCGTCACCGATCCCGAGCTGCGCCGCGCCACCCTGACCTGCTTCGCCGCCGCCGACGCCGCGCTGGGCCGCCTGCCCGGCGCCGGCCGGCTGCGCGCCACCGTCGCCGAGTTCGCCGAGCGCTACCCCGCGCGCGGCCGCTGCCCGGCCGACGACCAGCTGGACGCCCTGCGCGCCGGCACCCGACGCACTCCTCCGGAGGAGGCCGCACCATGACCGACGTCCGCCCCCCTGCCGCCCCGGCGGCGGGCACCGAGGAGTTGCGCGAGACCATCGCGGCCGAGCTGCTGGCCGCCCGCGCCCGCACCGCCGCGCTCACCGACTGCGTCGAGGACGGCGACCTCACCGCCCAGCACTCGCCGTTGATGTCCCCGCTGGTCTGGGACCTGGCGCACATCGGCAACCAGGAGGAACTCTGGCTGCTGCGCAACGTCGGCGGCCGCGACCCGATGCACCCGGAGATCGACCCGCTGTACGACGCCTTCCAGCACCCCCGGGCCGAGCGGCCGAGCCTGCCGCTGCTGGCGCCCGCCGAGGCCCGGGCGTACGCGCACGAGGTGCGCGGCCGGGTGCTGGACCTGCTGGCAGCCAGTCCGCTGGAGGGCGCGCCGCTGCTGGACGCCGGGTTCGCGTTCGGGATGATCGCCCAGCACGAGCAGCAGCACGACGAGACGATGCTGATCACCCACCAGCTCCGCCCGGGGGAGCCGGCGCTGACCGCTCCCCCGCCACCGCCCGCCCCGGCGGACGCGGCCACGCTGCCCGCCGAAGTGCTCGTCCCCGCGGGGCCGTTCACGATGGGCACCGACACCGAGCCGTGGGCGCTGGACAACGAGCGCCCGGCGCACGTGGTCGAGCTGCCCGCCTTCCTGCTGGACACCACGCCGGTCACCAACGCCGCCTACCAGCGGTTCATCGCGGACGGCGGCTACGACGAGCCGCGCTGGTGGACGCCCGAGGGCTGGGAGCACCGGCGACGGGCCGACCTGACCGCCCCGCTGTTCTGGCGCCTGGACGGCGGCCAGTGGCTGCGGCGCCGGTTCGGCACGGTGGAGCCCGTCCCGGCGGACGAGCCCGTCCTGCACGTCAGCTGGTACGAGGCGGACGCCTACGCCCGGTGGGCCGGACGGCGGCTGCCGACCGAGGCGGAGTGGGAGAAGGCGGCCCGGCACGACCCGGCGAGCGGCCGCTCCCGCCGCTACCCGTGGGGCGACCAGGCCCCCGGAGCCGAGCACGCCAACCTCGGGCAGCGGCACCTGCGCCCGGCCCCGGCCGGCGGCTACCCGGCGGGCGAGTCCCCGTACGGCGTACGGCAGTTGATCGGCGACGTGTGGGAGTGGACGGCCAGCGACTTCCGCCCCTACCCCGGGTTCCGGGCCTGGCCCTACCAGGAGTACTCGGAGGTCTTCTTCGGACCCGAGTACAAGGTGCTGCGCGGCGGATGCTTCGCGGTGGCGCCGGTCGCCTGCCGGGGCACCTTCCGCAACTGGGACTACCCCGTCCGGCGGCAGATCTTCGCCGGGTTCCGCACCGCCCGCGACCTGGAGGTGGCCTGATGTGCCGCCACCTCGCCTACCTGGGTGAGCCGGTGGCGCCGCGGGAGCTCCTGGTGCACCCGCCGCACGGCCTGTACCGGCAGTCCTGGGCGCCCAGGGTGCAGCAGTACGGCACGGTCAACGCGGACGGCTTCGGCCTCGGCTGGTACGCGGACGGCGACGAGGTGCCGGCCCGCTACCGCCGGGAAGGGCCGATCTGGGCGGACGCCGCGTTCGCCGACCTCGCCCGGGTGATCCGCACCCGGGCACTGCTGGCGGCGGTCCGCTCCGCCACCGAGGGCTGCGCGGCGGGCGAGAGCGCGGCGGCGCCGTTCGCGGCCGGGCGCTGGCTGTTCAGCCACAACGGCGTGGTGGCGGGCTGGCCGGGCAAGCTGGACGCGCTGGCCGCCCTGCTCCCGCCGGCCGAGCTGCTGGAGCTGGAGGCCCGCTCCGACTCGGCGCTGCTGTGGGCCCTGGTCCTGCACCGGCTGCGGGCGGGGGCCGGGCTCGGCGAGGCGCTGGCGGGCACCGTCGCGGACGTCACCGCGCACACCACCGGCCGGCTCAACCTGCTGCTCACCGACGGCCGCACGCTCGCCGCGACCGCCTGGGGCGACACCCTGCACCACCGCGACCTGCCCGGGCTCGGCACGGTGGTGGCCTCCGAGCCGTACGACGACGCCCCCGGCTGGACGGCCGTCCCGGACCGCTCGCTGGTGGTGGTCGACGAGCGCGGCGTCACCGTCCGTCAGCTCCTCGGTCACTACTGATCCTCCACCGCCCCTTCATCTTCTGAACAGAGGACCCACCCTGTCATGGACACATTTGATCTCACCCGGCTGCTGCCCGCCGACCACTTCAGCAGCGCGCTGCGCCACGACGTGCAGCACGGCCTGACCTCCGAACCCAAGTGGCTGCCGCCGAAGTGGTTCTACGACGCGCGGGGCAGCGAGCTGTTCGAGGAGATCACCCGGCTGCCGGAGTACTACCCGACCCGCGCCGAGCGGGCCATCCTGACCGCCCGGGCCGGCGAGATCGCCGCCGCCACCGGGGCCCGCACGCTGGTCGAGCTGGGCTCCGGCTCCTCCGAGAAGACCCGGCTGCTGCTGGACGCGCTGCGCGCGCTCGGCACCCTGGAGACGTACGTCCCGGTGGACGTCAGCGAGAGCGCGCTGACCGCCGCCGGCGTCGCGCTCGCCGCCGAGTACCCCGGGCTCGCCGTGCACGGCGTGCTGGCCGACTTCACCGCCCGGCTCGGCCTGCCCCCGGAGGGCGGCCCCCGGCTGGTCGCCTTCCTCGGCGGCACCCTGGGCAACCTGCTGCCCGAGGAGCGGGCGGCCTTCCTGCGCGGGCTGCGCGCCGCCCTCGACCCGGGCGACTTCCTGCTGCTCGGCACCGACCTGGTCAAGGACCCGTCGGTGCTGGTCGCCGCCTACGACGACGCGGCCGGGGTGACCGCCGAGTTCAACCTCAACGTGCTCAACGTGCTCAACCGCGAGCTGGGCGCCGACTTCGACCCGACCGCGTTCGCGCACGTCGCGCGGTGGGACCCGGACCGGGAGTGGATCGAGATGCGGCTGCGCTCGCTGCGCGCGCAGACCGTGAAGATCCCGGCGCTGAACCTGCCGGTGCACTTCGACCGGGGCGAGGAGCTGCGCACCGAGGTGTCCGCCAAGTTCCGCCGGGAGCGGGTGTCCGCCGAGCTGGCGGCGGCCGGGCTGCGGCTGAGCCACTGGTGGACGGACGAGGAGGGCCGGTTCGGGCTGTCGCTGTCCGCCCCGGCGTAGGGGCGGTCTGCGGCATAGGGACAGTCGGCGCAGCTGAATTTGCTTGTTCACCTTACGAATTCTCAGAGCAAAAATTGAGGTTTCCGGTGTACAAGACTTAAACGAATAAGGGTTACGATCTCGGCTACCGAGCTCAGCGTTGAGTACCAGGAGTCAAGATCGTGAGCGTCACCAAGCAGCCCTCCGGGGCGGTCGAGGCCTCCGCGCCCGGCCGCCTCGGCTTCGTCGTCTTCATCACCGCCGCCGCAGCCCTCGGCGGGTTCCTGTTCGGCTACGACAGTTCCGTGATCAACGGCGCCGTCTCCGGGATCCAGGAGAAGTTCGGCGTCGGCGACGGCGTGACCGGTCTGATCGTCTCCTCCGCCCTGCTGGGCTCGGCGATCGGCGCCGCGCTGGCCGGCCGGTTCGCCGACCGCTACGGCCGCATCAAGGTCATGAAGGCGGGCGCGCTGCTGTTCGCGGTCAGCGCGGTCGGCTCGATGCTCCCCTTCGCCGCCTGGGACCTCGCCTTCTGGCGCGTGCTCGGCGGCGCGGCCATCGGCATCGCCTCGGTGATCGCCCCGACCTACATCGCCGAGGTCGCGCCCACCAAGTACCGGGGCCGGCTGGCCTCCTTCCAGCAGGCCGCGATCGTGCTCGGCATCGCGATCTCCCAGCTGGTCAACTGGCTGCTGGCGAACGCGGCCGGCGGCGACACCCGCGGCCAGCTGCTCGGCCTGGAGGCCTGGCAGTGGATGCTCGGCATCTGCGTCGTCCCGGCCGCGGTCTACTTCACCCTCGCCTCGGTGATCCCCGAGTCCCCGCGCTACCTGATCCAGGCCGGCCGGCTGGACGACGCCCGCGCCGTGCTCGCCCAGGTCGAGGGCCAGGACGTCGACACCGACGCCCGGATCGCCGAGGTCCAGGGGCTGATCGCCTCCGACCACCGCCCGCGCTTCGGCGACCTGCTCGGCGGGCGCTTCGGCCTGCTGCCGATCGTCTGGGTCGGCATCGGCCTGTCGGTCTTCCAGCAGCTGGTCGGCATCAACGTGATCTTCTACTACTCGTCGATCCTGTGGCAGTCGGTCGGCATCGACCAGAGCAACTCGCTGCTGATCAGCTTCGTCGGCTCGGTCATCAACATCCTCGGCACCGTGGTCGCGATCCTGCTGGTGGACCGGATCGGCCGCAAGCCGCTCGCCCTGATCGGCTCGGCCGGCATGGCCGTCGCGCTCGGCGCGGCCGGCTGGGCGTTCTCCTCCGCCACCGGCAGCGGCGACAACGTCTCGCTGCCCGACCTCCAGGGCACCGTCGCGCTGGTCGCCGCCAACGCCTTCGTGCTGTTCTTCGCGATGTCCTGGGGCGTGGTCGTCTGGGTGATGCTCGGCGAGATGTTCCCGAACCGCATCCGGGCCGCCGCGCTGTCCGTCGCCGCCTCCGCGCAGTGGATCGCCAACTGGGCGATCACCGTGTCGTTCCCGTCGATGTCGCGCTGGAACCTGTCGGCGACCTACCTGGTGTACGCGGCGTTCGCGGCGCTGTCGATCGTCTTCGTGGCGAAGTTCATGAAGGAGACCAAGGGCGTCCGGCTGGAGGACATGGGCTGATCCGACAGTCCGACCATCGGCCCCCGCACCCTAGCGCGATCAGCGCGGGTGCGGGGGCCGAATCGTTCACTCCCTGCGGCGGCCCGGACACCTCCGGTACTCCTGTTCGCCAGGAGGGATGTGTCCTTGATCTTCAACCGGCTCCGCGCCCGCAGACCAGCCGCCGCCCCCGCCGGCGGCTGCCCGTACGCCCACGCCCACGCCCCGGCCGGGCACCCGGCCGCCGCGGCCCAGCCGTCGCCCACGCCGTCGTCCCCACCATCGCCCACGCCGCCGTCCCCGCCGCCGCCCCCGCCGCTGTTCACCGACCCGGAGCAGGCCGCCGAGTTCATCCGCCGCTTCCATCACGAGCAGCCCGCCACCGGGGCCCCGGACGCCCGGGTACGGGCCGTCCTCGACGAGATCGAGCGCACCGGCAGCTACGAGCACACCCCCGCCGAACTCGCCTACGGCGCCAAGCTCGCCTGGCGCAACGCCGCCCGCTGCATCGGCCGACTGTACTGGCGCAGCCTGGTGGTGCGCGACCTGCGCCACCTCGGCTCGGCCGACGACATCGCCGCCGAGTGCTTCGAGCACCTGCGGCTGGCCGGCAACGGCGGACGGATCCGCCCGGTGGTCTCGGTGTTCGCCCCCGACCGCCCGGGCCGCCCGGCCGCCCGCATCGTCAACCAGCAACTGGTCCGCTACGCCGGCCACCGGGTCGGCGACGCCGTCGTCGGCGACCCGGCCGGCACCGCACTCGCCGCCCGCGCCCGCGACCTCGGCTGGAAGTGCGCCGAGGACCGCTTCGAGGTGCTGCCGCTGCTCGTCCAGGAACGCCCCGACGAACACCCGCACTGGTACGAACTGCCGGACGACACCACGCTGGAGGTGCCGCTCACCCACCCCGCGTACGACTGGTTCGGCGGCCTGGGCCTGCGCTGGTACGCGGTGCCCGCGATCAGCGACATGACGCTGGAGATCGGCGGCGTCCGCTACCCGGCCGCGCCCTTCAACGGCTGGTACATGGGCACCGAGATCGGCGCCCGCAACCTCGCCGACGCCGACCGCTACGACCTGCTCGGCACCGTCGCCGAGCACCTGGGCCTGGACACCTCCAGCGCGCGCACGCTCTGGCGCGACCGCGCGCTGATCGAACTCAACATCGCGGTGCTGCACTCCTTCCAGGAGGCCGGAGTGACGATCGCCGACCACCACACCGAGTCCGAGCGCTTCCTCCGGCACGTCGCCCAGGAGAAGCGGCTCGGCCGGCCGACCCCGGCGGACTGGAGCTGGATCGTGCCCCCGGTCTCCGGCGGGCTCACGCCCGTCTACCACCGGTACTACGACCCGGTGGACCCGTCGCTGCGGCCGGCCTTCCTGCCGCGCGAGCCCTGGTGAGGCGGCGGGGGCGGCGGGGACGGGGGAAGGCCCGCAACGGGGTCTAGGAGCGTTCGGTGAGGCGCTCGAAGCGCAGGACGAGCCCGTCGAGCAGTGCTTCCAGGCCGGTCTCGAAGGCGCCCTCGTCCACCGTCCCGCGGTGCCCGGCCAGCCGGTGCGCCTCGCCGAGGTGCGGGTAGTCGGCCGCGTCGTACACCTCGGCGTCCGCGGGGAAGCCGGCCGCGAAGGAGGCCAGCGCCGAGCCGGTGACGAAGTAGCGCATCAGCGCGCCGATCCGGGTGGCCTGGCCGCGCGGCCAGCCGGCCTCGACCAGGTGGCCGAAGACCGCGTCGGCCAGGCGCAGCGCGTTCGGCCGGCGGCCCGGGCCCTGGGCGAGCACCGGCACGATGTTGGGGTGGGCGGCGAGGGCGGAGCGGTAGGAGCGGGCCCAGTCGCGCAGCGCGTCCGGCCAGGGCGTGGGCCCGCGGTGGGGCGTAGCGGTGGGCAAGCGGTCGGGCGCGCCGTCGGGCAAGCCGCCGGGAGTTCCGTCGGAAGCTCCGTCGGGAGTTCCGTCGGGAGTTCCGAACATCGACAAGTCGACCTCGCCGATCACACTGTCCACCACCGCGTCCAGCAGTTCGTCCTTGGTCGCGACGTGGTTGTAGAGCGAGGGACCGCTGACCGACAGTTCGGTGGCGAGGCGGCGGGTGGAGAGGGCCGCCAGGCCCTCGGCGTCGATCAGCCGCAGAGCAGCGGCGACGATGCGCTCGCGGCTGAGCAGCGGGGTGCGCGGGCGGGCCATCGGGGTGCTGCCTCCGGTTCCTCCGGTCGGGTGGGGCGGGGACCGATTCTGGCAGGCGCCCCTTCCCAGCGCGGGCCGGCCGGGGCTACAGTCCCCCCATAAAACTTGCAGCGCTAGTTTAATGGATCTGGAGCCGCCGCCGTGAACCTGGAGCTGTCCGAGGAGCAGAGCGCCGTCCGGGACCTCGCCGCCTCCTTCACCGACCGCGAGATCGTGCCGCACGCCGCCGCGTGGGACCGCGCCGAGTCCGTCGACCGCGCGATCATCGGCAAACTGGCCGGGCTCGGCTTCCTCGGCCTCACCATCCCCGAGGAGTACGGCGGCAGCGGCGGCGACCACCTCGCGTACTGCCTCGTCCTGGAGGAGCTCGGCCGCGGCGACTCGGCCGTCCGCGGCATCGTCTCGGTCACGCTCGGCCTGGTCGCCAAGTCCGTCAACGGCTACGGGACCGAGGAGCAGAAGCGGCACTGGCTCCCCCGGCTCACCTCGGGCGAGTCGCTCGGCTGCTTCGCGCTCACCGAACCCGGCACCGGCTCCGACGCGGCCAACCTCAGCACCCGTGCCGTCCGGGACGGCGACGACTGGCTGATCAGCGGCGCCAAGATGTTCATCACCAACGGCACCTGGGCCGACGTCGCCCTGGTCTTCGCCCGCACCGGCGGCGACGACCCCGACCGGCAGGGCCACAAGGGCATCACCGCGTTCCTGGTGCCCACCGACCTGCCCGGCTTCACCCGCACCGAGATCCACGGCAAGCTCGGCCTGCGCGGCCAGGCCACCGCCGAACTCGCCCTCGACCAGGTCCGGGTGCCCGACGGCGCGCGGCTCGGCGAGGTCGACAAGGGGTTCCGGGTGGCGATGTCCGCGCTCGCCAAGGGCCGGATGTCGGTCGCGGCGGGCTGCGTCGGCATCGCCCGCGCCTGCCTGGAGGCCGCCGTCCGCTACGCCGGCGAGCGCGAGCAGTTCGGCCGCCCGATCGCCTCGCACCAGCTCGTCCAGGAACTGCTGGCCGGCATCGCCGTCGACGTCGAGGCCGCCCGGCTGCTCACCTGGAAGGTCGCCGACCACATCGAACGCGGCCTGCCGTTCGCCACCGAGTCCTCCGTCGCCAAGCTCCACGCGAGCGAGGCCGCCGTCCGGGCCGCCAACAACGCGCTCCAGGTGTTCGGCGGCTACGGCTTCATCGACGAGTACCCGGTCGGCAAGTACCTGCGCGACGCGCGGGTCATGACCCTCTACGAGGGCACCAGCCAGATCCACCAGTTGCTCATCGGCCGCGCCCTCACCGGGGTCAACGCCTTCTGACCAGCCCGTTCCCTCTTGTCCGAGCAACCACGAAGACCCGATCGGTCCGCCCGGACCCCGGGGATCACCCGGACCGTCCTGACCGCTCGGACCACCCTGACCGCTCGGATCACCCTGACTGCTCGGATCACTCGGATTCAACCGGATAGGAGCCCGACGACGTGCGTCCCGTCTACTTCGCCGCAGCCCGCCGCACACCCATCGGCCGACTGCGCGGAGCGCTCGCCACGGTCCGCCCGGACGACCTCTCGGCCACCGTGCTGCGCGCCCTGCTCGCCGACGTCCCCGCCCTCGACCCCGCCCGCATCGACGACGTCTACTGGGGCGCCGCCAACCAGGCCGGCGAGGACAACCGCAACGCCGCCCGGATGGCCGTCCTGCTGGCCGGCCTGCCGGAGACCGTCCCCGGCGCCACCGTCAACCGGCTCTGCGCCTCCGGGCTGGAGGCCGTCACCCTCGCCGCCCGGGCCATCGGCTCCGGCGAGGCCGACGTCGTCCTGGCCGGCGGCTGCGAGTCGATGACCCGCGCCCCCTTCGTCCTCCCCCGCCCCGACGAGGCTCTCCCGCACCGGATCGAGACCTACGACACCCGGCTCGGCTGGCGGCTCACCAACCCCCGGATGGCCGAACTGCACGGCGTGCTCAGCATGGGCGAGACCGCCGAGGAGGTGGCCGGCCGGTACGGCATCGGCCGGGAACGCCAGGACGCCTTCGCGCTGCGCAGCCACCAACGGGCCGCCGCCGCCCGCAAGGACGGCCACTTCGACGCGGAGCTGATCCCGGTCGAACGCCCCGACGGCGTGACGGTCGGCCAGGACGAGGGCATCCGCGAGGACACCAGCCTGGAGAAGCTCGCCCGCCTCAAGCCCGCCTTCCGCCCCGGCGGCACCGTCACGGCCGGCAACGCCTCGCCGATGAACGACGGCGCGGCCGGGCTGCTCCTGGTCGGCGAGGAGGCGCTGCGCGACCTCGGACTGCGGCCGCTCGGCCGGTACGTGGCCGGCGCCTCCGTCGGGGTGCACCCCGACGTGATGGGCATCGGCCCGGTGCCGGCCACCCGCAAGGTGCTCGGCCGGGCCGGCTGGTCGCTGGCCGACCTCGACACCGCCGAACTCAACGAGGCCTTCGCCGCCCAGGCCCTGGCCTCCGCCGACGGCATCGGATTCACCCCCGAACAGGCCGACGAACTGGTCAACCCGAGCGGCGGGGCGATCGCACTCGGCCACCCGCTGGGCGGCTCCGGCGCGCGCATCCTCACCACCCTGCTGCACCGGATGCGCCGCACCGACGCCCGGCGCGGCCTCGCCACCATGTGTGTGGGGGTCGGTCAGGGCACCGCCGTCCTGGTCGAGAACGTTGACTGAGTGCGCGCTCGCGTTTCGCACTCGCGATCACGTCCGAGTTCACGTCCGAGTTTGATTTCACGTCTGAGTTCGCGTCCGAGTCCAAGGGAGCACCGGGAATGACTGAAGTAGCCGCAGTGGCTGAAGTGTTGGGCCTGGCAGGCAGGTTCGCGGGCAGGGTCGCCGTCGTGACCGGCGCCGCCCAGGGCATCGGTGCGGCCACCGCCCACCGGCTCGCCCAGGAGGGCGCGGCCGTCGCCGTCGTCGACCTCACCGCCGAACGGGCCGCCGGGGCGGTCGCGGAGATCACCGCCAAGGGCGGCACCGCTCGGGCGTACGGCTGCGACGTGGCCGACTACGACGCCGTCGAGGCGGTGTTCGCGCAGGTCGCGGCGGACCTCGGCGGGGTGCACATCCTGGTGAACAACGCCGGGATCACCCGGGACAACCTGTTCTTCAAGATGCCGAAGGCCGACTGGGACGCGGTCCTGACCGTCAATCTGACCAGCGCGTACAACTGCAGCCACGTCGCACAGAAGTACATGGTGGCGCAGAAGTACGGGAAGATCGTCTCGCTCAGCTCGCGCTCCGCCCTCGGCAACCGGGGACAGGCCAACTACGCGGCCGCCAAGGCCGGCATCCAGGGGCTCACCGCGACCCTCGCGATCGAGCTGGGGCCGTTCAACATCAACGTCAACGCCGTCGCCCCCGGGTACGTCGCCACCGCGATGACCGCGGCCACCGCCGAGCGGGTCGGCAGCACGGCCGAGGACCAGCAGGCGGAGGTCTCCGCCCGGACCCCGCTGCGCCGGGTGGGACAGCCGGAGGAGATCGCGTCCGTGGTCGCCTTCCTGGCCAGCGAGGACGCCTCGTACGTCAGCGGGCAGACGCTGTACGTCAACGGCGGGGCGCGGTAGGTCTGGCCCGGGCGGGGACCTTCGAGGGCCCTTCAGCATTAGTACGATAATACTGACGTGTCGTCACATGACCGTCCCGGGCGTGGGGTTACCTTCGCCTGGGACGGCCTTTACCTTTTCGCGTAGCCGATCATGACCATGCCTCTGATCAGGCGACCCCACCAAATGACTATGGCATGATCATGCGGCAGTCGATGGGATGGCCGGACCGACCCGACCGGACCAGGTCGGGCCCTGCGCCCCAAGGAGTCCCATGGGCAGCCCCGCCCCCCTTCGCCGTGCCCTGGCTCTGCTCGCCGTCGGGGCCACCGCCCTCACGGCCGGCACCATCGCCGTCCCGGCGGTCGGCGCCGCGACCGCGGCCCCCGCGCACGACCTCACGGGCGTCCACGTCCGCCCCGCCTCCTTCGGGCACCACAACGCCCAGGGCCGCACCGCCCCGCTGACCACCACCCAGTGCGTCAGCCAGATCGGCATCCACTGCTACTCGCCGCTGCAGTACCGGAACGCCTACAACCTGAACCCGCTGTACCAGGAGGGCATCACCGGCAAGGGCCGCACGATCGTCATCGTCGACTCCTTCGGCTCGCCGACCATCCAGCACGACCTGGAGGTCTTCGACAAGCAGTGGGGCATCCAGGACACCAACGTCGAGGTGGTCAAGTGGGGCAACGTCCCCGCCTTCGACCCCAAGAACCCCGACCACACCGGCTGGGCCGGCGAGACCACGCTGGACGTCGAGTACGCCCACGCCATCGCCCCCGACGCGCACATCGTCCTGGTCGAGACCGGTGTCGCCGAGACCGAGGGCACCACCGGCCTGCCCGAGATGATGGACGCCGAGAAGGCCCTCATCAAGGCCGGCCGCGGCGACGTCATCTCGCAGAGCTTCGGCGCCACCGAGAACACCTTCCCGGGGTACGACAAGGGCGACTTCAAGTCGCTCACCGACCTGCGCTACGCCTTCCAGGCCGCCGCCGACCACAACGTCACCGTGCTCGCCGCCTCCGGCGACAACGGCGCCACCGACTCGCAGACCAACGGCACCGACCTGTACCCGTACAAGGTCAACTCCTGGCCGTCCTCCGACCCGCTGGTCACCTCCATCGGCGGCACCCAGCTCACCCTGGACGACAACGGCGCGCGCACCGCGCCCGACAAGGTGTGGCACGACAAGTCCGGCGCCGGCGGCGGTGGCGTCTCCGGCATCTTCGAGCGCCCGTGGTACCAGGCCGGCGTCGCCAACGTCACCGGCAACCACCGCGGCACGCCCGACATCAGCATGAGCGCGGCCGTCGACGGCGGCGCCTGGACCTACGAGTCCTACGACCCGACCTCCGTCGGCTGGCACCTCACCGGCGGCACCAGCGAGGCCACCCCGCTGTTCTCCGGCGTCGTCGCCCTCGCCGACCAGCTCGCCGGCCACCGCCTCGGCCAGCTCAACTGGCGCCTGTACGGGCTCAACCTGCTCCCGAGCGCGTGGAGCGGCATCACGGACGTGAAGGAGGGCGACAACTCCTGGGGCGGCGTCACCGGCTACACCGCCACCGAGGGCTACGACCTCTCCAGCGGCCTCGGCACCATCGACGGCGCGAAGTTCGTCCACGCCATCGCCGGTCGCTGACGGGCCACGGTGGACGGCAGGTAGCAGGTAGCGGCTGACAACTGACAGCGAACAGATAACAGATTTCGAAATCTGTTATCTGTTCGCTGTTTTCTGTTTCCTGTTCGCTGTCATCTGTCATCTGTTCGCGGCCAGGTGCCGGTCGGTCCGGCCCAGCCGCGCGCGGCGCGAAAAGTCAGACGCGGTCCGCCGGGGCGGAAGCAGGCGTCGCGGCGGGCTCCGGAGCGGCGGCCAGTTGGGCGAGGTAGCGCTCGGCGGCGCGGAGCTTGCGGCCGTCGGGGCCCGGGAGGTAGGCGCGGAGCTCGATGATCTCCGGGGCGATCCGAAGGGCCACCGCGCGGTCGGGGACCGAGCGCCAGCAGGCCTCGGCGTTGGTGGCCGCCTGCTGGGTCTCCGGGTGGTCCGACCCCTGCGAACGGAGCAGCGCCAGGGCCACCTCACGGTAGATGTCCGCGGCCTCGGCCGGCCGGCCCGCGAGACGGCACACGTGTGCCCGGACCTGGCGCACCTGGAGGACCGGTTCGGAGACGGCGCCGTGCTCGGCGATCGCCTCCAGTTCGAGGGCGAAGGCGAGTTCGGTGGCGGCATCGTGCTCCCCGGCGTCCGCGCTGCGGACGATCCGGCCGATGGCCTCCCGGTAGTCGGCACGCGGCTGACCGGACACCGGAGCGTCGACGGGCACCGCGTCGGCAGGTGCCTCGTCCGCGGGGGCCTCTGCCATCGGGACCGCGTCCACGGGGGCCGCGTCGTCGGTCGGGGCCGTGTCGTCCGGCGTCTCCGCCGTCGGCGCCGCGTCGGTGGGGGCCTCGTCAACGGGAGGAGCCTGCGCCGAAACGGCGTCCGCCGGTGCCTGCTCCGGCTCCCGCTCCCGCTCGGACTCCAACTCCGGCTCCGACGCCTGCTGCTGGGTCTTGGCCAGCGTCACGCCTGCGAACGGCTCGACGGCCTCGGGCGTCGCGTCCGCCGGAGCGGGCTTGTGCAGGGTCACGCCGGCCGGACCGGCCGGCTGCCCCTTCAGCAGGCTGACCGGGCGGGCCGGCCTCGGCGGGGTGGGCGGCACGCCGGGCTTGACCAGGCTCACCGGACCGACCTCGGTGGCGGGAGCGGGGGAGGCCGACGGCCGCGGAGCCGTGGGCGCCACGGGCGGTTCGACGACGGCGTCCTGTGACTCCGCCCGGCCCGGCACCGGCGGCACCGGCGCCACCGACACCGCGGGCTGCCCGGACGGCACCACATCGGCGCGCACGGCATCGACCGGCACCGCATCGACCGGCGGCACCGCGTCGGTCGGCGCCGACACGTCGGCCTGCGGACCGTCGCCCCGGCGGGCGGTGTTGCGGAAGACCGGGCGGTCCGGTGCGTGCGTGGCCAGGATGACGACGTCCGGCCGCAGCACCGAGTACACCTGCTGCCGCAGTTGCTCGGGCGCGAGCACGTCGCCCGCGCCGGGGCGGCCGCCGTGCAGCGCCTCGATCAGGGCGCGGGTGAAGGTGCCGACCTGCTCCGGGTCCGGGCTGACGACCGCCCAGAGCGGGATGCCCTCGCTGAGCGGCGAGGCGGCGCCCTGGAGGTACGGCCAGGCGTTCTGGTCGGCGCTGAGGTCGGCGACGACGAGGGTCTGCCACTCGGCCGGGCGGTGGCTCAGCTCGGCGGCGACGGCCTGCCAGGGCAGGCCGTCCTGCTTGGAGTCGCGCAGGGTGAGCTGGAGCTGTCCGCCGCGCTTGTCGGCGACCACGTGGCCGCCCAGGTGGACGAGCAGCGGCCCCGGATGGCGGGACGCGGCGCGCAGGTGGGCCAGGACGGTGTGCGGGTCGCCGGCGCCGGGGAGGTGGACGGCGTCCACGGCGTCCGCGGCGAGCAGCACCTGTGGTGAGACGGCCGCGAGCATCGCGGACAGCACCGACGCCTGGGCGGGACCGCCCCGACCCCAGGTGCGGCGCCCGGAGTTGCCGTAACCGCCCTCGACGACCAGGATCCGTCCGCGCGGAGCCGACCCCAGTCCACCCGTACCGGGGGCGTTCACGCCCGGGGCCGGGAAGGGCGGCGGCGTGGCCGCGGACGGCGGCGCGCCCACGGCGGGCATGCCGGTGACGGTCCATCCGGTGGGCGCGGTCGGCGGCGGGCCCGGCACCGTGGCCGGAGCCGTCGGAGCCGACGGCGGGGCGGCCGGAGCGGACGGCGGGAGCGGGGGCACGGGCGGCGGCTCGTAGAGCGCGGCGGGCCCGGGCGGGTGCTCCTCGGCCGGGGTGCGCGGCGGCGGTACGGCGTCCCAGGGGCCCGAGTCCGCTGCCGGTTCGGGGCCTCCGGGGACAGCTGTCGTCTCCGCCATCTTCTGGTCACCACCCACCCCGCCGCTCCGCGGCGTCTGATGCCCTTGCTGGGTGGTGCCTACCACCACTCCCGTCGCGCCACCCTACGAGATCCCGGCACACCCGATCCAGGCCGGGTCTCCGATCGGCGCGCCACCCGGCCCGCTATCGTGCCGTCATGGCAGGCCCCGGTGCACCTCTCCTGTTCCTCGACGTCGACGGACCGCTCATCCCCTTCGGCGCGCCGCCCCCTGGCGGCTACCCCGTCTTCCGCGGCGCCTCCGCCGCCGCACCCGGTCCGGGCGTCAACCCCCTGCTGGCCCGCGTCGATCCGGCACTCGGCGGGCGCCTGCTGAGCCTGCCCTGCGAACTGGTGTGGGCGACGACGTGGATGTCCGATGCGAACGAGTGCCTCTCCCCCTGGCTCGGACTACCACAACTGCCCGTCGTGGACTGGCCGGTGGCGGAAGGCGACGAACCGGCCGGCCTGCACGGGAAGACCCGCGCACTGGTCGCCCGGGCTGCCGGCCGCCCGTTCGTCTGGGTGGACGACGAGATCACCGCCACCGACCGCCGCTGGATCGCGGCCCACTCGCCCGCCCCCGCGCTCCTCCACCGCGTCGACCCCCAACGCGGCCTCATCGCAGCCGACTTCGCCACCCTGGACGCCTGGTTGCGCGCACTACCGACCCGACACGCCCTGGACTCCCCGACCATCTGAGCTCCCGGACCGTGGACTGCGCCGCCGTCCGGGACGTCCACACCGCCACCGAGCGCACCGTCGACGGCCGGTGCGTCCGCTCGACCTGACCGACCTGACCGACCTGGCCAACCTGACCGACCTGACCGACCGCCCCCACCGGCCCTGCCCTGCATGCCGCTGCCCGGTCACCCCGAGGGGCGGCCGGGCAGCGGCATGCAGGGGACGTCAGGAACCGGCCAGCAGGTCGCGGAGCAGGGCGACGGTGTCGGCGTCCAGGTCACGGCCGGTACGGCGGCTGAGCGCGTCGAGACGGTTGACGGCGCGCAGGAGTTGGTCGCGGGCGCCGGCCGAGGCGTAGGCGTAGAAGAGGTCCCGGTGCAGGAGTTCGACGTCCGGGGCGACGGCGAGGCCGCGGAAGACGGCGGCCTCGGCGCTGCGGTGGTCGCCGTACTGCAGGCGGCGGGCGGCCAGTTCGTGGGCGGTGTCGACGATCGCCGCGATCATGTCCTGGCGTTCGGCCTCGGCCCAGCCGTAGGAGGCGGGCGGGGCCTCGGCGAACGGGGCGCCGCGCACCAGGGCCAGGGCGTGGGCGAGGGCGGCGTCGGCGGTGGCGCTGGTGCTGCGCATGCCGCGCCGGTAGAGGCTGCGGAACTCGTCCCAGTCGCAGGTGACGACCGGGGTGAAGGAGTAGCCGTCGGTGGTGTCGGTCGGCAGGAAGGCGCGGCCCTCGGGCGAGGTGCCGAACCAGGCGGCCAGGTCGGCGAGTTTGCCGGGGAGCGGGCTCTTGGCGTCGGCCGCGGTGGGGTGCGGGTCGAGGTGGGCGGCGCCGGGGTGGAGGTCGTGGTCGAGGGCGTGGTGGTCGGCGCCGGGCCGCAGCGCGAGGTAGACGGCGAGTTCGGTGAGCCGGGACAGTGCGCCGGGTTCGGCGGTACCGAGGGCTCCGGCGACGTCGACCGGGCCGAGCAGGCGGATCCGGGGGGCGTTGCGGGCGGCGTGGGCCTCCGGGGAGCGCAGGATGGCGAGCAGGTCGTCGCTGTCGCTGCGCCCGGGAGCGGTCTGGGCGACCGGGGCGACGGCGGCGGGGCCGGGCTCGGATCCGGGTTCGACCCCGGGCTCGGCGTAGGAATCGGCCTGGGAACCGGCTTCGGCGGCGGGCACGAGATCGGGCACGAGGTCCGGCGAGGGCTCCGGCCGGGACGGGACGCGCGGGTCGACGCCGGAGGGCGCGGGCGCGGGCTGGTGGACCGGGGCCGGCTCGACGGGCGGCTGCGGCGCGACCGGCTGGACGGACTGGACGGCGGGCACGGACGGCACGGGCTGGACGGACGGCACGGCGAGGACGGCCGCGGGGGCTTGCTGCGGTGCCTCCGCCGCATCCTCCGCCACCGCGTCCGGGCGGCGCAGGTCCCGGGTGGCCTCGTCCCCCGCCTCGTCGGAGGCCTCGTCGACGACCTGACCGACCACCAGCTCTTCCTCGGTCCCGATCCCGCTCCCGGTACCGACCCCGACCCCGCTCCCGTTCCCGGCCTCGGACTCGGCGGAGGCGGCCTGCCACCCCTGCCCGTTGACCGCGTACCGCCCCGGCCCGGCCGGAGGGGCCGGCACCGGCGTCGCCGGGTCGGTGCCCGCGAACGGGCTGGCGCCGGTGCCGATGACCCGGGCGAGCAGCCGGGGCCCGGCGGCCGTGTCCGTACCGCCCTGCGCGCCGGCCGCGGGGGCCCCGACGGCGGCCAGGACGGGTACGGCGGCGGGCAGTTCGGCCGTGTCGGTGTCGTCGTCGTCCGCGTCGGGGTCGAGGCCGGGACCGTCCAGGGTCCAGGCGGGGGCCGGGTGCTGGGTGAGGTCGTCGGCGGCGCGGAGCAGTTCGGCGACCTGGTCGTACTGCTGGTCGCTGAGCCGCTGGAGTTCGACGGTGAGGTGCAGGCCGGGGATGGCCGCCTGGCCGGTGGTCGGGAGGGTCCAGCGGGCGACGGGGCCGGTGCCGCGTTCGGGGGCACGGGTGATGACGGCGACGCAGGTGCGCGGCCGGGCGTCGAGCAGCCGGCCGAGTTCGGCGGGGACCTCGCCACCGGGCTGCTGGGCGCAGAGCACGATCTCGGGGGTCCAGGACTCGTCGGCCTGGCCCCGGCTGCGGGCGTCGCGCGGGCTGGCGGCCTCGGCGGCGACCAGTGTGGCGCGGGCCTTGGCGGTGCGCGGGCCGAGGGCGGCGAGCGCGGCCTCCAGGGTGGGGTGGCGGTGGATGCGTTCGGCGGCCGGGCCGCTGATCGGCACCTCCTCGGCGAGGTCGACCAGGTGCAGGTGGAGCCGGTCGGCGAGCGGGCTGTGCGCGAGTTCGATGGCGAGGGTGCGCAGGATGTCGCGGGCGTCGTCGGGGTGGCCGGAGAGGTGGAGCAGCCGGACGGCCTCCAGGTCGGCGAGGACGACCGAGCCGTCGGGCGAGGTGCCGAGGGTGACCAGGGCGGGGTAGGGCGCGGCGGTCTTGCGGGCCTGGGCGGCGCTGAGCAGGTCGCCGGAGTCGAGGCTGCACCACCAGACGTTGGCGGCGTGCGCGGCGCGGAACGGCGCGATCGGGGTGGCCGGGCCGGAGAGGTGCAGTTCGATGGTGTGGCCGGGGGTGATCCGGGCGGCGACGATGGCGGGCAGGCGCTTGCCGCCGCGCACGGTGTTGCGGGCCATGGTGCGCAGGGCGCGGTCGAGCAGGTCGAGGCCGGCGCCGTCCTGACGGGCCCTGAGCTCGTTCTCGAAGGCGGCGGCCTCGGCGTCGGGCATGGTGATGCGGTGCCGGGGGCGGCGGGCGCGCAGCTGGGTGCCGCGCTTGTGGGCGACGGTGCCGACCATGACGGCGGCGAGCAGGACACCGACGGTGGAGGCGGTGAGGGCGATGGAGTAGTCGTCGGCGGCCGGTTCGGCGTGCGCGGCGGGGGCGGGCGCATGGGTGGGGGCGTGGGTGGGCGCCGGGGTGACGGGCTGGGACGCGGCCGGGGTCGGCGCGGCCTGGGTCGGCGCGGGGGCGGGGGTGGCGGGCGCCTGATCGGCCGACGGCGCCGGCTGCGGCGCGGGAGCGGGCTCGGACGAAGGCGCAGGAGCAGGCGCCGGAGCAGGCGCGGGGGCGGCCGCCCCCGGCACCGTGAGCACCATCCCGGGCACCAGCACGTCCGGATCGGTCAGCCGTTCCCCGTCCGGTGCCTGGGCGCCCTTGTTCGCCTCGAACAGCTTCGGCCACGCCTCGGCGTCCCCCAACTCCTTTTGGGCGATGGCGGACAGGCTGTCCCCGCCCTGGACGGTCACCGTCGCGTGCCCGCCCGCACCCGGCTCCGTCCCGGCCTGCGGCACCTGGGCCGACCCGGCACCGGGAGCAGGGGCGGGCGCGGGCTCGGACGAAGGAGCAGGCGCGGGAGCGGGCGCCGACCCGTCCGCCTTCGCGTCCCCCGGCATCAGCAGCGCCCACCCCGGCTGGATCGGCCGGTCGGCGTCGAAGCGGATGCCGGAATCGTCCATCACCCGGCCGTCGTTGAGCTTGGCGATGTCCACCCACCGTTCACCGGAGCCCAGTTGGCGTTCGGCGATGGACCACAGGCTGTCGGCGGGCCGGCTGTCCCGCACGGTGTACGTGGGGTTCTGCTCGGCGGCGGGCGCCAGGGCGGGCGCGGCCTGGGCGGCGGGCAGGGCGGCGCGCTGCACGCCGGCCACCAACTGCGCCGGGGCGGTGGCGGTGTGGGCCGGGGTGGCGGCGAAGGCCGAGCCGGCGACCGGCATCAGCGCGAACACCGAGCCGACCAGGCCGGCCGCCATCCGCTGGCTCCAGCCGAAGGCGGGGATGCGGCGGGCGATCCGGCCGCGCAGCTGCGCGGGGATCTCCAGCAGGACGGAGAGCGCGAAGCAGGCCCAGGCGAGCCAGCCGACCACGACCAGCAGCCAGAGGAACAGCCGCCCGTCGTCCGGGCCGGTGAGCGCCTGGCCGACGCCCTCCGGCGCGACGTCGCCCATCGCGGCGACCGCACGGGTGCCGTAGAGCAGCAGCGCGGGGACACCGAGCAGCAGGGCGAGCAGGGTGACCAGCGCGGCGAGCGCGGCGATCAGGGCTGCGCCGCGGCCGCGCCCGCGCGGTGGGCGGGGCACGGGGGCGGCGGGGCGGCCCGCGGCCCGGTGTCCGGTGTGGGCCCGGCCGGTGGCGCCCCGGGCCTGGTCCGTGGCGCCGGGGCTCCGGCCCTTGGCGGTTCGAGCCCGGCCCGGGGCGGTTCGGGCCTGGTCCTTGGCACGTGGCGCGGCCATCAGTCGGTCTCCGCTTTCTCGACTCCGTGGACGAGGGTCGCACTGCCCTTGCCCGTTACCTTCCGCTCCCCGAGCGCGCCCAGCAGGACGGGCCGGTAGTCGGCCCGCACGGTGACGGTGACGACCTTGCCGTCGCCGGAGAACTCGACCTCGCCCGCCTGAAGGCCGTACAGGGCCAGGTAGGCGTCGGCGGCCTGCCGGACGTATTCCTGCTGGACCTTGAAGCCCTTCCCCTGGAGGACGGCGGCCTGGTCGAGCTGCTGCCCGCCGACCCGCGCGGCCTCCTGGGCGTAGGCGTCGGTGCGTTCGGCGACCCGCAACCGGCCGCCGGCGTCGATCACCAGGGCGATGACGAGCACGACGTAGGCCGCGCAGATCGCCACGAAGAGGGCGACCGCGCCCCGGTCGGAGCGGCGCCGGCGCCGCGCCCTGACAGGCACTCCCATCCCCCCTGCCCCTCCCGCCCCTCGTCCTCCCCGCCGGCCCCCACCGGGCGCCGGCCGGTCCCGTCGCGTCATCCCCCGTGCGCTCTCCGCTTGCGTCTCCCCCGCGCGGGCCGTCCCCAATCCCCCGTCGTGGCCCGTGTCCCGCCGGGTGCCGCCCCGGGTGGTCATGTGCCCCGGTAGCGGTCCACCACGGAGGTGAACTCGCCGACGAGGTGCTTCGTCACGGGTACGCCGGACGGTCCGCCGAGCAGGTCCGCCAGTTCGACGTCGCACACCACGGTGACCTTGACGGTCGTGACGGCGCCGCCGGGCAGGTCCAGTTGGCCGGGCACGACCTGGACGGTCCCGTTGCGGCAGGAGACGCCCTGCTGGCGCAGCGTCGCGAGGGCCGAGTCCCGGCCCGGCTGCGTCATCCCGTCGACGCTGCGCTGCAGCGAGGCGGTGCGGGCGCCGGCCCGGGCGGCGGCCTCGACCGTACCGGCCGTGGTCTGCACCCGCCCGGCGGCGATGGCCACCAGGACCAGCCCCACCACCGGCGGCACGACGATCGCCGCCTCGATGGCGACCGAGCCGCCGTCGCTCCGCCGGACCGGCCACCACCGGGGTCGGCGCGTCGAACGGCGCACGGCGCGGGGCTCGGAACGGCCCTCGGCGCGGCCCTCCGCACGGAGCGCCGGCCACCGGTCGGTCCGGGTCCGCGGTCTCACGGCGCCACCGCCACCGGCGGGACGAAGTGCTCACGCGGCGCCTCGGCGAACTGCCTGAGGGCGGGCGCCGACAGCCCGGGTATCAGCAGCGGCGGGCGCACCGCCACGGTGACCCGGACCACTTCGGGCGTGCTGCCGTCGGTCGTCACCGTGTACGAGTGCACGCCCTGCCGGTCGAGGAAGTCCCTGGCCTGTCGGCGCGCCGCCTCGTTCTTCACCTCGTCCGTCGCGCTGCCCTGGATCCGGCCGGCGTCCACGCCCTCGCGGGCGGCGGTGAGCGCGAGCTGGCGGTCGTACCACAGCAGCGCGGCCTGGACGACGAGCATCAGGAGCACCAGGACGACCGGGAAGACGATGGCGAGGCTCACGCTCATCGACCCCCGGTCGCCGCGGCGGCGAGGTCGGTACGTCACTTGGTGGCGCCTCCCGCGGCCCCGCCCGCACCCGGCATGTTCGGGTCCTGCTCGACCTTCTGCACGACCTTGTCCTTCAGCAGGTACAGCGCGGTCGCGACGGCGCCCGCGACGAAGACCAACGCGATGATGGCGAGGGCGAGTTCGATGCTGATCGCGCCGCGGTCGCCGCGCGCGCGGGCGGCCCGCAGCCGGCCGAGCCGCAGGGTGAACAGCAGCAGGGCGAACTGCACGGGCAGCAGGACGGGCCGGATCAGCCGGCCTGCCAGGTGGACGAGTCGGACGGTCATTCGGGTCTCCCGGGGTGGAGTGCGGTGTGGTGCCAGATGCCCTGTGAGGAGGGTCAGTTGAGCATCTGGTGGAGTGCGGGGAAGACGATCAGGACGGTCATCAGCAGGGTGAGGGCGGCTCCGGGTGCGACCATCCGCTCGCTGTCGGCGTTGGCGCGGGCGAGGTCCTCGGCGAGCAGCTCGCCGCGCAGACCCTTGGCGCGCGCCCGCAGGGTGTCGTACACGGCGGCGCCGTCGGTGCCGGACAGCCGCATGATGTCCGCCACGTCCTGCAGCGGGCTGAGCCCCAACTCCTCGGCCAGCGCGTCGAGTCCGGCCCAGGGCGGGAGCCGGTCGGTGGCGGCGCGGTCGAGGGCGTCGCGGATGCGCCGGAACACGGTGCCGCGCCCGACCGCGGCGGCGCGGCGCAGCGCCTCGGCGGGCCCGCAGTCGGCGGCCCGTTCCAGGGCGACGAGTTCGAGGTAGGCGGCGATGCCGTGCAGGTACTCGGTGCGCGCCTCCTTGGCCTCGCCGCGCACGATGGCGTCGGGGACGAACCAGAGCAGGCCGGCCAGCAGCGGCCCGGCCAGCAGCGGCAGGGCGAAGGGCAGGCCGATGTCCATCAGCACGGCCATCGCGCCCAGGTAGGCGGGCAGCAGCAGGCCGATCGCGGCGAACAGCAGCTTGTGCACCATGAACCGGGCCGGGGCGCGGCCGATCAGGGCGAGTTCGCGGTGCGGCAGGGACACTCCGCGCAGGCCGATCGAGCGCTCGCCGATCCGGTCGTACCAGCTCGGCCGCTCGTCCGGGTCCGCGGCCCGTTCGGCGGGGGTGCGGTGCAGCCGGTCCAGGGCCTGGCGCAGGTCGGGCGGCGCGGGGCGGAGTTCGGCGACCAGCAGGGCGACGCCGCCGGCGGCGACGGCCCCGGCCAGCACGGACCAGGGGGAGATCACCGGACCTCCCCGAGCGGCTGGAGCGCCTCGTCCTCGCGCACCGGGGCGCGGCGCCCGGCCTTGCCGCGCCGGTCGGGCGCCAGCAGCCGGGGCACCGGCGGGTGCGAGGCGAGGGCGCGCATCCAGGCGATGATCGCGACGAACAGGGCGGCGACGACGGCGAGCACGATCTGGCCGAGCAGCGTGCCGTACGGCCGGGTGTACTCGGTGTTGAAGGAGCCGACCGTGACGACCAGCACGATGATGCCGACCAGCCAGCGGATGGTGGTGCGGTGCTTGGCCCGGTCGGCCTCGATGGCGCGGCGCTGGCGGACCTCCTCGCGCACCGAGTCGGCCATGTCGGCCAGTGCCCGGGCCAGGCCGGGGCCGCTGTCGCCGGACCGCAGCACGAGCGCGGCGAGCACCTTGTCGGCGGTGGCGTCGGCGACGCTGTCGGCGAAGGCCTGGAGCGCCTCCTCGGGCCGCCAGCGGGCCTGGAGCCGGGCGGCCAGTTCGCCGATCTCCTCCTCCAGGGCGGCGGGGGCGGTGCGGCGGCTGGTGACGATGGCCTGGTTGAGGCCGACGCCGAGCAGCAGCACGTCGGCGATGCGCTGGGTCCACTCGGACAGCGCCTCCAGGCGTTCGATCCGGCGGGTGTCCGGGCGGGTGGTGTCGAACAGCCAGGGGAGGCCGAACACGGCCAGCGGCACCAGCAGGGCGGCCAGCGGGATGCCGGTGAACAGCCAGGCGAGCGGGGCGCCGGCGAGCGCGAGCGGCAGTTGGATCCGGCGCAGCCGGGCGACCCGGGCCGAGGCGGCGCCGGGGGCGCCGTACCAGAAGACGTGGGCGCGGCCGGCCAGCGGGCTGCTCCGCTCCGGGGTCTCGTCCTCGTCCGCCGGGTCGCTGCCGCGGGCCCAGGCCACCAGGGCGACCAGGCCGCCCGCGACGGCCAGCCCGCACAGGGCGAACAGCAGCATCATCGCGCGCCACCGCCGATCCGCAGTTGCAGCGGGGTGGCCCAGCCGCCGTAGCGGGAGCCGAGCAGGGCGGCGTCGAAGCCGGCCCGGCGCAGGTCGTCCAGGCACTGCGGCGGGGTGTGCGGGACGGCCCGCGGCTCGCCGAGGTCCACCCGGGGGCCGAACACGGTGTTCAGCGCGGGCCGGCCGCTCTCGCCGAGGCCGGCGACCTCCAGGACGTGGGAGACGAAGCGGTGCCGGCGGCCGCCGACGGCGGTCTCGTCGACCATGGTGACGTGCACGATGAGGTCCAGGGCGTTGGCGGTGAGCCGGTAGGCGAGCGAGTCGGTCATGTGCGAGCCGTACTCCAGGCAGAGTTCGGCGATGCGGTCGACGACCATGTGCGGGCCGCGGGCGTGCAGGGTGCACATCGAGCCGCCCTCGCCGTTGGTCATGACCCGCAGCATCGGGACGACCTCGCCGGATCGGACCTCGCCGACGATGATCCGGGACAGCGTCATCCGCAGCGCCGCCGGGATGAGGTCGCCGATCGTCAACTCGCCCGCCAGGCGGCCTTCGACGCGTTCGCCGTTGCCCTCGCGGGCCTCCATCGGGACGACCTGGCGCAGGTGGCCGAGCGTGTGCAGCCACAGCTCGAACTCCGACTCCAGGGTGCCGATCCGCTCGTCCGGCGGGATCTCGGCGGCCATCGCGCGCAGCAGGCTGGTCTTGCCGACGCCCTGGGTGCCGGTGATCATCACGTTCTTCCGGGCCCGGATCGCGGCGGCCAGGAACGCGGCCAAGGTGCTGTCCAGGGTGCCGAGTTCGACCATCTCCGGCAGGGTCGCCGAGGCCACCCGGTGGCGCCGGATCGCCACGTACGGGCGGGGCGTCACCTCGGTGAGCGCCTGGAGGCGCATGCCGCCCTCCAGGCGCAGCGCGAGGGTCGGGCTGGCGGTGGACAGGCTGCGCTCGCCGCCGCCGTGCTGGCGGGCCAGGTCCTGGAGCAGTTCGACGAGTTCGGCGTCACTCTCGGCCACCGGCGGTACCTGGCGCAGGGGTTGGTGCACCCGGGAGATCCACACGTCGTCGCAGCCGTTGATCAGGATGTTCTCGATCTCCGGGTCGTCCAGGTAGGGCTGGAGCCGCCCGGCCCGGAACAGCAGGTCGAAGACGGCCTCGGCGAGCGCGCGGTCCTGCTCCCGGGTGGGCGGGATGCCGTGGGTCTGCGCGTAGGCGTCGGACCAGCGGGCGACCGCCTCCTCGATCAGCGCGCGGCCGCGCTGGCGGCGGGTGGCGCGGTCCGGTTCGGCGCCCGAGGTGGCGGTCAACCGGGTGATCTGCTGGTGCAGTTCGGCCGCGACCTGGCGCTTCAGCTCGCGGGCCACCTGCGGGTCGACGGCCGGCCGGGTGGCGGCGCCGCGCAGGTCGAGCGAGGGCAGCTGGGAGGGCACGGCGGTGGGCGTGGCCGCGCCGCCCGGCTGGGCGTACGGCGGCGGCACGGGCTGCGGGGCGACGGGGCCCGGCCGGTAGGCCTGGGGCGGGGCGGCCGCCGGCGCCTGTGTCTGGGCCTGTGTCGGGGCCTGGGCCTGGGTGGCCCAGGGCAGTGCGGCCGGGTCGGCCGCGGGGTGCTGGTGCAGGGGGCTACCGCGCACGGAGCACCTCCCCGGGGTTGTACGGCTGCGGACCGTTCGGGCGTGTCTGATCGGGTGTCACGGCGGGCTGCTGGAGCGGGAAGCGGCCGTCGTCCTCGGGCTCCGGGCGCACGTACCCGGGCTGCTGGTCGTACGCGGCCCCGCTCTGCTGGTCGTACGGGGTGAACCCGCCCTGCTGGTCGTACGCGCCGTAGCCGGCCTGCGGCCCGTACGGCGGCTGCGGCGACTGCGGCGACTGCGGCTGCTGGACGTGCCCCGGGAACGGGGCCGGAGCAGCCGGCTGGGGGGCCAGCCCGGCCAACGGCGCCACCGGGCCGGTGGTGATCACCGGCCCGACCGGCTGCGGCGGGGTGTACGAGGGCTGCTCCCCCTCCACCGGCCGGTACGCCGTCGGCGCGGCCGCCTGCGGGGTCGGCACCGGGGGCTGGGCGTGCACCGCGGTCGGGGGCTGGGCCGCGGTCCCGGTCCGGGCCGCGGCGGTGAGCTGGGCCGGGACCGGCGCGGCGGTCGGCGCGAGCCGCTGGCGACGGCGGCGGACCAGCAGCTGCACCTCGTCCGCCGCCGAACGCGCCGTCCGCATCAGCTCCGAGCGGATGAACCGCCGGTCGGTGATGTCACCGCCGTCGGAGAGCACCCGGGCGGTGCGGGTGGCGTGCGGCAGCAGCCCCAGCACCGGGAGGCCGAACTCGCGCGCCACCTCCGGCCCCGAGTACGGCCCCTCGGCGACCAGCAGCAGTCCGAGCGCGTCCACCCCGGTGCCGGCCGTGGCGAGGTCCTCGGCGAGCGCGGCCAGCCGGGGCCGGGCCGAGCTCAGACCGCGCAGCGTGGTGCGGACGGTCACCGCGACGACGTCCGCCCGGCGGGCCAGCACGGCGCTCACGCCGGTGGCGCCGGAGCGGCCGAGGTCCACGATGACGTCGTAGCCCTGCGGTTCGAGGCCGTGCAGCAGGTCGACGAGCGGCTCCCAGGTGTAGGCGAGGCCCGGGGCCTGGGTGGGGTCGGTCAGCCCGGGCAGCAGCAGCCGCTCTGCGGTGCCCTCGGGCGACAGGTCGATCAGCTGCTCCCAGATGGTCTCGGCGAGCAGTCCGCGCCGGTCCGCGACGGCCAGGTTGCGCAGCCCGTACACCGCGTCGACCCGGCCCTCCAGGGCGCCCGCGAGCACCGCGCCGCCGTCCGGGTCGGCCTCCACCAGCAGGACCCGCCGTCCGGACTCCAGCGGCCAGGCCAGCAGCAGGGCCAGGGCCGCCGTGGTCGCGCCGGGCGCGCCCGGGCCGCCGGCCACCGCGATCACCGCCATCAGGCGCCACCCGCCCCGGTCGGGGGCACAGGGGCCGTGGCAGCGCCGGGGGTCCCGGTCGCCGGGGCCGTCGGCGCGGTACTGCCGCCGGTGCCCGCACCGGCGGTGCCGGTCGCGCCGCCGGCCGCGGCGGCGCGCGGGGCCAGCAGGACCTGGATCCGGCCGCCGGCCACCCACTGCGCCAGCCGGGGGCCGTCCGCCGCGCCGACGGCCACGTCGATCACCTGGCTGCCGTCGGTGTCCACCCGGCCGACCGTGATGACCGTCGCGGGCATCGAGTCGGCCTTGGTGTTGTCCGGGGTGTAGACCACGACGATCTGCAGCCCGGGCTGGAGCCGGCTGGCGGGCAGCTGGCTGCGCTTGGCCGAGACGCCGACCACGATCTGGCCCGGCTGCACCGCCAGGGTCTGCGCGACGTCGCCCCTGGTGAGCATCGCGCCGCGCTTGAGGTCGGTGGCGGCCCGCATGCCGACCGCCTTGTCCCGTTCGGTGGCGGACAGCGGCCGCAGCGCAGGATCCCCGGCGATCCGGGCCACCACCAGGTCGTCGTCGGTGATCACCTGCCCCCACGGGATGTCCCGGGCCAGCGCCAGCACGGCGACCCGCTGGCCGGTGCTGTTGTAGAGCACCGCGCCGCCCAGGCCGCCGGCCGCGATCAGCGCGACGGCCATCGCCAGCACCGCCGGGCGCCGCCGCCGGGCCCGCAGCGTCCGGCCGGGGACGTGCGGGGCGGCGCGCCCCTTGCCCCTGCCCGCACCGCCGCCCTGGGCCTCGCCCGGCCCCTGCCCCTGGTCCGGGACCGCCACGGACACCGCGGCCCCTGCGGGTGTGCCGGATCCCGGCGTCGCGAACGTACGGTTCTCCACCGGGTTCCGCCCTTCCCTCGTGCTCGTTCCGGATCGTCAGTACTGGGTTCTCGGTGCTCGGGTCGTCGCTGCTCGGGCCGCCGGTGCCGGGCTCCGACGCCCGGGCTCCGGTGCCGTGGTCGCGTGCGGCCGGGCCGCCGGCGCCCCGCAGCCGGGCCGCGGGGCATCGGACGTCCGCCGCCGGGTCAGTTGAGGACCTGCACCTCGGCGACCTTCAGCGTGAAGTTCGAGGACTGCGGCATCTTGACGTCGAAGGTCTTCGCGTTCGGCCCCGTGACCACGACCTCGCCCACCCAGTTCGCCGTCACCGTGCCGTTGAAGACGCCGCTCTTCCTGGTGCCCGAGCCCACGGCGAACTCGTAGCCGCAGTCCGGTGACTTGGCGGCGCCGTACTTGGGGTCGTACGGCGTCCCGGCCTTGTCGCAGGTCACGGAGACACCGGTGTCGAAGATCCAGGTCACACCCCTCAGCACCGGGGTGACGGTGACGGAGGCCCCCGGGACGGACAGCGTCTTGGCCGCGGGCGCCGCGACGCCGTCCAGCCAGAGCCAGACCGGCGCCTTCACCACCGCCGTGCCCTTGGGCGCGACACCCGCCGTCGGCTTCGGGAAGCGCATCTCATGGGCCAGGCCGAAGCCGACGTCCACCAGGTTCAGCGCCGGCGGCCCGGCCGGCGAGGTGGCCTCGAAGACGATCTCGGCGCCGTCCTGCCCGCCGCCCGTCTGCGGGCAGACCTTCGAGTAGAGCGCGCCCTCGGACGGCTTGTGGCCCTGCCACGCCGGGTCGCTCTCGGGGGGCGGGTTGTCCAGCGGACGGAAGTAGCACCCGACGCCGCTGTTGAACCAGCCGCGCTCCGGGTCGTGGCAGGGCCACTGCTGGTCGTGGTAGCTGCACAGCAGCGGCCCGTCGCTCGTACCGCCCCCGCCGCCACCGCCCGGCTGTGACGGTCCTGGCTTCGGTTTCGTGCCACCGGTGTTGACCCCGGAGCAGATCACGTCCGGGTAACACTGTTCGGCACCTCCGCCCGGCGGTTCGTCCGCCGCCGCCGACACCGCCGAGGCCAACAGCAACCCGGCGGACAACGGCGCGAGGATCGCGAATCGCCGGGCCGGTTTACGCGTGTTCAGCATGCCCGGTCCACCTCCCGCTTGAAGTCGTAGATCAGCCAACGTGCTTGGAACCAGCGCAGGGACGCGGTCGCGACGTAGCGGTTCAGTCGGTCGCCCGGATCCTTTGCCACCTGGGTGACGGCGTCGACGCGGTGCCATCCCGACACGTCGACGCAGTCCTCGATCACGGCGGTCTGCGGATCGGCTTTCAGGTCAATGGCCTTGACCACCGCCGAATTGCGCGGCGTTCCGGTCATCACCAGTTTGGCGTCGCGAAGTTGGCGGAGCCCGACCAGGGTGTCGGTAAGGGCCCGTCCGGAGGAGTACGTCTCCAGAGCGAATCCGTCCGAATCCGACCGCCCGAACGCCTCGGTCTGGGCCTGCCACCAGTCCTGATACGTCTTCAGGGCCAGTCGCCCCATGGCACCTTCCGGGCCGTCCGTCGGCGCGATCGAGGTGTTTACCGAACCACCCGAAGGAGGTACCGGATCCACTCCCGCGACACTGGGCGCAGCCGTTCCGAGCCGATCGACGGAACCATCGGAACCGCCGCTCGCACAGGCGCCGAGGAGCAACACCAGAACCACCCCACCGACCCCAACCGCCCCAGGGCGCAACACATTTCCGCGCTGCCGCATCGCCCCACCTCGTCGCGACCGACCGATTCGTGATCCGTGGCCGCCGGAAGAATTTCCGTCGTCCCGCAGGTGTTTCCGCTGGGGATCGATTCTTCGCCAACCCACCCCATCACGGCAACACCTCAGGCCACCTGACCTTACGCGGAAGGCGGTTCCGTCGGGGCACTTTCCCGCCACAGAACGGCCAACAGTTCTTCGGAAAGCGACAATCCGGCCAATGCGCCCCGAACCGCGGCCCGATTGCGCATCAACAGGCGCCCGCCCTGCGGCGGAACGAGCAGGCGCGCGCCCGGCGCACCCGAACCACCCGGCGCTTCGCCCCCGTCGAGCAGCGCGGCGACGGACGGCTGGAGGTCCAGCGGGGCGACGGCGGCCGGGGCACCCGGGACGCCCTGCCGCAGCACGGTGGTCAGGGCGTGGCTGAACGAACCCTCACCACCCGGCAGCACGGCGTCCCGGCCGCGTCTGCCCGGGGTGTACCGGCCGACCCGGCCCCACAGCGGGACGCGCGGGTAGGCCAGCAGTTCGCCCGCGCCGTCCTCGCCGCCGCCGCGCTCCAGCGCCGCCCAGGTGTCCCGGTCGGCCACCGCGTCGACCAGCAGCAGGGCCTCCTCGTGGTCGCCGTGCACCATCGCGCTGACCACCCAGTCCCAGGCCAGGCCGCGCCGGTAGGCGTTGTCGGCGGTGCTGCCGCCGGTCACCAGGGCGAGCCGGCGCCCGCGCGGATCGACCGCCAACTGGCCGACCAGGCAGACCACCAGCCACCGGCCCGGGTGCTGGGCGGCCTCCCGGACGGCGGTGAGCATCGCGTTGGCGTCCGCGTCCGGCGCCACCTCGGTGACCCGGCAGCCGGCCGCGCCGACGTCGAACCACATCCCGGGCAGCACCCGCGCGAGCAGCCGGGCCCCGTCCGGCGCCAGCGCCGAGCCCCCGAAGCCCCGATCGGGCCCCCCGTTCGCCCCGATCACCACCAGGTCGACCCCGCCCGCCATCCGCACGCCCCCTCCCATGCCGGCCCCGGCGCACCCGGGGCCGCCCGCCGCGCCCGCCGCTGCCGTGGTGAGCAGGGGCGCGTACCGTACCGCCGCCGGGCAGGCTACCGCTCCGGGCGGCCGCCGACGGGGCTCCCGGCCCGTCCGCTCAGGGACCATGGGCCCTATCGGCACACGCGCCGACCGGAGGACGATCGGACGCATGGAGCGTGAGGACCGTGTGGAGACCCTGAGCGAGGCCGAGTGCCTGCGGCTGCTCAGCACCGTGCCCGTCGGGCGCGTGGTGTACACCGAGCACGCGCTGCCGGCCGTGCTACCGGTCTCCTTCGAGGTCCTGGACGGGCGGTTGGTGCTCGCCGTGCGCCGGGGAAGTGCCACCGCGCGCGGGCTTGACGGCACGGTGGTGGCCTTCCAGGCGGACCTGCTGGACCCGGTCACCCGGACGGGCTGGAGCGTGCTGGTCCACGGCCGGGCGGACGTGGTGCGCGAGCCCGAGCAGGTGCGGCGGGTGCTGCGCTCCGGCCTGCGGCCGTGGGTGGGGGACCCGGAGCCCATGTTCGTCGCGCTGGTGCCGGAACTGGTCAGCGGTCGGCGACTGTTCCCGACCGGGCAGGACGCGCCGGGGCGCGGGGCGCTGCGCTCCTGAGACACCCGCAGGCCGCCGCGCCCCCGGGTTCCGGGGTTCCGGGGTTCCCGGTTCCGCACCGCTGACAGATACCGGCGGGTACGCATACGCTTCCGGCGTCCTGACCCCTCCCCCAGGAGCGCACCGTGACGAGCTTCGCCTCCCTCGCCGATCTGACCGCCGCCGTCGGCACCGAACTGGGCACCAGCGAGTGGCACACCATCGGACAGCGGCAGATCGACCTGTTCGCCGAGGCGACCGGCGACCACCAGTGGATCCACGTGGACCCGGAGCGGGCCAAGGAGAGCCAGTTCGGCTCGACCATCGCGCACGGCTACCTGACCCAGTCGATGATCCCGGTGCTGGCGAAGGAGTGCTACGGCGTCGAGGGCGTGCGCATGGCGCTGAACTACGGTTCGGAGAAGGTGCGCTTCCCGGCGCCGGTGCCGGTGGGCACCGCGATCCGGGCCACCGCCGAACTGCTCTCGGCCACCGAGGTGCCGGGCGGGGTCCAGGCGCTGGTGCGGTTCACGATCACCAGCGCGGAGAGCGCCAAGCCGCACTGCGTCGCGGAGACGATCACCCGCTTCTACGCGTAGCGGCACCGGACGCTTCTAAGCGTGGCGGCACCGGGCGGTGGCCCTGGGCGGGCGGTGGGCGCGCGGCCGGGGCGGGGTACGCCGAATGGCCCGCGCGGGGCCGCTCACCAGGTCCGGACGGCCCATGACGAGTAATCTCCGACGAGATGGTTGTCGTATCGCAGTGGCCTCACCAGTCGCCCGGATACGCGCCCCGGCATGCCCGGTAGCCGTGACCGTCCTTGGAGGAGCCTTGCCCCGCCCCGCCCCCTGGTTCTCCCGCCTCGCCGGTCTGTCCTCGCAGTTCACCACCCCGCCGACCAGCAGCCCGACCACCAGCCCGGCCCTCGGCCCGACGGCGAACCGCACCGGGTCGGACCTGGCCCGACTGCCCCGCGCGGCCTGGCACCGGGTCCGGGCCGAGGCATTCGGGGCCGAGCCCCGGGGCGAACGGCTGGCCCGGATCCACCGCTCCCCGCAGTTCGCCGACGGCGCCTTCCGCAACCCGCTGCCCACCCGCCGCCTGGTCTACGAGCGCAGCCCGCTGGAGATCACCCGCGCCCAGCTGACCGGGGACAAGACCCGCCGGGCGCCGACCGCCGCCGTACCCGTGCACCGGCTGCTCCCGGTCGACCTCGCCCTGCCGCCGGACTCCGGACTGCGGCTCACCTGGCTCGGCCACGCCACCGTGCTCGCCGAGATCGGCGGGCGGCGGGTCCTGATCGACCCGGTGTGGGGCGAGCGCTGCTCGCCGTTCGCCTGGACGGGGCCCAAACGGCTGCACCCGATGCCGCTTCCGCTGTCCGAACTCGGGCCGGTGGACGTGGTGGTGATCTCCCACGACCACTACGACCACCTCGACATGGCCACCATCCGCGAGCTGATCGGGACGGCCGCGGTGTTCGCCGTCCCGCTCGGCGTCGGCGCGCACCTGGAGCGCTGGGGAGTACCGGCCCGGCGGATCGCCGAACTCGACTGGTGGGAGTCGGTCGAGGTCGCCGGGCTCACCCTCACCGCCACCCCGGCCCGGCACTACTGCAGCCGCGGCCCGCGCACCAGCGCGCTGTTCCTCTGGGCGTCCTGGGTGGTGGCCGGCGGCGGGCACCGGATCTTCCACAGCGGGGACACCGGCTACTTCCCGGGCTTCGCCGAGATCGGCCGCCGGCTCGGGCCGTTCGACGCGACGCTGATGCAGGTCGGCGCGTACAGCGACTTCTGGCCCGAGGTGCACATGACGCCCGAGGAGGGCGTCCGGGCGCACCTGGACCTCGGCGGCGATCTGCTGCTGCCGATCCACTGGTGCACCTTCAACCTGGCGACGCACCCCTGGGAGGAGCCCGCCGAACGGGTGGTCACGGCGGCGCAGGCGCTCGGCGCCCGGCTGGCGGTGCCCCGGCCCGGCAAGCCCTTCGAACCGGTCGACCCGCCCGCGCTGCGGCTGTGGTGGCGCGCGGTCGCGGCCACGCCCCGCGGCATCGAGCCACTGGTCGGGGACCGCAGGGCGGTGCCGGTCCGGGAGCGGGCGACGGATCTCAGCGAGCAGATTTCGAGATCCGTTCGCTGAAGCCCGTCATCCGTTCGCTGTCAGCCGCCCGCCGTCACTCCTCCGCCCCCGGCCGCCGGAGGCGGATCAGCGCCCAGGCCCGCTGCTGCACCAGCAGGGTCAGCACCCCGGCCAGCACGATCCCCAGCAGGTTCAGCAGCAACTGCACGCTGGAGCCCCAGAACTGGCGGAACTCCCCGTACCCGAGCGCGACGGTGGCGTTGGCGGCGGCGGGCACCGTGGTCACCGAGATCGCCACTCCGACCAGCATCCCGGCCTTCGAGGAGGTCAGCGAGAGCACGCCCGCGATGCCCGCCAGGAAGGCGACCACGAAGGACGTCGCGTCGGGCTGCCAGATGAACGAGGTGTTCGGCCGCGCGGCGGCGAACTTGGCCTCGCTGAACAGCCCGAGCCCGTCCATCAGCAGAGAGAACCCGACGGTCAGCGCCATCGCCACCGCGAAGCCGGTGACCAGCGCGTTCAGCGACCGCAGTGCCGGGCGCAGCCGCCGCTGGACCAGCGCCACGCACAGCCCGGCCAGCGGCCCGAACTCCGGCCCGACCGCCATCGCCCCGACGACCAGGACCGCGCTGTCCAGCACCGCGCCGCACGCGGCCAGCATGGTCGCCACGGTGAGGAAGGCCAGGAACACCCAGGTGAGGGTGGACTCCTCGTGCGTGATCTCGGAGACCGACTCCCAGACCAGCGCGTCGGCCCCCTCCCCCGGGGCCAGCCGCTCGGCCTCGTCGGCGGCCGCCGAGATGGTCAGCTCGATGTCGGAGACGTCGATCGCCCCGCGCTCGGGCAGGCCGGTCCCGCGCAGCGCCCCCAGGACCTCGTCCGCCGACTCGCGGGCGACGTCGCAGAGCACCACGTCCCCGGCGGGCCGTACGGCCGCGCCCGGCAGCACCACGACGTGCGTCACCCCGACCACGGCGTCCAGGCTGCTGAGCACGGGCTCCCGCAGGTCGGGCGGGACGATCAGGCGCAGGTGCAACACGAGCACTCCGGTGGGACGGGGCGGGCGAAAGTCCCGCCCACCCTAGGGCGTGTCGTCAAACCCCCGCCTGCGCGCCGTCACCCGGTGGTGCTCCCCGCCCTGTCGGCGGCCGCGGTGTCACCCCGCCAGGACGTCCCGCAGGGCGCGGGCCTCCTTGACCAGGCGGCTCGATCCGCCCTGCTCCGCCGTCGCCGTCACCTCGGCCACCGGCCCCCGGGCGCGGGTGCGCCGGGCGCAGTCCGCCGCGAGGGCGAGCAGGTCGCCGAGGCCCCGGGCGGGCGTGCCCTCGCCGCCCAGCAGGACCGGCAGCGCAGGCCCGAGCACCGACCAGACCGTGCCGTAGGCGCCCGTCCCGGCGGCCAGGGTGAGCGCCGCCGCGAGCCGGTTGAGCTTCACCGCGCCGCAGTCGACCAGCGCGCCGAGTTCGCGGCCGAGCTGCGCGCCGTCCAGGTCGCCGCGGGCGGCGAGCACCAGCAGGGCGTCGACGGCCGCCGTCCGGTCCTCGGTGTGCCGGGCGCCCAGGCCGTAGGCCAGCGCCAGGTGCAGAGCGAGCCCGGCCGGGCCGCCGGCCTCGGCGAGAGCGGGCAGCAGCCGGCCCGCGTCGCGCTCGTCCCGGTCGGCGCCGGCGGCGAAGTGGTCGAGCCACCGGGCCGCCAGTTCCTCCCGGTGCCAGGGGAGCATCGCGGCCCAGTGCGCCGTGGGCCGCCACGTCCAGTCGCCCACCTTGCGGGCCCGGGCCACGCTCGGCTCGGTGCCCTCCAGCAGCGCCCGGAACTCGGGGGCGAGCCGCTCGCCGTCCGGGCCCTTCGGGCCGGCCCCGATGCCGGGCTGGGCGACGGCCACCCGCCGGACGTCCTCCCACCAGCGGTCCGCGTACTGGTGGCCGTGCTTCGAGCCCCGGCCGGGGGCGAACAGCACCCGCTCGGACGGCTGGTCGGGCAGGCCGCCGGCGCGCAGCCACTGGGCGGCCCACCGCCCGGACGGCGAGGTGAGCGCGTCGGCGGCGCGCAGGACCCCGGCGTCGGCGCGGGGGCCGACCCGTAGCAGGGCCGCGCACAGGTCGGCCCGGCCGGGGGTGATGCCCGCCGCCTGGTACCCGGCGAGGCGTTCGACCAGCGTGCCGGGGTCGAGCGCCCCGGTGGTGTCGGTCGGGATGGCCAGCAGGTAGGGCGGCCGGTCGTCGGTCACCTGCCAGGCGGCCTCCTCCAGCCGGGCGGCGAGGGCGGTGCCCTGCGCGGTGTTGTTCTGGCCGCGCAGCGGGGAGCGCTTCTTCTTGCCGCTGAGGAAGTCCCAGGCCCGGTGCGACGGCGTCTCACCCGCCACCGCGGCCACGACGTGGAGGACGTCCCGGGGCGAGCAGTCGCGCCAGCGGTCGACGCCTCTCCACGGGTGGACCCGCCGGACCGGCTCCAGCGCCTCGGCGAGCGCCGCCCGGTCCTGGTGGGCCTGGCGGACCAGGCCGTCCAGCACGCGCTCGAAGACCGCCGGCTCCGGCTCGTCGGCGGCGAGCAGGGCGGACAGCTCTTGCGCGAGTTCGGCCGCCGAGGCGATCGGCGGGCCGAGCGGGAGGGGCTGGGGGGCGGGCGGGAGGAGTTCGTTCCACCCGGTGTCCGGGTCGTCGTCGCCGTCGCCACCGACCGGTGCGCCGAACAGTTCTCCGGCGCGCTGATGGTGGGCGGGGTTCAACGCCTCGGCAGCGAGGCGCAGTTCGGGCAGGACGGCCTCCCCGGCCGCGCGCAGGTGCCGGGCCACCACGTTCAGCGCCCGCTCCTGGACGGCCTGGTCCGGGTGCCCGAAGGCCTCGGCGGCGGCGAGCACCACCGGCCCGGACCGCCCGGGCTCGCGCCGGGCCGCCCGCTCCAGCCAGCCGAGTTGGGCGCGGACGAGCTTCTTCTCGGTCCGGAACAGCACCACCGCGGAGGACTCGACCAGCACCTCGGGCTCGATCAGCCCGGCCTCGTCCAACCCGGCGAGCACCTCCTGGGCGTGCCCGGCGACCACCGACAGCCCGTCCAGCAGTGGCAGCACGTCCCGTACCCGGGCCGCGTACTCCTGCTGCGTCGGGGCGAGGGCGCACAGCACGTCCAGGAAGAAGCGCTGGTCCGCCGGCTTGCCGCCGCGCAGCAGCCGGGCCAGGCAGCGGTCGATCAGGTCGGCCCGGTCCAGGTCTCCGGCAGCGGCGAGGTCGGCGATCGCCTCCGTCCAGGCGTCCCCGCGGCGTCCGCTGAACCGCCAGGACAACGGCACGCCGACGTCGGCGAGTTCGAACACCCGGGGCAGCAGCACCGGGGTGAACACGTCGGCCCGCAGCAGTGCGAGCAGGGTGGGCTGCGGGCCACTGGCCAGGCGCTTGCGGTCCATCCACTCGCGGACGAAGGGCTCGCTCTGCGGCACCGCGCAGCCGGTGCGGTGCACCACGTCCTCGATCACCGAGTACAGCGACCAACCCCAGCGCGGCACCTGACGGTCGGCGAGCCGGGTGGCCACCTCGATCTGCCACTCCACCGGCTGCGCCGCGACGAGTTGGGCCAACGCGGGGTGCTTGGCCCACTCCCGCACGGTGAAGTCGCGGCCGCCGAGCCAGGTGGCGGCGCCGGCCGGGCCGGTGTGGCAGCCGGCACCGGCCAGCATCAGGGCACCCTTGCTGCGGATCGACTCCTTCGACCAGTCGTCGCGCAGTTCCTTGCGCAGCGCCTTCAGCGCGGGCAGGCAGTCCCGGCGCTGCGCCTGGTCCAGCGCGGCGACCAGCGCCGGTATCTGCGGGATCCGCCCGCCCCGGACGGCGGCGAGCAGGTCCTCGACCGCCGCCCCGCCCCGCGCCGCCTCCGGCATCGGCGCCGCCTCCGCTCCGCCCAGCACCGTTTCCGACCTCCGTGCCACCGCGCTCACGCCTGGACCCCCTTCTCCGTCGTCGGAACCGCCACAACCCCCGGAACCACCGGAAGCGTCGAAAGCGCCGGAACCGTCGGAACCTGCTCCCCGGCCACCCGCCGGCCCGCCTCCCGCACCATCGCGACCGCCAGCGCGTGCTTGCACGGACCGCGCCCGCCGCGGTACTTGGCCCACCAGAGGCAGGTGCAGCCGAGGCGCCCCGCCTCGTCCGTACGCACCCGCTGGATGTGGTCGTCCACCGTGACGACGGCCGTCGTGCCGCCCGGCTCCAGCCGCACCGCGCCGGCCGCGACCAGGGCCCGGGCGGCGCGCAGCCGCGGGTTGGCGGCCTCGGCCCGCCCGGCGTCGTACGGGAGCTGGCGGTGGAAGTAGGCGGCCTCGGCGGTGTCGTAGCCGATCTGCCCGGCGGTGCCGAGCCGGGTGAGCGCGGCGCGGACCCGGTCGTGGCTGAGCCCGGACTGCTCGGCGAGGTCGGCGACCTCGATCCGCGGTTCCCAGGCGAGCAGCACCGCGACGAGGTCGGCGTCCTGCTCGGCGGTGCCGGTGGCGAGCGCGCCGAGCACCCCGCCCTCGCCGGAGAAGCCCCGGGAGGCGTCGGGCGAGAGGGTCAGGGTGAGCCGCATGCCGGGCAGGACCACCTCCCACGCCGAGGCGGCCGGGCCGGTGGCGGCGACCGGGCCGTACACCCGCAGGGCGAGCGCGTGCCGCAGCACCCGCTGGAGCGCCACCAGTCGGTCGGGCCCGGGCAGGCAGACCGCGCCGGGCACCGGCCGGGTGGTGGGCCGCAGCGTCCGCCCGGCCGGGACGACCCAGGCAGTGCTGGTACGGCCGCCGCGCGGCAGCGAGCGCAGGAAGCGGACCGCCTCGGCGGCGGGCAGTTCGGCGCGCAGGTCGAAGCCGGCGGCGACGACCTGGGTCTCGGCGAAGCCGCGCAGCCAGCGCTGCGGCAGCGGCACCTTCTTCTCGACCAGCGGCCCGTCGAAGCTGGTGACCTCCAGCGCGTCCGGCCCGACCGCGAGGTGCAGCGGGTCGGTCGGGCCGATCCTGCTCAGGGCCTCCCGCAGCGGGTTGTTGACGTCCACGTTGGTGGTGCCGTGGCCGATCTCGTCGCCGTCGAGGCCGGCCTGGAGCACGTCGAGCCGGGCGTAGACGCCGCAGCAGCCGGAGAACGACTCGAAGCGCAGCCGGTCCCCGTTGGCGGTGACCACCGGGTCGAGCGAGGCGCGCAGCTGCGGCTGGTAGTACCGCGCGGCGGCGACGTCCGCGACCGCGAGCAGCGCGGCGGCGGCCGGCGCCGGGTCGGCCAGGAAGCCCGCGAAGAAGCGCGGGTTGGCCGCCTCCCCGAGCGGGGTGGCGCCGCCGGAGGTGGCCAGGTCGAGGCGCCGGCCGTCGGCGCCGTCGAGGACGGCGGACGGGCGCAGATAGGCGTACGCGTGTGCGGATTGCGTCATGCCGAACACGCTAGGTGAGGGCACTGACAATCCGTCGGATCGCGACCGCACTGGAACAGGTTCTACCCGGTGTCGGAGTCCCCGGGCGTTACCCAGGTCACACCGCGACGCGGCGGAATTCTGCCACTATGGGCCCGTGACCGACCTGACCGAACAGGAAATCCGGGCCGACCGCCCGACCGGCGCGTTCGCCGGACTGCTGGAGCTGGAACGACTGGACGAGAACACGTTCCGGGGCCGCTGCCACGCCGGGGCGCCGATGCGCGCCTTCGGCGGACAGGTCGCCGCGCAGGCGCTCACCGCCGCCGGCCGCACCTGCGAGGGCCCGCGCGCGGTGCACTCGCTGCACGGCTACTTCCTGCTCCCCGGAGACCCGTCCCAGCCGATCCACTACGAGGTCGAACGGGTCCGCGAGGGCGTCTCCTACACCACCCGCCGGGTGACGGCGGTGCAGAACCAGAACGCGATCTTCACCCTCTCCGCCTCCTTCAAGCGCCCCGAGACCGCCACCGACCGCCACCGCACGATGCCGCCGCTGCCCGGGCCGGAGACCCTGCCGGACGCCTTCTCGCTCTGGGACCCGGCCCTGCGCGCGGCGATCACCGGCACCGGCGGCTTCCGCGACCTCGAACTGCGCTTCGTCCCGCCGGACGCGCCGGGCGTGCCGGCGTCCGTGCCGGGGATGCCGCAGCAGTTCGTCTGGCTGCGCATCGCCTCCCCGCTGCCCGAGGGCGACCCGCTCCTGCACGTCTGCGCGCTCACCTACCTCTCCGACCTCACGCTGGCCTCCACCGCCGGGCTGCACGAGCAGCCGAACTTCTTCCAGCGCACCGAGCCGCCCCGGCTGCTGATCGCCTCGCTCGACCACGCGATGTGGTTCCACCGCCCGTTCCGGGCCGACGAGTGGCTGCTGTTCGCCCAGCGCAGCCCGTCCTCCTCGGACGGCCGGGGGCTGTCGCTCGGCGAGTTCTACGACCGGGACGGTCGGCTGGTCGCCTCCGCCGTGCAGGAGTCGCTGATCCGCCGACTGCGCTGACCCGGCGCGGGACGGGACGGGACGAAGCGGTCACCGCCCCCGGCCCCGGCGACGGTGACCGCACGGCGAACGCAAGGGGGCCGGTCGGCGTCATACTCCTGAGCGGCCCCGGCCCGTATCATGGTGCGGGTGACCAAGGTTGACCTGTCACCACGGCCGGTGGAGGCGATGTCTCCGCGCCAGCTCGAACGCCGCGGAAGCCTGATCGCGGCCGCGCTCGCCCTGGTGAACGAGATCGGCGTCGAACGGCTGCAGATGAAACAGGTCTGCGAGCGGTCCGGAGTCGCCCTGGGGACGGCGTACCGCTACTTCTCCTCCAAGGACCACCTCCTGGCCGCGGCGATCGCCGAGTGGCACCGCCTGCTGCTGGCCGACCTGGTGGCGGAGCTGCGCGGCCCGCGCGCCGGGCTGGGGGCCACCGACCGGGCGGTCCGCTTCGTCCGCGGCGGGATGCGGGCCTACCAGCGCCAGCCCGAGCTGGCCCGGCTGCGGGTGGCCGTCGCCGCCTCCACCGATCCGTTCGCCAGCGAGACCCTGCAGGGCATGGCCCGGGCCGACAGCACCGCCCTCCAGGCGGTGACGACCGAGGTGCCGGCCGCCGCCAGCGACCTGGTGCGGCACATCGTCGCCCACGCCTGGCAGGGCGAGCTGACCGCCTGGGTGACCGGACGCACCACTCTCGGCGACGCCCGCCGGCGACTGGAGGACGTGGTGCGGCTGGTGCTGAACCCGTACGAGACGCCCTACCCGGCGCCTTACGAGGTCCCGTCCGGCGCCCACCGGCCCTGACCCGTCCGACGCGACAGCCGGCTCAACTCCCCGGTGCCGGACGGCTTCCGCCCGTGGTTGCGGCTCGCCGCGCACGCCCCGGCCCGTGAGCACCCGGCCTGACGGGACGTAAGTCCCCTCCCTCCGCCTCCCCGGCGCGCCCTCCCGCCCCTCGCGGCACGAACTGGACATAGTGCGACATGCAGCTTTAATCCGCCGATGTCGCCGAAGCCCCCGTCCGCCCCGAGGCAGGAGAGTCCACCCGATGAGCAGCCAGCCGCCGCAGCCCGACCAACACGCGGAGGAGCCCGACGAACCCGCCGCGACCCTGCCCGTCGACCGGGCGGTGTTCGGGATCAGCGCCGCCCTGGTGCTGGCCGTGGTCGCCTGGGGCGTCTTCGCCGAGGACTCGCTCGGCCGGACCTCCAGTGCCGCGCTCGGCTGGGTTCTGCACAACTTCGGCTGGCTGTTCGTGGTGGCCGCCGACGTCTTCCTCGTCCTCACCGTGCTGCTCGCCTTCAGCCGCTTCGGCCGCATCCGGCTCGGCCGCGACGACGACGAACCCGAGTTCTCCACCCTCGCCTGGGTCGCCATGATGTTCAGCGCCGGCATGGGCATCGGCCTGATGTTCTACGGCGTCGGCGAGCCGCTCCAGCTGTTCGCCACCCCGCAGCCCGGCTCCGGCCTGGAACCGCAGAGCGCGGCCGCCGCCCAGCAGGCCCTGGAGTTCTCGCTGTTCCACTGGACGCTGCACCCGTGGGCGATCTACGCCGTCGGCGGCCTCGCCCTCGCCTACACCACCTTCCGCAAGGGCCGCGGCAACCGCATCTCCGCCGCCTTCGTCCCGCTCATCGGCCAGCGCGGCGCCGACGGCTGGCCCGGGCGCGCGATCGACCTGCTGGCAGTCTTCGCCACCGTCTTCGGCTCCGCCACCAGCCTCGGCCTCGGCGCGCTCCAGGTCGCCGACGGCCTCGGCTACATCACCTCCGTGCGCAACACCCAGAACGCCCAGCTGATCATCATCGGCTCGCTGACCGCCGCCTTCGTGCTCTCCGCCTTCTCCGGCGTCCACAAGGGCGTCAAGTGGCTCTCCACCGCGAACGTCGTCCTGGCCTCGCTGATCATGCTCTTCGTCTTCGTGTTCGGCCCGACGGTGTTCGCGCTGGACGCGATCCCCTCCACCGTCGGCGGCTACCTCTCCGACCTGCTCGGCATGTCCACCCAGACCGGGGCCTTCACCGACGAGAGCTGGCTCGGCTCCTGGACGATCTTCTACTGGGCCTGGTGGCTCTCCTGGGCCCCCTTCGTCGGCACCTTCATCGCCCGTATCTCCCGCGGCCGCACCATCCGGCAGTTCCTGATCGGCGTCCTGCTGGTACCCAGCGGGGCCACCGTGATCTGGTTCTGCGTGATGGGCGGCACCGCGATCCGGCTGGTCTCCACCGGAGCGGCCGACCTGGTCGCGACCATCCCGAAGGGCGCGGAGGCCTCGCTGTTCGAGATGCTGCGCTCGCTGCCGCTCGGCTCCGCCACCAGCGTCGTCGCCGTGCTGCTGGTGATGACCTTCTTCATCACCAGCGCCGACTCCGCCTCCCTCGTCCTCGGCTCGCTCTCCAGCCGCGGCTCGCTGCACCCGCGCACCTGGCTCGTGGTCGTCTGGGGCGTGCTGATGGGCGGGGTCGCCGCCGCCCTGCTGCTGGCCGGCGGGCTCACCGCGCTGCAGAACGCGACGATCCTGGTCGCGCTGCCGTTCGTGGCCGTGATGCTGCTGCTCTGCGTGTCCCTGGTGAAGGAGCTCCGCGAGGACCCGGCCGCCGGCCCGTCCCGCCTGCACCCCGTGCACGGCCTGCGCGACGCCGTCCGGGTCGCCGTCGGCGAGGCCCTCGCCGAACGCACACCACGCCGCTGACCAGCGCGTACGCCCCACCCGTGCAGGTGGGGCGTACGCGGCCAACCGACGCCCAACCCCCGCCCGGACTTCACCCGCGCGTACCGACCGTTCACACCACCCTGGGACCCTCCCTGTCATGAACGCCAGCCCTCAGGCGCCCTACCAGGAACCGCGCTTCCCGCTCCCCCGGCGCCACCGCCGGCTCCTCGCCGCCACCGCCGTCCTCGCCTCCATCGCCCTCGGCACCTTCGGCGTCGGCGCCACCGTCGAGACCGTCCAGCACGACACCGTCGCCGCCACCACGGCCACGGCGAGAAAGTGACCCGCGAGAAAGCGACCGGCGAGAAAGCGACCGACTGACCGTCCGATCCGCCCCTTCAGCACCGCCGTCCGCCCCCGGACGCGGTGCTTCCGCCTTTCCGGCGACGGCGGAGCGACGAGGCGAGACGGCGAGGCACGACGGCGGAGCCGGGCGGCGGACCGGCCTCAGGCGTGCCGCTGCTCCCGGGCCCCGGCCGGCGCGGGGCGGGAGTGGCGGCCGGTGCCGGGGACGGGGTGGAAGTCCGGGGCGGGGGCGTAGCGGGCGGCGGGCGGGCGCAGGAGCCAGCCCGGGGGGCGGCTGCCGCGGGGGGTGGGGGTGATCAGGCCGAGGTTGTGGAGCAGGTCGAGGGCGTCGCGGCGCAGCGCGGTGCGGTCGGCGAGGTAGTCGCGGCGCCAGCGGGCCGGGAGGCCGTACTCGTCGGCGATGTCGCCGAGGAGGCCGTCTATCAGCGCGTCGGGGATCGGGACGTCGCCGCCGGTGGTGGTCTCGCCGGGCAGCGGGCGGACTTCCTCCACCAGGCGTTCGAGCAGCAGCAGGGCGGCCTGCGGCAGGGGGCCGGCGCCGGGGAAGACGAGGTCGGTGAGCTCGTCGGCCGGGTCGAGCAGGGCGACACCCTCGGTCCGCAGCTCGGTCTCCAGGCCGAGGAAGTCGGCGAGCGCGGCCGGGCCGCTCAGCCGGTGCTCGTGCAACCAGGCGCGCCGGTCCTCGGGGAGGTCGGCGTCGAGGACGGCGGGGGTCTCGGCGAGCAGACGGCGCACGGCGGTGGCGGGTTCGGCGTCGGCGGCGCGGCGGATCAGGTCGGCGGCGTCGTCGGCGAGGGCGGGCGGGCCGACCGGGACGGCGCGGGCGAGTTCGCGGTCGACGGTCAGTACGGCGGCCCGGGCGGCGGGGTCGGCCGGGCCGGCCCCGCCGGCCGGCAGGTCGCCGAGGACCTGCCAGTCGGCGAGCGCGGCGAGGGCCATCGCACGGTCGGCCGGGCCGGCGGCGAGGCCCGGCGCCACGGCGCGCATGGCGTCCAGCAGCCGCCCGTACGGCAGTTGCTCGGGGGCGTCGACCAACAGGGCGAGAGCGAGGGCGAGTTGGGCGTAACCGGCGGGGGTGAACGGGGCACCGGTCGCGGGGTGTTCGAGGCGGCGGGCGGCGCCGGGGCCGAGACCGGCCTTGCAGAGCCGGGCGTGCCAGGGGCCGACGACGAGCCGGTAGCCGAGCAGGGCGTCGAAGCGTTCGACGAGCCAGTCGCGGTGACGGCGGATCAGCGGGAAGCCGTCGGCGTGCGGGCCGGAGGCGGTGACCAACGGGTGGGCGAGCAGCAGCCGGGCGGCGATCCGGCGTTCGGCGGCGGGCAGGTCGACGGCGGGAAGGGGCGAGGCGGAGACGTCCGCGACGGGCGGGGCCGGGGCCGGTATCGGAAGGTCCTGGCCGGAACGGTCCTGCGCGCCCGGCACCGGGCGGGTGCGCTCGGGCTTGCGGTGCCTGCCGGGCCTGCCCGGCTTGGCACCTGACCGGACGACGGGCAGCGCGGAGGCGTCCCGCCGGGCGCGGCGCAGACCGCCGACGGGGCGGGGCTCCCGGGAGCGCAGGGCGGCGGTGGCGTGCGCGGTGGGGCCGTGCCACCAGCTGACGTCGGCGTCGGGCGCCGCTTCGGCGGGGGCGCCGAGATGGCGGGCCGGGTAGAGGCCGAAGGAGGCGGCGCACAGGTCGTCGGCGGTGCCGGGGGTGGCGGCGGCGAACCAGTGGGCGAGCCGGAGCAGGCCCGGGTCGGGCGAGAGCACGGAGGCGGCGCCCGGCTCGGGCGCGGGCCTGGTCGGCGCGGCGTCAGCACGGGGGCCGGACACGGCTTCGGGCGCCGGCCCGGCCGCGGGTTCGCGTACGGCGAGGAGGGCGTCGGTGGGCCTCCGCCCCGTCCCGCCCGTGCGCCCGTCCGGCCTGCCGGTGGCCACCCGGGTGGCGCCGACCGCGTACTCCTGCTGCTCCATGTCGGGGACCAGACTAGACGGTGGCCGGGTCACCCGGTGGCAGCAACCGGCCGTGCGCCGAAGTGACCGGCCGCCCTCCGCTACGCCACCCGCCGGCCCGCACCCGCCGCCGCGCCGTCACCCGCCCCGCACCACCCGGGTTACGCACCGGTAACCCGCTCTTCCGCCGCACCGGCGGGTCGCTTAGGGTTCGTCCCACTCCCCCACCGCCCGACCCCGGAGGTCAGCAGCCGCATGAGCATCCGTACGACCACCCGTGCCGTCCTCGGCGGCCGCCTGCGCTCGGCCGCCGGCCTGCTCGGCGGCTTCGCGGCCGCCTCGGCGACGCACCTGGGCGCGATCGCCTCCGGCGCGTCCGTGCTGCAGAACGCCACCAAGCCGGCCCTGATGCCGCTGCTGGCCGCGCACAGCGTCGCCGCGGCCGCCACCGCCGGGCGGCGGGCGCCGAAGCCGCTGGCCCCGGCACTGCTGCTGAGCGCGGGCGGGGACGTGCTGCTCCAGCTGAAGAACGACACCGCTTTCCTTGCCGGGATGGGCTCGTTCGCGGCGGCGCACGTCTGCTACGTGACGATGTTCGTCCGGCGCGGGGCGCTGACCGACCGTCGGCGGGCCCTGGTGGTGGCGGCCGCGTACGCAACCGCCTGGGCGGCCATGGTCGGGCAGCTCTGGCCGGACCTCGGGGACCTGCGGATCCCGGTGGCCGGCTACAGCCTGCTGCTCGCCTCCACGGCCGTCACCTCGGCCGGGCTGGGCTGGCGGACCGGGCTGGGCGGGGCGCTGTTCCTGCTGTCCGACACGCTGATCGCCACCCAGCTGGCGAAGTGGCGGGAACTGCCGGGGCACCAGTTCTGGATCATGGCGACGTACGTCCTGGCCCAGTACCTGCTGGCCAGCGGCACCCTCCGGCACGGGCACGGGCACGGGCACGAGCACGAGCACGAGCACGGGCACCGTGAGCTCGAACCCGGGCACGAGAACAAGCACGGGAAGGGAACCGGGCACGGGCCTCAGCAGCAGCGGAACCCCGCACCGCAGGCCGGCTGACACGCCTGTGCGCCGCCGGCCCGGTCAGGGTCCGACGGCGCGCGGGAAAGGCAAAAAGGCGCGGTGCCCATCAGGCACCGCGCCGCCGCAGCAGCCAGAATCCTCCGACTCCGCCCGCCACCAGGGCCAGGCCCCCGGCCAGCTCCGCCGGATCGGCCGCGACAGAACCGCCGAGGCCGGTGTTCACGGCGCCGTGCGGGGCGACCTGCTGGCCGCCGGCGCCGGACTGGCCGAGCGAGCCCGCCCACTCGCCGGCCGCCTTGCCCCAGTCACCGAGGCCTTTCTCGGGACCCTTCTCGGCGCCTTTCTCGGGCCCTTTCTCAGGGCCTTTCTCAGGGCCCTTGTCGGAGCCCTTGTCGGAGCCCCTGTCGGAGCCGGCGACCGGGACGCCGGCGACCGCGACCTTGGTGGAGAACGCCCCGCCGTCCGGGCAGGTGCCGTCGATCTTGTTGTCCCCGGAGTGCTGGCCGGCCAGTCGGGCCGTGCCGCTGTGCTTGCCGTCGGAGCCCAGGGTGAGGGTGGCCGGACCGCCCTCGAACGCGGCGGAGTGGGCGGTGATGGTCTTGGCGTCGGGCTTGTCCGACTTCTCACAGGAGACCGTGAGCTTCACGGTCTGGCCCGGTGCGGCCTGGGACGGGCTGACCGAGGCCGAGCCGTCCCTGGCGGATGCGAGGGGGGCCGTCAGGCCGGTCAGCACCGTCGCGCCGATCAGGGCGGCGGCGGCCGTACGCAAGGGGCGCATGCCGGAACCTCCGGGATTCTCGGGCGCAGCCGGGGGGACTCCGATGTCCACGTGGTCGAACAACTGCACCCGGTTATGCCCGACGGTAGGCAGCCCGCCCGGCCCCGGCCACCGGTCGGGACCGTTCGGGTTACCACCCCTCACCCAGGGTGATTCACAGGTCGAGGTCCACCACGACCGGCGCGTGGTCCGAGGTGCCCTTGCCCTTGCGGGCCTCGCGGTCCACATAGCTGTCGGTGACGGCGTCCACGAAGGGCTTGTTGGCGTAGGTGAGGTCGATCCGCATGCCCCGGTTCTTGGGGAACGCCAGCTGGCGGTAGTCCCAGTAGGTGTAGGGGCGGTCGTACTTGAGCGGGCGCGGCACCACGTCGTGCAGGCCCACCTCGCCGAGGGCCTCCAGCGCGGCCCGCTCGGCGGGGGTGACGTGGGTGAGGCCCTCGAAGGCGGCGACGTCGTAGACGTCCTCGTCGGCGGGGGCGATGTTGAAGTCCCCGAGGACGGCGAACGGGCGGGGCCCGGCGGCGTCCTCGGTGGCGGCCGTGCGCAGCGCCTGCAGCCACTCCAGCTTGTAGCGGTAGTGGGCGTGGTCGACCTCGCGGCCGTTGGGCACGTAGACCGACCAGACCCGGACCGGGCCGCAGGTGGCGGCGACGGCGCGCGGCTCGACGTCGGGCAGCAGGGCGCCGTCGGCGAGGTAGCCGGGCTGGCCGGGCAGGTCGCGCACGACGTCGTCCAGGCCGAGCCGGGAGACGATCGCGACGCCGTTCCACCGGCCGGTGCCGTGGGCCGCGGTCTCGTACCCGAGGGCGCGCACCTCCTCGTACGGGAAGGCGTCGGCCGCGCACTTGAGCTCCTGGAGGCAGAGCACGTCGGGCTTGGCGCTCTCCAGCCACTCCAGGAGCTTGGGCAGCCGCGCGGTGACGGAGTTGATGTTCCAGGTGGCGATGCGGACGGTCACGGCGGGCGGCCTTCCCGGTGGTTCGGTACGGACGGGTGCTTCGGTACGGACGGGTGGTTCGGTCAAGACGAGGGGTGGGCACCCCCCGAGGGGACGCCCACCCCGAACATACCGCCCGGCACCGACAGCGCGGCCCGGCCGGCTCACGGCCCGGTCAGCCCGTGGGCCGGACCACCGCCGCGGAGCCGCCCCCGCGCCGGACCGGTTCGGCCGCGGCCACCCACCGCCCGTCCGGCAGCCGTTCGACGCCGGTCGCGGCACCGATCTCGGCGACGGACGTGAAGCTGTGCCCGAGCGCCTCCAGGGCGGCCCGTTCGGGCAGCGCCAGGAAGCCGGGCTCGGCCTGGGTGGCGACGGTGTTGCGCTGGCTGGCGCGCGGTGCGGCGATGGCCTGTTCCAGGCTCAGGCCCCGGTCGAGCCGGCCGAGCAGCACCTGGAGGGTGGTGGTGATGATGGTCGCGCCGCCGGGGCTTCCGGTGGCCAGCAGCGGTTCGCCGTCGCGCAGCACGATGGTCGGGGAGATCGAGGAGCGCGGCCGCTTGCCCGGGCCGGGCAGGTTGGGGTCGGGGACGCCCGGGGTGAGCGGGGTGAAGTCGAAGTCGGTGAGCTCGTTGTTGAGCAGGAAGCCGCGGCCGGGGACGGTGATGCCGCTGCCGCCGGTCTGCTCGATGGTGAGGGTGTAGGAGACGACGTTGCCCCAGCGGTCGGCCACGCTGAGGTGGGTGGTGTTGGGGCCCTCGTAGGGCTCGGCGACGGCGGGGCCGGCCTCGGCGCAGTCGGCGGGGTGGCGCGGGTCGCCGGGGGCGAGCGGGCTGGTGAGGGCGCGGTCGGGGCTGATCAGGCAGGCCCGGGAGGCGGCGTAGCGCGCGGAGAGCAGTTCCTTGGTGGGGACGTCGCCGAAGGCCGGGTCGCCGACCCAGCGGTTGCGGTCGGCGAAGGCGATCCGGGAGGCGTCCAGGAAGTGGTGGTAGTACTGCGTGTCGCTGTACGCGCCGAGGTCGCCGTCCTCCAGGATGCCGAGCGCCTCGCCGACGGTGGTGCCGCCGGAGCTGGAGGGGGCGATGGAGTAGACGTCGTAGTCGCGGTACGGGACGTGGGTGGGCGCCTGGCGGCGGACCTGGTAGGCGGCGAGGTCGGCGGTGTCGATCCTGCCCGGGCGGGCCTTGCGGCCGGAGGCCGGGTCGACCGGCGGGTGCTGGACGGTGTTGGCCACGTCCTTGCCGAGGTCGCCCTGGTAGAAGGCCTTGACGCCGTCCTTGGCGAGCAGCCGGTAGGTGGCGGCGAGGTCGGGGTTGCGCAGGACGGTACCGACCTCGGGGGGCTTGCCGCCGGGCAGGTAGAGCTTGGCGGTGTCCGGGAAGTCCTTGAAGCGGTCGTAGTTGTCGGCGGTCTGGCCGCGGAAGGTCTGGTCGACGACGAAGCCGTGGTCGGCGATCCGCTCGGCCGGCTGGAGGGCGTCGGCGAGCGTGCGGGTGCCCCACTGGCGCAGGGCGGTGTCCCAGGTGGCCGCGGTACCGGGGACGCCGACGGACAGGCCGCTGGTGACGGCGTCGGCGAAGGCCAGCGGCTTGCCGTCCTCCAGGAACAGCCCGCTGTCGGCGGTGCGGCCGGCCACCTCGCGGCCGTCGATGGTGTGCACCCGGCCGCTGGCGTGGTCGTAGTAGACGAAGTACCCGCCGCCGCCGATGCCGGAGGAGTAGGGCTCGGTGACGCCGAGGGCGGCCGCGGTCGCGACCGCCGCGTCGACCGCGTTGCCGCCCTTGCGCAGCACCTCGATGCCGGCCGCGGTGGCGTCGGCGTCGACGCTGGCCACCGCTCCGCCCCGGCCCACCGCCTCGGGGGCCTTCGGGGGCGGGGCCGCCTGCGCCGCCCCGGCCGGCCCGGCGCAGGACCAGACCAGGGCGGTGGCGAGCAGCAGCGGTGGTGCGATACGGGCCAGAGCCCTCATCCGAGTCCTCCTGAGTCGACGTCAACTCCGTTGTCTCACAGGAGGCATGATCCCGACAATCACACCGCACCGCTACCAACCGGTAGTTGACGGAACCGAATCAGGCGGAAGGACTCAGACGCCGCTGCGCTCGACCCGGCGCCGCTTGATGGTGCGGAACCGGCGGGCGACCTGCCGGGCGAGGTCGGCGGCGCCGACCAGGCCGGCCTCGTTGCCGAGTGCGGCGTGCACGATGCTCGCCTCGGGCCGGAAGCCGCGCCCGGTGAGGGTGCGGCGGAAGGTGTCCCGGGCCGGGCCGAGCAGCAGGTCGCCGGCCTCGGAGACGCCGCCGCCGATGACGAAGCGGCCCGGGTCGAGCGCGGCGGCCAGGTTGGCGATGCCGACGCCGAGCCAGGTGCCGACCTCGTAGAGCAGTTCGGTGGCGGTCGGGTCGCCGGCCCGGGCGGCCTCGGTGACCAGCGGTCCGGTGATGCCCTCGACGGTGCCGCCAGCCCGGGCGAGCAGCGGCTCCACCACCGGGGACTCCTCGGCGACGAGTTCGCGGGCGTCGCGCACCAGCGCGTTGCCGGAGGAGTACTGCTCCCAGCAGCCGCGGTTGCCGCACGGGCAGCGGTGGCCGCCGGGCAGCACCTGCATGTGGCCGAACTCGCCCGCCAGGCCGTACTTGCCGCGGTCGACGTAGCCGTCGCGGACGACGGCGCCGCCGATGCCGGTGCCCAGGGTGAGCATCACCATGTGGTCCTCGCCGCGCCCGGCGCCGAAGCGCCATTCGGCCCAGGCGGCGGCGTTGGCGTCGTTCTCGACGATCACCGGGAAGCGCAGCCGCTCGCTGAGCGCCTGCTGGAGCGGCTCGCCCCGCCAGTTCAGGTGCGGGGCGAACAGCACCGTGGAGCGGTCGGCGTCGACCCAGCCGGCCGCGCCGATGCCGACGGCGTGGACGTCGTGCCGGTCGGCGAGCTCCAGCACCAGGTCGACGATGACGTTCTCGACGACCTTGGCGCTCTTGCTCTTGTCGGGGGTGTCGGTGCGCAGCTTCTCCAGCACCTTGCCCTCGCCGTCCACCACTCCGGCGACCACCTTGGTGCCGCCGATGTCGACGCCGATGGTGGGCAGCCGCAGTATCCCGGCGGGCAGGGCGCGGCGGCGGCGCTCGGCGCGGGGGCCGAGGCCGAGCAGGGTGGGCAGGACGGCCGGCCGGGTGCTGCCTTGGGGGCTGGTCACGGCTACGGACGCTCCTCACGGGGCTCGGGGTCAGTACGGGGCTGGGGTTCGGTGCGGGGCTCGGGTTCGGTGCGGGGCTGCGGTTCGGTGCGGGGCAGGGGTTCGGTGGGCCGGGCCAGCTCGTGCGAGAGTTCGGCGAGGTCGGAGCCGCCGGCCATCTCGGTGGTGAGCTGTTCGAGGCCGATCTCGGCGCGCGGGTGGCTGCCGGCCATCCGGCCCCGCTTGAGCAGGGTGAAGTGGTCGCCGACCAGGTACGCGTGGTGCGGGTTGTGGGTGATCAGGACGACCCCGAGCCCGGCGTCGCGGGCGGCGGTGACGTACTTGAGCACCACTCCGGACTGCTTGACGCCGAGCGCCGCGGTCGGCTCGTCCAGGATGAGCACCTTGGCGCCGAAGTGCACGGCCCGGGCGATCGCCACGCACTGGCGCTGGCCGCCGGAGAGGGTGCCGATCGGGCGGTCCACGTCGTGCAGGTCGATGCCCATCCGGGCGAGCGCCTCGCGGGTGGTGGCGCGCATCGCCTCGGCGTCCAGGCGCAGGCCGCCCCAGCGGCGGTGGCCCTGCTCGGAGCCGAGGAAGAAGTTGCGCCAGACCGGCATCAGCGGGACGACGGCGAGGTCCTGGTAGACGGTGGCGATGCCGCGGTCCAGGGCCTGGCGCGGGGAGTCGAGCCGGACCTCCTCGCCGCCGACGGTGTAGGTGCCCTCGTCGTGCTGGTGCAGCCCGGAGATGATCTTGATCAGGGTGGACTTGCCGGCGCCGTTGTCGCCGAGCACGCAGCTGATCTCGCCGGCGTGCAGGGTGAGCGAGACGTCCTGGAGGGCGCGGACGGTGCCGTAGCTCTTGCCGACGCCCTCCAGGGCGAGCAGTTCGGTCTTCATCGGGGCCCCCGTTCGGCCTGGCGCTTGACGTACGCGTTCAGCAGGGCGGCGAGCAGCAGCATCGCGCCGAGGAAGAACTTGAACCAGTCCGGGTTCCACTGGGCGTAGATGATCCCCTTGCTGGCCATGCCGAAGATCAGCGCGCCGAGCGCGGAGCCGACCACCGAGCCGTAGCCGCCGGTGATCAGGCAGCCGCCGATGACGGCCGCGACGATGTAGATCAGCTCGTTGCCGACGCCCTCGCCGGACTGCACGGTGTCGAAGGAGAACAGCAGGTGCTGGCCGAGCACCCAGGCGCCGAAGCCGACACCGAGGTAGAGCAGGGTCTTGGTGCGGGCGACCGGCACGCCGACCGCGCGGGCGGCGTCCGCGTCGCCGCCGACGGCGAAGATCCAGTTGCCGAAGCGGGTGCGCAGCAGCACCCAGCTGCCGACCGCGAGCAGGCCGAGCCACCACCAGACGGTGGCCTTGATCGTCAGCCCGCCGACGGTGACCTCGGAGGCGAACAGCCAGCGGCAGGAGGCGAAGCCCTCCATGTCGGAGATCGGCTTGGTCGAGACGGTGCCGGAGACCAGCTTGGTGACGCCCAGGTTGGCACCGGTCAGCATCAGGAAGGTGCCGAGGGTGACGATGAAGCTGGGCAGCCGGGTACGGCCGAGCATCCATCCGTTGAAGGCGCCGACGGCCAGGGTGACGGCGAGCGAGACCAGCGTGCCGACCCAGGTCACCGCGGTGAACTGGTAGGAGACCATCGAGGAGGTCAGCGCGGCGGTGGTGACCAGCACGCCCGCCGACAGGTCGAACTCGCCGCCGATCATCAGCAGCGAGACCGGGACGGCCATGATCCCGATGGTGGACGCCGCGTAGAGCACGGTGCCCAGCGAGGAGACCCGCAGGAAGGGTTCGGCGGCCACCGCGAAGACGGTGAACACCGCGACGGCGGCGATCAGCGAGCCGAGCTCGGGGCGGGCGAGGAGGCGGCGCAGCGCGGCCGGGCGGTCCTGGGCGAGGACGTCGGTGGTGCTCACCTGGTCCCCCTCGCGACGTACTCGGCGAGCGCGTCGGCGTCGTCCTTGGTCAGGATCTGCGGGCCGGTCGCGACGGGCTTGCCGCCGCCGAGCATGTCCAGGTTGGACTTGTACAGCCAGAGCAGGTCGACGCCCTCGTAGCCCTGGAGGTAGGGCTGCTGGTCGACGGCGAAGCCGACGGAGCCGGACTTGAGGCCGGCCACCACCTGCGGCCCCAGGTCGAAGGTGTCGAGCTCGACGGCGCGGTGGACGTCCTGGACGGCCTGGAGGCCGGTGGCGGCCATCGGGCCGGAGAGGGTGAGCACGGTGTCGATGGACGGGTCGGCCTGGAGCTTGGCGGAGATCGCGGCGCGGGCGTCGGGCATGTTCACGCCGTCCACGTACAGCACCTGGAAGGCGCCGCCGGCCTTGGACTGGGCACCGGAGCAGCGCTGCTCCTGGCCGATGTTGCCCTGCTCGTGGATGACGCAGAGCACGTTCTTGCGGCCGCGGCCGGCCAGCTCGGTGCCGGCCGCCTGGCCGGCGGTGGACTCGTCCTGGCCGATGTGGGTGAGCGCGCCGAACTTGGCGGAGTACTCCTGTCCGGAGTTCACGGTGATCACGGGGATGCCGGCGGCCTTGGCCTTGCCGAGGACGTCGGCCATGGCGTCGCCCTTGGCGAGGGTGACCAGCAGGCCGTCGACCTTCTGGTCGATGGCGGCCTGGACGAGCTGGACCTGGTTCTGGGTCTGCGCGTCGTTGGAGTACAGGAAGGTGATGTTGTCCTTGGCGGCGGCCTGCTCGGCACCCTTGCGCACGCTGTCCCAGAAGGCGTCGCCGGCACCGGCGTGGGTCACCATGGCGACCTTCCAGCGCGGGGTGGTGACGGCGCTGCCGCCGGCGGCCGACGCCTTGGCGCGGGCCTCCTCGGCGCGGAGGCCTCCGGTACTGCTGCAACCGGCCGTGGTGACCGCGAGTGCCAGGAGGGCGCAGACGGGCCAGAAACGGCGGGACGGGCGAAAGCGGGTTGTGCTCATCCCCATAGTCTCTCTGGCCGGGCGGCACGTGGATGACACCGCCTCGCCCGGCGGCGCCCGCGACGCGGGAGGTAAGGTGCCCCGGGGGACCTTCCTGGAAGTTCGCTGGACATCTCGTCCGGACGACCGCCGTCCGGGTGGCAGACTTAGCGCCGACCCGAAGCAGGAACATCACAGGAAACGTGATGTTCCTCTCAGGTTCCGCACAGATTCGGATGGCAACCGATCATCGGTTCCGCGCCGTCCAATGCCATTGGAGTGCGTTCGGGCGAGTGGGGCTCGGGCGGCCAGCAACCCGGATACGAGAACTTGATGCAACTGACAGGTACGCCATTCTTCATCCTCACCGTCATCCTGGTGCCGGTGTCCATCGCGGTGGCGCTCCTGTACTGGGGCAAGGTCCGCGGACCGAACCCGGTGCGGATCCTGTCCAGGCTCGTCATGATCATGTTCTGCCAGATCACGGCCGTGCTGATGGTCTTCGTGATGGTCAACAACGCCAACCTGATCTACGGCAACTGGGACGACCTGCTCGGCACCGGTGACCACGTCCGGGCCGTGCCGCAGGTGGCGCCCGCCGACCAGGGCGCCGCGGGCAAGGACGGCGCCGGCCAGGGCGGCGGCGACGCGGCCAAGCAGCCGCCGAAGGCGCTCCAGAAGTTCGCCGGCGTGGGCGACCCGGCGGTGCCCGGCGACGTCCAGAAGACCGAGCTCAAGGGCCAGGTGTCCGGGGTCGACGGCGAGGTGCTGGTCTGGCTGCCGCCGCAGTACAACGACCCGGCGTTCAAGGACAAGAAGTTCCCGGTGGTCGAGCTGATCCCGGGCTACCCGGGCTCCTCCTCCACCTGGTACGGCACCCTCAAGGTCTCCGAGCAGCTCAAGCCGCTGATGCAGCAGGGCAAGGTCTCCCCGTTCATCCTGGTCTCGCCGCGCACCCTGCTCCTCGGCAACCACCAGGACGCCGGCTGCACCGACATCCCCGGCAAGATCAACGCCGACGCCTGGCTCACCCGGGACGTCCCGCAGATGATCATGGACAACTTCCGCGCCGACCCGTCCCCGGACCGCTGGGGCATCGCCGGCTACTCGGCCGGCGCCCACTGCGCGGCCAAGCTGTCCCTGGCGCACCCCAACCGGTACCGGGCCGCGATCTCGATGTCCGGCTACAACGACCCGGCCTCCGAGAGCGACTCCCTGGTCGGCAAGGACCCGAAGCTGCGCGAGGCGAACAACCCGGTCAACATCCTCAAGAGCGCCCAGCAGCCGCCGAAGGTCAGCCTCTACATCAGCGGCAAGAAGGGCGACGGCCTGGAGGACGGCCAGGCGATCGCGGCGGCGGCCAAGGAGCCGACCAAGGTCCAGGTCCAGGAGAGCAACGGCCCGCACACCACCGAGCTGTGGAAGACCATGGTGCCGAGCATCTTCGAGTGGATGACCTCGGTCATCCCGCCGCAGTAGTCCCAAGCAGTAACGATCATGCAGGTGGGCCCGCCGCGAGTGCTCGCGGCGGGCCCTCCTGCATGGGGCACGGCTCTCGGGACCGGCCGTCAGGCCAGTTCGAGCGCCAGGTAGAAGTCCACCCGGTCCTCCAGCCGGGAGAGGTCACGGCCGGTCAGCTCCTCGATCCGGCCGATCCGGTAGCGCAGGGTGTTGACGTGGACGTGCAGCTGCGCGGCGCAGCGCGTCCAGGAGCCGTCCGAGCGCAGGAACGCCTCCAGGGTGCGGACCAGGTCCGCCTGGTGCTCGATGTCGTACGCGATCACCTTGTCCAGCAGCCGGCTGCGGAAGGCGCGGCGGACCTCGTCCGGGACGGCCGCCAGCAGCAGCACGTGCGAGGCCAGCTCCTCGGGGCCCGCCACGCAGACCCGGCCGACCCGGGCGGCGGCGATCCGGCGGGCGTGCCGGGCCTCCTCCAGGGCGCCGCGCAGGCCGCCGGCCTCGGAGGCGGGGGCGGAGACGCCGAGGGTGATCCGGCCCTCGGAGCCGAGGCCCGCCTCCAGCGGGGCGAGCAAGTCGCGCAGGGTCTCGGCGGGCACCGGGCCGTCCAGGGCGGGCAGCACCACGACGGCGCCGGAGCCGGCCCCGGCGACCAGCGCGCGGTCGGTGGTGCCGCCCAGCGCCTCCTCCAGGACGGCGCGCACCACGCCCTCGGGCAGGCCGGTGCCCTCGGCGCTGAGCACCAGCCAGGACCCGTCCTGGGCCTGGGGTTTGGGATCGACGCTCTCGTAGCGGGCGGCCATCGCCGAGGAGGCGTACAGGGTCCGGCTGATCTCGGCCGGGTCGGCGTCGCGCTGGAGCAGGGCCAGCACCTCGTCGGCGAGGCGGCGGCGCAGCCGGCGGCCCTCGTCGCGGCGGTGGCGCTCGGCGGCGACCAGCCGGGCCAGGTTCTCGGCGAGCTGCTGGCGCTTGGTGGTCCACTCGGTGACGTCGCCGGCCACCGCGAGCACCCAGTCGGCCAGCGGCGCCTGGTGGTCGGCCGAGGCCGGGGCGGGCAGCAGCGAGTAGGAGCCGCCGGCCAGGCGGGCCCGGTGCGGGGGGCGGCGGCGCTGGCGCTGGGCGCCGAGGTGGGCGCGGACCAGCTGGTCGCGGTCCTCGGCCGGGAGGCGGTCGGCGGGGCCGGCGATCACCGCGCCGGTGGGGGTGAGGACCCAGCAGTCGAGGTCGAGGTCGCCGCCGAGCAGGTCCAGCACCGCGTCCAGGCCGCCGCCGCCCGCCGCCGAGACCAGCAGGCGGTGCCGGTCGACGAGGGCGGCGAGGTCGGCGGCGCGGTCGGCGGAGACCTGGCGGCCGATGAACTCGGTGACGGTGCCGAAGGCGATGTCGTCGGGGACGGCCAGCAGCGGCATCCGGTGCCGCCGGCAGGCCTCCACCAGGTCCTCGGGCACCGGGCCGACCTCGGCCTCGCCGGCCGCCAGGGCGACCGCGCCGCCGGCCACGATGGTCCGCACGAACCGCTCGGAGTCGGCCGGGGCGGTGCGCCACAGCATGCCGGTGAGCACCAGCTCGCCGCCGTGCAGGTAGCGGCCGGGGTCGTGCAGGTCCGTGGTCATGACGCCGCTGACCTGCCGGTCCAGCTCGTCCTCGGCCGCGAGCAGGCGCAGTCGCGGGGCGCCGGGGGCGAGCAGGTCACGGACACGCATCCGCGGACTCCTAACGGGGGCTGAGGGTGGGATGGGGCTGAGGGGTGGGCCGAACGGGGGAGGCCCGAGCGTTCGGTCGGGGGTCACAGTGTGCCCGAACATCCGTACTTGTCGTCACGTCCGGGCGGGCGACCGGATCACGGGCCCGTCGCTTGCGAATCACGGCCGGATTACGGTCGTAGGTAGCACCTGGTGAACACCTGGGCTGCGCATTCCTCTCCTTAGAGGAACGTACAGGATGCCGGGCGGGAGCACAGCCGGGGCTTCATGCCATCGGTGACTGCCTGTGGGCCCCGTCCCAGCGGTTCACTGGGCGACACGCCGCCGGACGCAGCCCGGTGACCGGGGCCCGACGCGGAGGCGACGAAGCGGTTGGTTGAGAGGTCCGAACACCGAGTTCCGGGCAGTGTGCCCACCCGCCCGGCAGGCGACGACTTGAGGAGACACCCGCATGGAGTTCCTTCGGCCCGCTACCTGGGACGAGGCACTCGCGGCGAAGGCCGAGTACCCGACCGCGCTGCCCATCGCGGGCGGTACGGACGTCATGGTCGAGCTGAACTTCGACGTGCACCGGCCATCCGCGATTCTCGATCTGAACCGCATCACCGAGCTCACCCAGTGGTCGAACGACGACGGCGTCGTCAGGCTCGGCGCCTCCGTCCCCTACTCCCGGATCATCGACGAACTGTCCGGGCCGCTGCCCGGGCTGGCGCTGGCGGCCCACACCGTCGGCTCCCCGCAGATCCGCAACCGCGGCGGCGTCGGCGGCAACCTCGGCGCGGCCTCCCCGGCCGGCGACTCCCACCCGGCGCTGCTGGCGGCCGGCCGGGACGTCCAGGTCGAGGCCGCCTCCGTGCGCGGCACCCGGCTGATCCCGATCGACGACTTCTACGTCGGCGTGAAGCGCAACAGCCTGGAGGCCGACGAGCTGATCCGGGCCGTGCACATCCCGGTGGCGGACGGCCCGCAGCAGTTCTCGAAGATCGGCACCCGCAACGCCATGGTGATCGCGGTCTGCGCCTTCGGCTTCGCCCTCCACCCGAAGAACGGCACCGTCGGCACCGGCATCGGCTCGGCCGCCCCCACGCCGCGCCGCGCCGTCGAGGCCGAGGAGTACCTGGCGGGCGTGCTCGCCGAGCGCGGCCTCTGGGAGTCCGGCGACCTGCTGGGCGCCGAGGTGGTCCGGCGCTTCGGCGAGCTGGTCAAGGCCGCCGCCTCGCCGATCGACGACGTCCGGGGCACCGCCGACTACCGTCGGCACGCGCTGGCCGTGATGGCCCGCCGCACCCTCACCTGGACCTGGAACGACTACAGCAAGCAGATCAGGAGCGCGGCATGAGGGTGACTTTCACCGCCAACGGCAAGCCGGTCGAGGCGGACGACGTCTGGGAGGGCGAGAGCCTCCTGTACGTGCTGCGCGAGCGGGTCGGCCTGCCGGGCTCGAAGAACGCCTGCGAGCAGGGCGAGTGCGGATCCTGCACGGTCTACCTGGACGGCGTGCCGGTCTGCAGCTGTCTGGTCGCGGCCGGCCAGGTGCAGGACCGCGAGGTGCGCACGGTCGAGGGCCTGACCGGGGAGAACGGCGAACTGGGCCTCGTCCAGCAGGCGTTCGTCGATGCCGGCGCCGTCCAGTGCGGCTTCTGCACCCCCGGCCTGCTGGTGCAGACCGACGCGCTGCTGGAGCGGGACGCCCAGCCGAGCGACAACGACATCCGCGAGGCGCTGTCGGGCAACCTCTGCCGCTGCACCGGCTACGAGAAGATCATGGACGCGGTGCGGCTGGCGTCCGCCCGCACGTGCGCCGGAAAGGCCGTTTCGCAATGACCACCCGCACCATCCAGGGCCAGAAGAACCTCCAGGACATCCGGCAGGCCAGCAAGGACGGCATCGGCGGCTCGCCGCTGCGCCCGGACGGCCACCTCAAGGTCAAGGGCGAGTTCGCGTACTCCTCCGACATGTGGCACGAGGACATGCTCTGGGGCATGGCGCTGCGCTCGCCGCACCCGCGCGCCACCATCCTGTCGGTGGACATCTCCGAGGCGCTCAAGGTGCCCGGCGTCTACGCCGTCCTCACCCACCAGGACATCCCCGGCGCGAAGTACTACGGGCTGGAGATCCAGGACCAGCCGGCCCTGGCCATCGACAAGGTCCGCTACCACGGCGAGGCGATCGCCCTGGTCGCGGCCGACCACCCGGAGACCGCCCGCCGCGCGGTGAAGAGGATCAAGGTCGAGTACGAGGTGCTCACCCCGATCGTCACCGAGGAGCAGTGCCTCGACCCCGCCACCCACGGCTACGTGCACGAGCCGCACGAGTACAAGTCGCACGGGTACGGCAACATCTGCCACGAGCAGCGGCTGGTCTCCGGCCTCGGCGTCACCGACGAGGTCCGCGCGCTCGCGGACGTCATCGTCAGCGGCGACTACGAGGTCGGCATGCAGGACCAGGCCTTCCTCGGCCCCGAGTCCGGCCTCGCGGTGCCCGCCGAGGACGGCGGCATCGACCTCTACATCGCCACCCAGTGGCTGCACGTCGACCGCCAGCAGATGGCCCCGGTGCTCGACCTGCCCGAGGAGAAGGTCCGGCTCACCCTGGCCGGCGTCGGCGGCGCCTTCGGCGGCCGCGAGGACCTGTCGATGCAGATCCACGCCTGCCTGCTGGCCCAGCACACCGGCAAACCGGTCAAGATCGTCTACGCCCGCGACGAGTCCTTCTTCGGCCACGTGCACCGCCACCCCGCCAGGATGCACTACGAGCACGGCGCCACCCGCGACGGCAAACTGGTCTTCGCCGACTGCCGGATCGTGCTCGACGGCGGCGCGTACGCCTCCGCCTCGCCCGCCGTGGTCGGCAACGCGGCCTCGCTCGGGCACGGCCCGTACGTGATCCCCAACGTGCGGATGCACGCCATCGCGCTCTACAGCAACAACCCCTCCTGCGGCGCCATGCGCGGCTTCGGCGCCGTCCAGGCCGCGTTCGGCTACGAGTCGCAGATGGACAAGCTGGCCGTCGAACTCGGCATGGACCCGGTCGAGTTGAGGCAGCTCAACGCCATGTCGGAGGGCGACTTCATGCCCACCGGCCAGCAGATCGACTCGCCCGCCCCGGTCGCCGAACTGCTGCGGCGCGCCAAGGAGATGCCGCTGCCGCCGCCGCTGGACACCGAGCACCCGGACGTGCGCCAGCTCCCCGGGGCGCTGTCCAACACCTCGCACGGCGAGGGCATCGTGCGCGGCGTCGGCTACTCGGTCGGCATCAAGAACGTCGGCTTCTCCGAGGGCTTCGACGACTACTCCACCGCCCGGGTGCGCCTGGAGGTGATCGGCGGCGAGCCCGTCGCCATGGTCCACACCGCGATGGCGGAGGTCGGCCAGGGCGGCGTCACCGTGCACGCCCAGATCGCCCGCACCGAGCTGGGCGTCGAACTGGTCACCATCCACCCGGCCAACACCGAGGTCGGCTCGGCCGGTTCGACCTCCGCCTCGCGCCAGACGTACATGACCGGCGGCGCCGTGAAGCTGGCCGCCGAGGCGGTCAGGCGGGCGCTGATCGAGAAGGGCCGCCGCCGCTACGGCTGGACCCACGGCGACATCACGCTGATCGCCGGGAAGGTCGTCTCGGAGAGCGCCGGCGTGCTGGTTCCCATGGTCGACCTGCTCGGCGACGAGGCCATCGACCTCACCCGCGAACACCACCACCGGCCGACCGTCCCCTTCGACAAGGAGACCGGGCAGGGCTTCGGCCACGTCCAGTACACCTTCTGCGCCAACCGCGCGGTGGTCGACGTGGACGTCGAACTGGGCCTGGTCAAGGTCGTCGAGCTCACCGCCGTCCAGGACGTCGGCAAGGCGCTCAACCCGCTCTCCGTCGTCGGCCAGATCCAGGGCGGCTGCACCCAGGCGCTCGGCCTCGCCGTGATGGAGGAGATCATCGTGCGGGACGGGAAGGTGCGCAACGCCTCCTTCACCGACTACCTGATCCCCACCATCCTCGACACCCCGCCGATCCCGGTGGAGATCCTCGAACTGCCCGACCCGCACGCCCCGTACGGGCTGCGCGGCGTCGGCGAGGCCCCGACCGTCTCGGCGACGCCGTCGATCGTGGCCGCCATCCGCAACGCCACCGGCCTGGCGCTCAACCGGATCCCGGTCCGGCCCGAGCACCTGACCACGGAGGCCCCCGGGGCCTGACGCCCCCGGAGCCCACGAGCTCCCCCGGGCTTCAGGCCCCCGGGAGCAGGAGAACCTCCCCGGGGCGGCGACCGTCTTCCCCGCCGCCCCGGGGCCGCTCCACCGCGCCACCCCCACTCGCGTGCACCACCCACCGGCACGCGAGCGCACCATCCCGCTGCCTCTCCCACGCCGGGGTTCTGCAGCGGTGCGCACCACCCACGCACCGCGGGCACCGCCACAGTGCGCCCAGTGAGTCGAGCAGTCCCCCTGCGCCAACCTCGTTGACTGGCAGTCAGGTCGGCTCGCCCACCCCAACCCCCTTTGACACTTGGGAGTGGACATGACCCAGATCCCCACGGAACACAGCCCCACGGAACCCGGCCCCACGGAAGAAAGACCCGCCGAGGACGACACCGCCTCGCCGGCCCCCGCCCTCACCTCGGCCCCCGCCCCCGCTCCGAAGAACGCACTGGACGCGTACTTCAAGATCACGGCCCGGGGATCGACCTTCGGAAACGAGATCCGCGGCGGCCTCACCACCTTCATGGCGATGGCCTACATCGTGCTGCTCAACCCGATCATCCTGAGCGGCGCCGACGTCAACGGCCTCAAGCTGGACCACGCACAGCTCACCACCGCGACCGCGCTCGCCGCCGCCGTCACCACGATCCTGATGGGCGTGGTCGGCAACGTCCCCCTGGCGGTCGCCGCCGGGCTCTCGGTCTCCGGCGTGATATCCGCGCTGGTGGTGCCGCACACCACCTGGCCCCAGGCCATGGGCCTGTGCGTGATCTACGGCCTGCTGATCGTCCTGCTGGTCGTGTCCGGGCTCCGCGAGAAGATCATGAACGGCATCCCGCTGCCGCTCAAGCACGCCATCACCATCGGCATCGGCCTCTTCGTCTCGCTGATCGGCCTGGTCAAGGCAGGCTTCGTGCACACCGGCGGCCCCACACCGCTCGCGCTCGGCCCCTTCGGCGAGCTGGCCGGCTGGCCCGTCCTGGTCTTCTGCCTCACCGTGCTGACGATCTTCGTCCTGCTGGCCCGCAACGTCCGCGGCGCGATCCTGATCGGCATCGCCGGCGGCACCGTGGTGGCTTTCGTCATCAACGCGGTCGCCGACCTCCCCGCGAAGACCTGGGTCAGCTCCGCCCCGGTGTGGCCGGGCAGCCCGGTCTCCGCGCCCGACTTCGGCCTCTTCGGCCACGTCGACCTCTTCGGCGCCTTCGGCAGCCACGGCCTGGGCGCCATCAGCGCCTCGGTCGCCGTCTTCACCCTGGTGCTGGCCGGCTTCTTCGACGCGATGGCCACCATCATCGGCGTCGGCACCGAGGCCGGGCTGGCCGACAAGCAGGGCCGGATGCCCGGCCTCTCCAAGGCCCTGTTCATCGACGGGGCCGGCGGCGCCGTCGGCGGCCTGTCCGGCGCCTCCGGCCAGACCGTGTTCGTCGAGTCCGCCACCGGCGTCGGCGACGGCGCCCGCACCGGCCTCGCCTCGACCGTCACCGGCGGCGTGTTCGCGCTGATGCTGTTCTTCTCGCCGCTCGCCGCGATCGTCCCGACCGAGGTGGCCTCCGCCGCCCTCGTCGTGATCGGCTCGATGATGATGAGCCAGGCCCGGCACATCGACTGGTCCGACCGCGAGGTCGCCATCCCGGCCTTCCTCACCTGCACCCTGATGCCGTTCACCTACAGCATCACCGCCGGTGTCGCCGCGGGCGTCATCTCGTACACGGTCATCAAGGCGGGCACCGGCAAGTGGCGCGAGCCCGGTCCGCTGATGTGGATCCTCACCGGGGTCTTCGTGGTCTACTTCGCGCTCACCCCGATCAAGTCCTGGCTGGGCGTGCACTAGCCCCTCCGGCCGGAGAGGACCTGGCCGCACCGCCGCCGTGCGGGAATCGTTTCCCGTACGGCGGCACCTCCCGTCTACCCTCGCTTGTGTAAGGAGCTCTCCGACATGCAGGACATCGCCGAGCAGTTGCAGGCCTGGCACGCGGCCGGGCGCGCCTTCGCCGTGGCCACCGTCGTCGGCGTCTCCGGCAGCGCGCCCCGCGACCCGGGGGCGGCCCTGGCCGTCGACGCGGCCGGCGAGGCGATCGGCAGCGTCTCCGGGGGCTGCGTCGAGGGCGCGGTCTACGAGCTGTGCCAGGCCGCCATCGAGTCCGGCGAACCCGTGCTGGAACGGTTCGGCTACAGCGACGAGGATGCCTTCGCCGTCGGCCTGACCTGCGGCGGCGTCCTCGACGTGTTCGTCCAGCCGATCCGGCCCGGGGCCGACGACGGGCTCGACGCCGGCATCGCCTACATCGCCTCCGGCACCCCGGTCGCGCTCGCCCGGGTGATCGCCGGGCCCGGCGGGCTCGTCGGCGCCACCGTCGCCGTCACCGCCGACACCCACCACGGCGCCCTCTCCCCCGTCCTCCCCCCTGCCCCCTCGACGGCCCAGCCGTCGCCCGCCGCCGCCCCTCCGGCGACGCGCCCCGCGCGACACCTCCTGACCGCGCTCGAACGGGCGGTCGTCACCGAGGCCCGGGCCATGCTCGACGCCGGACGCACCGGCCGGATCGTGCTCGGCCTCGACGGACGCCCCTGCGACGACCGCGACCAGGGCACCGTCACCTGCTTCGTCGAGTCCTACGTGCCCGCGCCGCGGATGCTCGTCTTCGGCGCCATCGACTTCGCCGCCGCCGTCGTCCGGATCGGCCGCTTCCTCGGCTACCACGTCACCGTCTGCGACGCCCGGCCCGTCTTCGCCACGAAGCGGCGCTTCCCCGAGGCCGACGAGGTCGTCGTCGACTGGCCGCACCGCTACCTCGACTCCCAGCTCGACCGGATCGACGGGCGCACCGTGCTCTGCGTGCTCACCCACGACGCCAAGTTCGACATCCCGCTGCTGGAACGCGCCCTGCGGCTGCCGGTCGGCTACGTCGGCGCGATGGGCTCGCGCCGCACCCACCGCGACCGCGAGGCGCGGCTGCGCGAGGTCGGCCTCACCGAGGCCGAGATCGGCCGGCTGCGCTCCCCCATCGGCCTCGACCTCGGCGCCCGCACCCCCGAGGAGACGGCGGTGTCCGTCGCCGCCGAGATCATCGCCCACCGGCGCGGCGGCAGCTGCCTGCCGCTCAACGCCGGGGACGGCCCGATCCACCACGAGGCACCGGCCACCCCCGAGGAGCCCCGGGCGGCGCGACAGGCACGACGCACGCGACGGACGCACGCCGCCTGAGGCCGGCGGTCAGTCGCTCAGCGCCAGCTTCACGCCGAAGCCCACCACCACCGCGCCGGTCACCCGGTCCATCAGCCTCCGGGCGGCCGGGCGGCGCAGCCAGCCGCGCAGCGCCCGGGCGAAGCCGACCAGGACGGTCGACCACAGCACGCCCTCCACCACGTGGACGCAGGTGAGCGCCACCCCGGCGGCGAAGTGCGGGGCACCGGCGGGGATGAACTGCGGCAGCACGGCCACGTAGAACACCCCGACCTTGGGGTTCAGCAGATTGGTCAGCGTGCCGCGCCGCCAGCCGTACCCGAAGCCGCCCTCGGCCGGCTCCTCCTCGGTCTCCGCCTCCCCGCCCCGGCTGCGCAGCATGCCGACACCCATCCACACCAGGTACGCGGCCCCGCCCCAGCGCAGCACCTCGTACGCCACCTGCGAGGCGGTCAGCAGCGCCGTCACCCCGGCCGAGGTCAGCGTCCCCCAGACCAACGTCCCGGTCTGGATCCCCAGCACCACCCCCCACGCCTGGCGCCGCCGCCCGAGCGCGGACGTGCGCAGCACCAGCGCGGTATCGAGCCCGGGCGTCAGCGTGAGCAGCCCCACGACGAGGGCGAAGGACCACAGAGCCGTTGTCATCTCCATGGGCCTCGATGCTCTCACAGGCCCGATGGGGCCCTCGGGCCAACCTCCCGGAGCTGAGCGGGCCTGCGGTATCGGGAGCGATTCTTGCCGATACCGCGGCCCGTGCGGACCGCTCAGGTGACGTTGAGGCGGGCGGCCAGGCGTAGGAGGCCGGGGCTGAGGCGGGAGAGGAAGCGGGCGGCCTTGGCCTCGGGGGTGACGGGGACGACCGGCTTGCCGGTGCGGACGGCGGTGAGGATGGCGGTGGCGACCTTCTCCGGGGGGAAGCCGCGGCGGGCGTAGAGCCTGGCGGCGCGGGCCTGCTTGGCGGCCTGCTGGTCGGCGGTGGTCGCGGAGAAGGTGGAGGTGCGGGTGATGTTGGTGTTGACGATGCCCGGGCAGATGGTGGAGACACCGATTCCGTGCCCGGCGAGTTCGGCGCGCAGGCAGTCCGAGAGCATGAACACCGCGGCCTTGCTGGTCGCGTACGCGGTGAGCGCCTTGGACGGCAGGTAGGCGGCGGCCGAGGAGACGTTGACCAGGTGACCGCCCTGGCCGCGGTCGGCCATCAGCGTGCCGAAGGCGCGGCAGCCGTGGATGACGCCCCAGAGGTTGACGTCCAGGACGCGCTGCCACTCCTTCTCGGTGGTCTGCAGGAACGTCCCGGAGTGGCCGATGCCAGCGTTGTTGACCACCACGTCGGGCACCCCGTGCTCCTCCGCGACCGCCTGGGCGAAGGCGTCCACCGCCGCACCGTCGGCGACGTCCACCCGGTAGGCGTGCGCCTGCGGGCCGATCAGCGAGGCGAGTTCGGCGGTGCGCTCGGCGGCGGCGAGGTCGAGGTCGCAGACCACGACGCGGGCGCCGTCCTCGGCGAAGGCGAGCGCGGTGGCCCGGCCGATGCCGCTGCCGCCGCCGGTGACGACGACCAGCCGGCCGTCGCCCCGCTCCCGGGTCGGCTCGGCGCTTCCGCGTTCGATGCGGGCGGTGAACTCGCGGACCATCTCGGCCACGATGGCTCCCTTCTCCAGCAGCGCCGACCAGTGGCCGGCGTGCAGCGTCCGTCGGGTCAGCTCGGGCACCCAGCGCTCCAGCCCCTCGGAGAGGAACGGGGCGACGTAGCGGTCCCGGGTGAGGGTGATCAGCTGGACCGGCACCTGCGTCGGGCGCTCGCGCGGACTGCGCAGCGTGGGGCGGAAGTTGGCCCGGTACAGCTCGATGCCGCGGACGGCGTCGCGGCGCAGGCCGGGCTGCGGGTGGTCGGGCCGCGGGGTGACCTGCTCCAGGTCGCGCAGCACCCGCGGCCAGGCCCGGGCCAGGCCCAGGCGCCACACGCCGGGGGCGAGGAAGGGCAGGTGGAAGGCGGTGATGTACCAGGAGTGCAGGCCCTGGTGGAGGAGTTGGCGCAGGTGGCGCGGGGTGGGCCGGCGCATCCGGTGGCGCAGCCAGTACCCCATGTGGTCCAGGCAGGGGCCGGACATGGTGGTGTACGAGGCGATCCGCCGCTCGGAGCCGGGCTCGGTGACGGCCTCCCAGGACTGCAGCGAGCCCCAGTCGTGGGCGACCACGTGCACCGGGCGGTCGGGGCTGACGGCGTCGGCGACCGCGAACAGGTCGGCGGCCAGGCGTTCCAGCCGGTAGCCGTCCCGGGTGGCGGGCACTCCGGACCGGCCTGCGCCGCGCACGTCGTAGCGGACCACGTGGTGGTCGCGGGCGAGGTCGGCGGCGACGTCGTCCCAGACCGCGTGGGTGTCCGGGTAGCCGTGGACCAGGAGGACGGTGGGGGCGGCCGGGTCGCCCTGTTCGAAGACGGCGAGCGGGAGGCCGTCGGAGTCCACGGTGCGGCGGCGCACGGGCGACGCGTCCAGCGTCTTCGAGACGGCCAGCGCCTTCCGGGCGTCCGGGGCGTCCGGGGCGTCCGGGGCGTCCGGGGCGTCCGGGGCGTCCGGGGCGTCTGCGGCGGGGGTGGTCATCGGGCGGCCTCCAGGGCAACGTCGTGGGCGGCGTCCGCCGTCCAGCGGCGGACGTGCGGCAGGTCGTCGTCGAGCCAGTGGGCGTCGTCCTCGGTGACCACCAGCAGTTCCTCGAACTTGATGCCCACGCCGCGGAAGCCGATGTGCGGCTCGACCGCCCACAGGCCCGGGGTGGGCGCGTGCCGGGACGACCGGCCGTCCGCCCAGAGCGGTGAACGGCCGTGCAGGCGCTCGGAGATCAGTTCACGCCCGAGGGTCTGCAGGGTGCGCACGCCGAAGCCGAGGACGTTGACCCCGGCCGGGCCGCGCACGGTGGTGCGGGTGACCTGATGGCCGATCACCCGGCCCGGGTAGACCTGGTGGCGGTTGTCGTAGCCGTGCGCGGCGATCTGGGCGTCCACGGCCGCGTACACCTCGTTGAGCGGACGGCGGGCGCGCACCTCGGCGAGGATCAGCTCGCGGTACACCTGGAGGTCGGCGGCCAGGCGGTCCCAGACGCGGTTCTCGCCGACCTTGCCGCCGTAGCCGATGTCGGCGGTGTAGCCGTCGACGATGGGCGCGCAGTCCAGGACGTACGGCATGCCCTCCTCCAGGCGGCGGTTGCCGGCGAAGAACTGGAGCGGGGTGTGGAAGTGCCGGAAGGCCGTGCGGTCGCCGAACCAGGCGAACGGGACGTGGAAGAAGTCCTGCACCCCGGCGGCGACCAGGCGGCGGCGCAGTTCGGCGGTGGCCTGGCGTTCGGTGACGCCCGGTTCGATCCAGGCGGCGACCTGTTCGGCGCAGTGGTAGGCGAGTTGCTGGGTCTCGCGGAAGCGGGCGAGGTCGCGCTCGTCGTAGGGGAAGGTCGGGGGGTTCGCCATCGGGGCTCCTTCTACAGGTCGAGCACGCTACAGGTCGAGCACCAGGGTCTCGCCCGCGGCGGCCCGGGAGACGCAGGGCAGCACGGCGCCGTCGGCGCGCTGCTCGGGGGTGAGCCGGCGGTCCCGGTGCTCGGGCGTGCCGGCCAGCAGGCGGACCTCGCAGGTGCCGCAGAAGCCCTGGTGGCAGGAGTACGGGAGGTCGGGACGGGCTTCGCGCAGCACGTCCAGGGCGGAGCGGTCGGCGGGGACGGCCAGCGCCGGGCCGTCGACGCCCAGGCGCACGGCGAAGGGCGCGCCGCCGATGACCGGGGCGGCGCCGAAGCGCTCGAAGTGCAGGGCGGTGGAGGGGGATTCGTCCAGGGCGCGCTGCACGGCGGTGAGCATCGGGGCCGGGCCGCAGCAGTAGACGGCGGCGCCGCGCGGGGCGTGCGCGAGCAGGTCGGCGCCGGTCGGCACGCCGTGCTCGTCGTCGGTGCGCAGCACCACCCGGCTCGGGTCGAGGGCGCGCAACTCGTCCGTGTACGGGAGGGTGTCGGCGCTGCGGCCGACGTGCACCAGGCGCCAGTCCAGGCCGTGCCGCTGCGCCTCGCGGGCCATCGGGAGCAGCGGGGTGATGCCGATGCCGCCGGCGAGCAGCAGGACGGCGGGCTCGGCGCAGAAGGCGAAGCCGTTGCGCGGGCGGCGGGCGGTGAGGCGGCTGCCGGGGTGCAGGGTGTCGTGGATCTCGACGGAGCCGCCGCCCCCGGGCAGTCGCCGTACGGCGATCCGGTAGGCGGCGCGGTCGGCTGGGTCGCCGCAGAGCGAGTAGTGGCGTTCGCGGCCGGAGGGCAGGGCGAGGCGCAGGTGGGCGCCGGGCTGCCAGCCGGGGAGCGGGCCGCCGGAGGGGTCGGCGAGCCGCAATTCGACGACTTCGGAGGCGAGTTGGCGGCGGGCGGCGACGACCAGCTGGAGCGGCGGGGTGGGGCGGCTGAGCGGGCGGCGGGGGTTGCGGCGCAGCAGGGGGCCGCCGAGGGCCGGGGTGTAGCGGTCGCCGAATGCGGTGAGCCGGCGCATGAACGTGTCGGCGCGGGGGCGGCCGTAGAGGTCAGGGGGCGGGTTGAGCAGGTCCATCCGGCGGTCCTTGGCGTCTGGGAGGGGGCGTGAGCGGCGGGTGACGGGTTTCGGATTTCAGAGTTCAAAGTTCAGGGTTCAGATAACAGATAACGTTTTCTGTCATCTGTTATCTGTTGTCTGAACCCTGTTGCTTGACCCCTTGTCAGTGACCCACCGCCGCCGCGCGGGCGGCCGGGGAGGCGGCGAGGTAGCCGAGGGCCTGGCTGGAGGAGCCCTCCTGGGTGGGGTGGTAGCCGGGCCGCAGGTAGCGCAGGCCGGAGCGGATCGACCGGACCGGGTCGGGCAGCAGGCCGCGCCTGGCGATCCTGCCGGCCTCGCGCCAGGTGGGCTTGAGCCGTCCGTCGAGGGTGGGGTCGGCGGCGAGCAGGAAGCGGGCACCGCGCACCCAGAGGTGGACCAGCAGCGGCCCCGAGACCGCCATGCCGCGGACCCGGCGCAGGTAGCCGGGGTCGAGGTGGACCATCAGGTCGAAGGCGACGCTGCGGTGTTCGACCTCCTCGGCGCCGTGCCAGCGCAGCAGGTCGAGCATCGTCGGGTCGGCCTTGGCGCGGTCCAGGCCCGGGGAGTTGAGCGCCCAGTTGCCGAGGAAGGCGGTGAAGTGCTCGATCGCCGCCACGAAGGCGACCCGCTCGATGAGGTTCTCGCGTCGCCGCGCCGGGCTGAGCCCGGGCTTGTCGCCGAGGACGCGCTGGAACAGCCAGGCGATCTGCCGGACGTACGGACGCGGGTCGAGCCCCTGGCCGAGCAGGTGGTCGAGGACCTCCTGGTGCGCCTCGGCGTGGATGGCCTCCTGGCCGATGAACCCGAGGACCTCCTCGCGCAGTTGCTCGTCGCGGATGAGCGGCAGCGCCTCCTTGAAGACCTTGACGAACCAGCGCTCGCCCTCGGGCAGCAGCAGGTGCAGCACGTTGATGACGTGGGTGGCCATCGGCTCGTCGGGGATCCAGTGCAGCGGCAGCCGGTCCCAGTCGAAGCGGACGTCCCGGGGTTCGAGGACGAGGCTGTCGTGGACGCGCGCGGCGGGGACGGCAAGGGCGGGTACGGGGGTGGAGCGGGGCACGGCAGGCCCTCCTGACCTCGGGGCGGCGGCTCGACTCAGGGAAACGTACTCGCGGGTAGCGGCTGGGACAAGGGGTTCGGCGACTCTTATCGACATCGAGTCTAATAAGTGACACACCCTGGGGCCGTCATCGGAAACGCGCGCGAACGACCGGGCTCCTGAACGAACATGCCCACGAACGAACACGTGGGCCCCGCCGGATCACTCGGATCCGGCGGGGCCCACGGGAACGACCGGCCGTCAGACCGCCATCGCCAGCATCAGCGGCGCCGCCCGGGCCGCCAGCAGCTCGGCGGCGGCCTTCAGCTTGTGCACGTTGTCCACCGGCATCGACGTGGCCAGGCAGCCGACCGTGCTGCCCGCCGTGATCGGGACGGCCGCGCACACCGTGCCGAGCGCGTACTCCTGGATGTCCAGCACCGGCACGGTGGCCGGCTGCCGCTCCAGCCGGTGCATCAGCTGGTCGGCGTCGGTGACGGTCCGGGAGGTGAGCCGGGCCACCGGGTGGCGGGAGAGGTGGTCCCAGCGGGCGTCCGCGTCGAGCTGGCCGAGCAGGCACTTGCCGATCGCGCTGGCGTGCGCGGTGGCCCGGAAGTCCACCCACTCCTGCACGGCCGGCGCGTACTCGGCCGCGGACACCGCCTCCACCGACAACTCGCCGTCGTGGTAGCGGGTGAAGTACACTGCCGCGCCCAACTCGTCCCGGAGCTCGGCGAGTTTGCGGTTGAGCCGGGCCTTCACCAGCTGCTCCCGGTTGTGCTGGCCGAGCAGGGCGAAGGTGCCGCCGAGCACCCAACCGCCGTCCTGGCACTGGAGGTAGCCCTCGATCTCGAGGATCTCGGCGAGCTGCCGGACGGTCGGCAGGCCGAGCGAGGTCTCCCGCGCGAGGGCGACCAGGGTGGCACCGTCAGGGTGCCGGTCGACGGCCTCCAGCAGTCTGAGGGCGTGCTGCAGGGAGGTGAACGGGCCGGCGAGGCCCTGGTCCAGCGCGGCGTGGCGACCCGGGGCTGGTGTCGACATGTCGTCCCCTTCCGATGTCCCCCCACGGAGCGACCGCGGGCGCTCTCCAGCCTATCGACCCGGCGGGCCCGGCGACTGCCGTCCGTGAATATCCGTGAACATTCCGTGGAGTACCCACCGACAGCCTGGAGGAACGGTAGTGGAGGACAGCACGACGGCCCCCTCCCCTACTGCCCCGGGAGGAGGGGACCGCCCCGCGGCCGCCGGGTTCGGGGCCCCGGCGGCCGGTGGGGGCGGGTCAGTCGGTCAGCGGGGCGTCACGCGCGGCGCGCCACGGTGGGGTGGCTCGGCCCTCGTCACGCGTGGTGCGTCATGGCAGGGCGGTTCAGCCCTCGTCGCCCGCCCGCAGCTTGGCGACGGCCGCCTCCAGGCGGGCGCCGTACTCCTCGTCCGCGGCGTGGAAGTGGGCGAGGTTCTTCTCGACCACGTCGTCGCGGCTCACCTGGGCGAGGAAGCCCGCGATGTTGTCGATCAGCCGGGTCCTCTCGCCCGCGGACATCAGCCGGTACAGCTCGCCGGCCTGGAAGAAGTCGTCGTCCTTGGTGTGGGCCGGCGTGGTGTAGGTGCCGGTGTAGCCGTCCAGCCGGACCGGCGCGGCGAGCGCGGTGTCGGTCTGGGCGGGGCCGTCGTACGAGTTGGGCTCGTAGTTCTTGCCGCGGCCGGACTTGTTGACGGCGTGGAGGCCGTCGCGGCCGTAGTTGTCCGCCTCGGTGGCGCGCGGGGCGTTCACCGGCAGCTGGGTGTGGTTGACGCCGAGGCGGTAGCGCTGGGCGTCGGCGTAGGCGAACAGGCGGCCCTGGAGCATCTTGTCCGGGGAGGGGCCGATGCCGGGCACGAAGTTGTTCGGCGAGAACGCGGACTGCTCGACGTCGGCGAAGACGTTCTCCGGGTTCCTGTTGAGCACCAGGCGGCCGACCTTGACCAGCGGGTAGTCGGCGTGCGGCCACACCTTGGTGAGGTCGAAGGGGTTGAAGCGGTAGTCCGCGGCCTCGGCCACCGGCATCAGCTGGACGTAGAGGGTCCAGGACGGGAACACGCCGCGCTCGATGGCCTGGTGCAGGTCGCGCTGGTGCGAGTCGGCGTCGGCGCCGAGCACCTCGGCGGACTGGTCGCCGTCCAGCGAGCGGATGCCCTGGTTGGTCTTGAAGTGGTACTTGACCCAGTAGGCGTCACCCTCGGCGCTGACCCACTGGTAGGTGTGCGAGCCGTAGCCGTTCATGTGGCGGTAGGAGGCCGGGATGCCGCGGTCGCCGAACAGCCAGGTGATCTGGTGGGTCGAGGCGGGCGAGTGGGCCCAGAAGTCCCAGACGTTGTCCGCCTCCTGCACGCCGGTGTACGGGTCGCGCTTCTGCGAGTGGATGAAGTCGGGGAACTTGAGCGGGTCCTTGATGAAGAAGACCGGGGTGTTGTTGCCGACCAGGTCGTAATTGCCCTGCGCGGTGTAGAACTTCAGCGCGAAGCCGCGCGGGTCGCGCACCGCGTCGCTGGAGCCCAGGTTGCCGGCCACGGTGGAGAACCGCAGGAAGACCTCGGTGCGCTTGCCGACCTCGGCGAGGAAGTCCGCGCGGGTGTACTGCGACACCTCGTCGGTGACCTCGAAGTAGCCGTACGCGCCGGAGCCGCGGGCGTGCACGACGCGCTCCGGGATGCGCTCGCGGTTGAAGCGGGCCAGCTTCTCCAGCAGCTGCTGGTCCTGGATCAGCAGCGGGCCGTACTCGCCGGCCGAGGCCGAGTTCTGGTTGTCGGCGACCGGGGCGCCGGACTCCGTGGTCAGGATCTTGGACATGGAGGGTCCTTCAGATGTCGATAAAAGCGGTGCGTGGAGAGTGAAGTGACGAAGAGTCAGTTCATGGCACAGGGCTCTGCGGATCGCCGAACGGGCGTCAGACGCCCAGCAGGCGCCAGACCGCCGAGCGGCGGCGGGAGGAGTGCTCGCCGTCGGGGCCGTCTTCGGGCCGGAGCGCGGCGACGGCGCCGACGGCCGCGGTCCGGTCCGCCAGCGGGCGGGCGGCGGTCAGCGCGGCGGCCTCGTCGGCGGTCAGGCCGGCCTCGGCGAGGGCCGCGGCGGCCTCGGCGGCCGGGACGACGTTGAACCAGCGCAGCGCGAGGGCCGCTCGGCCGGCCTCGGTGAGGCGGCCGGTGAGCCGGAGGCGGGCGAGGCCGCCGTCCGGGTGGACGTTGATGCGCACGTGGGTCACCGGGCGGCCGGCGTCGAGCCGGAAGCGGTGCCGGGTGTCGGGCTGCAGGCGGGTGCGGGGCAGGATCTCGAACCACTCGCCGTCGGCCGGGTCCGCCCCGGTCGAGGCGTCGAAGCCGACGAGGTCGGCCCAGCCGGGGGCATTGGCGACGAAGTGGGTGGTGTCCACCTCGGCGGCCAGGGCCTCACCGCCCCCGGCCAGGGCGATCTGCACCCAGTCGTTGGCCTTGTCGCGCCGACGCCGGGTCTCCCAGCCCTCGCCCATGACGGAGGCGCGGCCGGGAGCGTTCAGGTTGTGCGGGGAGGAGAAGTAGCGGTCGGACGCCGCCTCGGCCACGCCGCCGTACTCCTGGGCGGCCAGGTCGAAGGTCAGGCCGTCCAGTTCGCGCGGGTCGGGCAGCACCTCGCCGTGGACGCGCAGCCGGGCGACGCCGCCGTCCGGGAAGATGTTGAGGCGGATGTGGGTGTAGCGGTTGGCGTCGTCGACGGCGAACTCGTGGGCGGTGTCGCCCTGGAGCGGGGTGCGCGGCACCAGCGTGGTCCACTCGGCGTCCGCCACCTCCTCGGGCGAGGGGTGGCCGGGCACGGAGGCGGCCTCGACGGAGGCGCTCTCCGGGTAGTTGCCGGTGAAGTGGGCGGTGTCCACCACCAGGCCGCGGACCACACCGGCGGCGCCGAGCCGGACGATCGCCCAGTCGTGGTCCTGGTCGGTGGGGTGGGGCTGGTCGGCGGAGACGCCGCGGCGGCGCTTGGACTCCCAGCCGTCCATGATCTGGCCCTTGTGGCCGAAGGTGTGCGGGCGGAACTCGGCGGGCTTGGCGACCAGGAGGTTCTCGGCGTCGGCGAAGGTGTCCTCGTTGGTGGCGACGACGCCCGCGCCGAGCAGCCGCGAGGCCAGGTTGACCAGCTCGGTGAAGGGAGCGCTCGGGGTGTCGGCAGTGGTCACGAAGTCTCCTCAGGACGGGCGATCGGACGGGGTGGTGGGGGCGGCGGCGGGCCGGGTGAGCGGGCGGCCGAAGGGCTCGGCCGAGACGTCCACCGCGCGGCCGCGCAGCCAGGTGGTGCGGACCGCGCCGGTCAGCGTCCGGCCCGCGTACGGGGTCACGGGGTTGCGGTGGTGCAACTCGCGAGGGTGGACGGCGAATTCGCCGTCGGGGTCGAAGGCGACCAGGTCGGCGTCGCAGCCCGCCGCGATGGCGCCCTTGACGCCGGTGAGGCCGACGAGCTCGGCCGGTCCGGCGGACATCCAGCGGACCACGTCGGCGAGGCCGTGGCCGCGGCGGCGGGCCTCCGTCCAGATCGCCGGCAGGCCCAGTTGCAGGGAGGCGATGCCGCCCCAGGCGGCCGCGAAGTCACCGCTGCCGCCGTACTCGGGCAGCAGCTTGAGGTCGGGGGTGGAGGGCGAGTGGTCGGAGACCACGGCGATGAACTCGCCGTCCGCCAGGGCCTGCCAGAGCAGGTCGCGGTTGGTCTCGTCGCGGATCGGCGGGCAGCACTTGAAGGCGGTGCCGCCGTCCGGCACCTGCTCGGCCGCCAGGGTCAGGTAGTGCGGGCAGGTCTCGGCGGTGACCTGGACGCCGTCCTCGCGGGCCTGGCGCAGCAGCGGCAGCACGGCGGCGGAGGAGACGTGCAGGATGTGGACGCGGGCGCCGGTGCGCCGGGCGGTGTCGAGCAGGACGGCGACGGCCACCGTCTCCGCGTCGGCGGGGCGGGAGGCGAGGAAGTCGCGGTAGTGGACGCCGGGTTGCTGCGGGGCGGCGGCCAGCACGGCCGGGTCCTCGGCGTGGATGATCGCCAGCGCCCCGAGCCGGGCCTGCTCGGCCAGCGCGGCCTCCAGGTCCGCGGCCTCGACGTGCGGGAACTCGTCGACGCCGGACGGGGCGAGGAAGCTCTTGAAGCCGAACACGCCGGCCTCGTGCAGCGGCGCGAGGTCCGGGACGTTGCCGGGGACGGCGCCGCCCCAGAAACCGAGGTCGACCCAGGCCTGGCCGTCCGCGGTCTTCCGCTTGGCGGCCAGGCCCTCCAGCGTGGTGGTGGGCGGGACGGAGTTGAGCGGCATGTCGATGATCGTGGTGACGCCGCCGGCCGCGGCGGCCCGGGTGGCGGTGGCGAAGCCCTCCCACTCGGTGCGGCCGGGCTCGTTGACGTGCACGTGGGTGTCGACCAGGCCGGGCAGCAGGGCGGTGTCGCCGAGGTCGGCGAGGCCGCCGTCGCCGCCGGGCCGCTCGCCCGCGAGGAGCGAGCCGTATGCGGCGACCTGCTCGATCTTCCCGTCCCGGATCAGCACGTCGGCGGGGCGCTCACCGTCGGGCAGGACCACCCGTCGGGAGCGGATCACCGCTGGCTGGCTGAAAGGCATGGGAGACCTCCGAAACCTGGAAGTTGGGGGTGGGCGCCGGGCAGGAACCGGGAGGGGGCCCGGGAGGGAACCGGGCGGGTAAGCGAAGGATTGCCGGGAGCCTAGGCCCGCCTTCAACAAAACGTCAATGGAGGAACGTACGAGGGAAACGCACGGGGAAACGCACGGGGGATCCGCGCGCCCCGTCGGCACGGGGGATCGGCCCGACCGATCGGCCTGCGGGACGGGGCACGGCGGACCGGCACGGGGGATCAGCCGGACAGCAGCTCGCCCGCCAGCCGCTCCCCCGCGACCTCGGCCAGCTCACCGGCCTTGGTCATGCTGTCCCCCGGCTGCTCCGCGAGGTCGGTGAGGGCGATCGCGGCGGCGAACCCGGCGGCCCGCCACTCGGGCTCGGACAGCTCCAGCCGCCCCGCCACGGCGGCCACCCGAACCCCCGCCCGGGCGGCCGCCGAGGCAACGCCGGCGGGGGCCTTGCCGTGGAGCGTCTGCGCGTCCAGACAGCCCTCGCCGGTCACGACGAGGCGTGCCCCACGCACGGCCTCGTCGAAACCCAGCAGTTCGAGCAGCAGCTCGATACCGGGTCGCATGGTGGCGCCGAGCAGCGCGAGGGCGGCGAAGCCCACCCCGCCGGCGGCCCCGGCACCGGGGGCGTCGCGCACGTCCCGTCCGGTGGCCAGGGCGACCTGGTCGGCGAAGCGGGTCAGGCCCTCCTCCAGGATCACCAGGTCGTCGCCGTCGGCGCCCTTCTGCGGGCCGTAGACGGCGGTGGCGCCGCGCGGGCCGAGCAGCGGGTTGTCCACGTCGCAGGCCACGACGATCTCGACGCCGGCCAGCACGTCGGCCAGCGGGCCGGGCTCGATCCGGTCGAGCCTGCGCAACGCGGCTCCGCCGGGAGGCAGTTCCGCGCCCTCGGCGTCGCGCAGGCGGGCGCCGAGGGCCTGGACCATGCCCGCGCCGCCGTCGGTGCAGGCGCTGCCGCCGAGGCCGAGCACGATCCGCTTGGCGCCGAGCGCCACGGCCCGGCCGATCAGCTGGCCGACGCCGTAGGAGCCGGCCGCGAGCGGGGCGGTGCGGCCGCCGGGGAGCCGGGCGAGGCCGGAGGACTGCGCCAGCTCGACCACGGCGGTGTCGCCCCGCACGGCCAGCGCGGCGTCCACCGGCAGGCCGGTCGGCCCGGCCACCTTGGCCGGGACACGGGTGAAGCCGGCCGCGAGCGCGGCGGCCAGGGTGCCCTCGCCGCCGTCGGCGACGGGCAGTTCGCGCACCTCGACGCCGGGCGCGGCGCGCCGGACGCCGGCGGCGATCCGGGCGGCGACCTCGGCACCCTCCAGGGTGCCCTTGAACTTGTCGGGAGCTACGACCACATGGCCCTGGTGGGGGGTGACGGGCATGGTGCGGTCCTCACTTCCGTACGGGGTCTGGCGATGTTTCGACAGCCTGTGCCAAGCATGGGCCCGGGTGCTCCCGGGATGCGACCCCCTGTCAGGAGATACGCCCCCCGTCGCGAGGGTCCGCCCCGCCGGGAGGGTGTGCCCCGCCGGGAGGGTGCGACTCCCGGCGGGAGGTGCGACCCCCTCCCCGCCGTTCCCCTCGTCCCGCTTCCGACGTACGAGAGGCTCCCCTCGGCGGGGAGGGGGCCAGGCGAGGCGTACCGGCACGACCGAAGTGCCCCCGACAGGGGAGTACGCATCACCGGCTGGATCGACCGGCGGGCGGGCGGATGAGCCCCGGCCCGCCCGCCGGTCGGGTCTGACCTCCTGGTGGCGCGGGCACGACCGGATGAGGTACACGCCACCAGGAGGAGTTCACGGGGGCCCGAGGAGCCCCGGGTCCTACTTGACCTCGCGGCCCGAGAGGCGCTCGACGCCGCGCAGCAGCGCCGAGTGGTCGAGCGAACCGTCGCCGTTGGCGCGGGCGGAGGCGACCAACTGGGCCACCACGGCGCCGACCGGCAGCGCGGCGCCCACGGCGCGGGCGGCGTCGGTGACGATGCCCATGTCCTTGTGGTGCAGGTCGATCCGGAAGCCGGGGGCGAACTCGCGGTCGACCATGTTCGCCTTCTTGCGGTTCAGCACGGTCGAACCGGCCAGGCCGCCGCCGAGCACGTCCAGCGCGGCGGGCAGGTCGACGCCGGCGTTCTCCAGGAACACCACGGCCTCGGCGAGCACCTGGATGTTGACGGCGACGATCAGCTGGTTGGCGGCCTTGACGGTCTGGCCGGCGCCGGACGGCCCGACGTGGATGACCGTGGTGCCCAGGGCGTCGAACAGCGGCTTGGCCTCGGCGAAGTCCTCGGCGGCGCCGCCGACCATGATCGACAGCACCGCCTCGACGGCACCCGCCTCGCCACCGGAGACCGGGGCGTCCAGGGTGCGCACGCCCTTCTCCTTGGCGGCCGCCTCGACCTTCTGGGAGGTCTGCGGGGTGATCGAGGACATGTCGATCACAAGGGTGCCGGGCCTGGCGTTCTCCAGCACGCCGCCCTCGCCCAGGATGGCCTGCTCGACGTGCGGGTCGGCCGGGACCATGGTGATGACGACCTCGGCGTCCTTCACCGCGTCCGCGATGCTGGTGGCGCCGTGGCCGCCGGCCGCGACGAGGGCGTCGATCTGCGGCCGGGTGAGGTTGTAGCCGGTGACGTGGTGGCCGGCCTTGACCAGGTTGGCGGCCATCGGGCTGCCCATGATGCCGAGGCCGATGAAGGCGATCTTGCGGCTCATCGCGTCGTTCCTTACGTCGTTCGTGGGGTGGGGAGGGTGGTGGGCCGGGCTTGCTCGGCGGCGTGCGGCCCGCCCGCTCGGCGGCGGCGCAGGGCCCGCCTGCTCGACGCTTCCTCAGCGCCTGCTCAGCGCCTGCTCAGCGCCTGCTCAGCGGCTACTCGGCGGCGCGGTGCTCGCGCGGCAGCCACCCGAAGCTGTCGGCGCTGACGCCGGTCGAGGGGCGGTACTCCAGGCCGATCGGCCCGGTGTAGCCGGCGGCGGTGAGCCGGGCGAAGAGGTCCTCGAAGTCCAGCCCGCCGGTGCCGGGCTCGTTGCGGCCCGGGTTGTCGGCGATCTGCACGTGGCCGAACCGGTCGGCGTAGGCGTCGATGACGGCCGGCAGGTCCTCCCCGTTCCTGGCCAGGTGGTACAGGTCGCAGAGGAACTTCGCGTTGCCCAGGCCGGTGGCGACGTTGACCTTGTCGACCACCTCGACCGCGGCGGCCGCGGAGACCAGCGGGTAGTCCGGGGACTCGGCCGTGTTGAGGGCCTCGATCAGCAGGATCGCGCCGATCTCGTGCGCGGCCCGGGCGGCGAGCACCAGGTTCTCCAGCGCGAGGGCGTCCTGCTCGGCGGCCTCGACGCCTTCGATCCGGTTGCCGTACAGCGCGTTGAGCGCCTTGGCGCCGAGCGAGGCGGCGAGCCCCGCGGCGACCGGGACGTTGGCCCGGAAGCGGTCCTTCTCGGAGGGCACCGAGACGGTGCCGCGGGCCCCGAGGGTGAGGTCGTCCAGGAAGTTGAGGCCGGTGAGCCGCACGCCCGCGTCGCCGAAGGCCTTGCGGAGGGTGTCCAGCTCGGCCTCGGACGGGGTGGGCTCGGCGCCGAAGGGCCACCACAGCTCGGCGGCGGTGAAACCGGCGGCCGCGGCCGCGGCGGGACGCTCCAGCAGCGGCAGTTCACCGAACAGGATCGACAGGTTGACCGTGAAGCTGTGCCGGGAAGCGGCCGTCACGTCACTCACCTCTCACTCTCTTCCGAGATCCGCAACTTCCACGATCCGGAAGAGGGATTCTGCGTGGTGGAAGCATCTCCGGCTCGGCGAGCAGGTGTCAAGACCGCCGCAACATTTTGTTGAGGAAGGCCGGACGTGAGCCCGGAACCCCCCTCCCGCCGGTACCGCGGCCGCCTGATCGACCGGCCCCTGCCCGCCCGCACCGGCGCTCGCTACAGTGAGCACGTGCGATTGATGGTGGAGTTCACGACAGAACCGTTCGAACTGGACACGTTCCCCGAGCACGCCGCGGCGGCCCGCCAGGTCGTCGACGAGGCCGGCCTGGCCGTCTCGGTCGGCCCCTTCGGGACCGGCGCCGAGGGCGAGGCCGACCAGGTGCTCGCCGCGGTGACCAAGCTGCTCCGGGAAACCCTGACCGCGGGTGCGACCCGGATCTCGGTCCAGGTCAGCGTGCTCGGCGAGGAGGGCGGTACGCCGTGACCGAGCACGTGGAGCACCCGCTCGCCCTGGCGATCAAGCCGCTGCTCGACGCCGTCGGCGCGACGCCCGTCCGGCTGGACGAGGCGAAGTCCGAGGACGTCGTCCTGGAGTGGGAGGGCACCCCGACGCTCGCCGTCCGGCTGCCGCACCTGAGCAGCGCCCTGGACCGGCTGCTGGCCGAGATGACCCGCCAGTTCGACGGCCGCCCGCTGGCCGAGCTGGACCGCGGGGAGAAGCAGCGGGTCGTCGCCCTCCTGGAGGAACGCGGCGCCTTCACCGTCCGCCACGGGGTCGAGACGGTCGCCTCGGCGCTCGGCGTCAGCCGGTTCACGGTGTACAACTACCTCAACCGCCAGGACGGCTCGAAGCCCTCCTGACCCCGGTCGATCCTCCGGCCGATCCCCCGGTCGATTCCGCCAGGGCTTCCCCCTGGCGGAAACCTTCCGGACGGGCGGACCCCGCCGGCGCGGCCAGTCCGAACCGGCCCCCGGCGGGGCGCACTTGGCGAATCGCACACGAATCGCGCCGACAACGGCGGCCGGTTCAAAACGTAACCACCAACCGTTCAACAAAGTGTTGACGGCCGGGTGGGGTGGATCTAGCTTGTGCGGGTGGCACCACTCTTCAGGAGGTCCACCCGTGACCAACCACCCCCACACCCTTGACGCCCTGGCCGCGGCCGACACCGCGGACCTGGAAGCCGTTCTGCTGGAGGTCTGCTCCAGCCCCCACTGGGCCGCCGACGTCGCGCGGGCCAGGCCCTGGCCCGACCGGGAGTCCCTGCTCACCGCCAACGCGGCGGCCATGGCCGGACTGACGGTCGCCGACCTGCACGACGCGATGGCCGGCCACGCCCGGATCGGCCGACCCCGGACCGGCGACGCCACCTCGCAGCGGGAGCAGGCCGGCATCCAGGGCGTGGACCAAGCCCTCCTCGACGAACTGCACGAGGCCAACGCCGCCTACGAGGCCAAGTTCGGCCACGTGTTCCTGATCTGCGCGACCGGCCGCACCGCGGCCACCATGCTCGCCGCCCTGCGCGAGCGCCACCCCAACGACGCCGCCACCGAGGCGGAGATCGTCCGGGGCGAACTGCGCAAGATCAACGACATTCGACTCAATCGCCTGCTCGACGCATCCTGACGAGCCCTGGCGGGCCCCGCCGGAGAGATCCTGACGGATCGTTAGCATGCGTTGACGAATGATCACTTCTGCCATCAGTAAGGTCACTTCACCCATGACTGGCATCTCCACCCACGTGCTCGACACCAGCCTCGGCCGCCCGGCCGAGGGCGTCCCGGTCGAGCTCGCACTGCACACCGAGGGTGGCTGGCAGGTGCTCGGCACCTCCGCCACGGACTCCGACGGCCGGGTCAAGGACCTGCCGGCCGTGGAGGCGGGCTCGGTCGTCCGGCTGCTCTTCGACACCCGCGCCTACCACGCGCTCAAGTCGGCGGAGCCGCCGTTCTTCCCCGAGGTCTCGATCGTCTTCACGGTCGCGCCCGCGCAGCACCACTACCACGTGCCGCTGCTGCTCAACCCGTTCGGATACTCGGTCTACCGCGGAAGCTAGTAGACCGACCTGGAAGCCCTAGGAGCCACGTCATGGCCCACGTGCTCGGTCAGAACCAGTACGGCAAGGCGGAGAACCGCATCGTGCGGGTCTACCGCGACTCCACCCGGCACGAGATCAAGGACCTGAACGTCTCGGTCTCCCTCCGGGGCGAGTTCGAGGACGTCCACCTCACCGGGTCGAACGCCAACTGCCTCCCCACCGACACCACCAAGAACACCGTGTACGCCTTCGCCAAGGAGCACGGGATCGAGTCGGCCGAGGCCTTCGGCATCATCCTGGCCCGCCACTTCGTCGACGACACCGAGCGCGGCGTCGTGCACAGCGCCCGGATCCGGATCGAGGAGTACGCCTGGGACCGGATCAAGACGCCGGACAACTCGGCCCGCTTCATCGGCTCGGAGGAGGTCGGCCACTCCTTCGTCCGCAACGGCCAGGAGACCCGCACCACCGAGATCGTCTACGACGGCGAGACCGTCCAGGTCATCTCCGGCCTCAAGGACCTCGTCGTCATGAACTCCACCAACTCGGAGTTCTGGGGCTACATCAAGGACAAGTACACCACCCTGCAGGAGGCGTACGACCGCATCCTCGCCACCCAGGTCACCGCCCGCTGGAAGTACGGCTACGACGGCCGGGACGGCGAGGCCCAGCCCAACTGGAACCGCTCCTACACCCACGTGCGGCGGCACCTGCTGGAGGCCTTCGCCGAGACCTACTCCTACTCGCTGCAGCAGACCCTGCACTCGATGGGCACCCGGGTCCTCAACAACCGCGCCGAGGTGGACGAAGTCCGCCTGGAGCTGCCCAACAAGCACCACTTCCTCGTCGACCTGGAGCCCTTCGGCCTCAAGAACGAGAACGAGGTCTACTACGCCGCCGACCGGATGTACGGCCTCATCGAGGGCACCGTGCACCGCGAGGGCGTCGTCCCGGTCATCCCCGTCGCCTGACCGCCCCACCCCAATGGGCACCGCCCGGAATCGCCGCACCCGCCGGCCCCCGAACGCCGGCCGCGTCCGGGCGGACAGCAGTACCCGCACCACCGGCACCACCCGTTCCACCAGTTTCTCCACCCCCACCCACCGGAGTTCGTGTCTGCCTCGCGGCGGCCGGCCCGGGGCACTGGAGAAGCGCTCCGAGGGATTCCTGCACCGCCGTCCCGCCCTCGGGGCAGCTCCAGCGCCGCGGGCGCGCCGGGAGTCACGGGCACAAGAGGGGCTCGACATGGCACCCAGCGACACCAGCAGTAAAGACGGCGGTTCCACCCCGGAAAGAACCCCTGGCCCGGACGGCACGTCGGCACACCTCCCCGGTGAACCGTCCGGGCCCGGAACCCACCCCGTGGACGAGTTGCTGCCCCCGGTGAAGCTCTTCTCCACCGGACTCCAGCACGTCGCCGCGATGTACGCGGGGGTCGTCGCACCCCCGCTCATCGTCGGCGCCGGCGTCGGGCTCTCCCCCGCCGAACTCGCCCTGCTCATCTCGGCCAGCCTGTTCACCGCCGGACTGGCCACCCTGCTCCAGACCCTCGGCTTCTGGAAGATCGGCGCGCGACTGCCGTTCGTCAACGGCGTCTCCTTCGCGGGGGTCGCGCCCATGATCGCCATAGCCAAGGAGCACAGCCCGAAGGACGCCCTCCCGGTGATCTTCGGAGCGGTGATCGTCGCGGGGATCCTGTGCTTCCTCGCGGCACCGTACTTCTGCAAGCTCATCCGGTTCTTCCCCCCGGTCGTCCAGGGCACCGTGATCACCCTCATCGGGGTGTCCCTGCTTCCGGTGGCGGTCAACTGGGCGCGCGGCGGCTCGCCGGGCGCCCCCGGATACGGCTCCATGCGGGCCGTCGGGCTCGCCGCGATCACCCTCGTCGCGGTGGTGCTCTGCAACCGGCTGCTGCGCGGCTTCTGGCAGCAGCTCTCGTTGCTCATCGGCCTGGCGCTCGGCACCCTGATCGCCTTCCCGCTGGGCCTGGCCGACTTCGGCGCGGTCAAGGACGCGAAGGTCTTCGCGCTCCCCTCCCCGTTCCACTTCGGCGCGCCTGTCTTCGACGCCGCCGCGATCATCTCGATGTGCATCGTCATGGTGGTCGCCATGACCGAGTCCACCGCCGACATGCTCGCCCTGGGCAAGATCGTCGAGCGCGAGGCCGACGAACCCACGCTCGCCGCCGGCCTGCGGGCCGACGGACTGGCCACCGCGCTCAGCCCCGTCTTCAACGGCTTCGCCGCCAGCGCCTTCGCCCAGAACATCGGGCTGGTGGCGCTGACCAAGATCCGCAGCCGCTTCGTGGTCGCGGCCGGCGGCGGCATCCTGATCCTGCTCGGGCTCTTCCCCGTGCTCGGGTCGCTCGTCTCCCTGGTGCCGCAGCCCGTCCTGGGCGGCGCCGGGATCGTGCTCTTCGGCACCGTCGCGGCGAGTGGCATCCGCACCCTCGCGGAGGCTGGGATGGAGTCCAGCTCGAACACCATCCTGGTGTCCGTGTCGCTCGGCGTCGGCATCATCCCCATCGCGGTGCCGACCTTCTACGACTCCTTCCCGGAGGCCGTCCGGACCCTGATGCACTCCGGGATCTCGGTCGGCTGCGTGATGGCCGTCCTGCTCAACCTGCTCTTCCACCACGTCGGAGCCGCCCGCCGGACCAGATCCGGCAAGACCTCCGGCGCGACGGTGCCGACGGCGACACCGTCCTGACCGGCCCGGGAGGGGCGCACGCCGCTTGGCGCACGCCCCTCCCGGCCCTCCCCCATAGGAGTGACACCATGGCAGTCCAGCCCCCACCCGCCGACCAGCGGATCGTCATCGAGAACGTCGCGATCGCCACCGTCGACGCCGCCGACACCGAGTACGCCCGCGGCCACGTGGTCATCCTCGGCAACACGATCGAATCGGTCGGCGACGGACCCGCCCCGCAGTGGCTGGACAACGTGGTGCGCCGGATCAACGGCGAGGGCCACCTGATCACCCCCGGCCTGGTCAACACCCACCACCACTTCTACCAGTGGATCACCCGCGGCCTCGCCCAGGACGACATCCTCTTCGACTGGCTCGTCGCCCTCTACCCGACCTGGGCCCGGATCGACGAGAAGCTCGTCCACGCCGCCAGCCAGGGCTCCGCCGCCGCCCTCCTCAAGTCCGGCTGCACCACGGCCTCCGACCACCACTACGTCTTCCCCAAGGACGGCGGCGACGTCCTCGGCGCCTCCATCGAGGCCGTCCAGGAGCTCGGCCTGCGGTTCACCGCGCTGCGCGGCTCCATGGACCGCAGCAAGAAGGACGGCGGCCTCCCCCCGGACCACGCGGTCGAGGAGCTCGACGACATCCTCACCGCCTCCGAGGCCGCCGTGGACACCTACCACGACTCCTCCTTCGGCTCGATGCTGCACGTCGCGATCGCGCCCTGCTCTCCGTTCTCGGTCTCCACCGACCTGCTCCGCCAGTCCGCCGAACTCGCCCGCCGCAAGGGCGTCCGGCTGCACACCCACGGCTCGGAGACCGCCGAGGAGGAGCAGTTCTGCAAGGAACTGTTCGGCATGGGCCCGACCGACTACTTCGAGTCCGTCGGCTGGCTCGGCGAGGACGTCTGGATGGCGCACTGCGTCCACATGAACGACTCCGACATCGCCAAGTTCGCCGAGACCGGCACGGGCGTGGCCCACTGCCCCTCCTCGAACGCCCGGCTGGCCGCCGGGATCGCCCGCGTCCCCGACATGCTCAGGGCCGGCGTCCCGGTCGGCCTCGGCGTCGACGGCACCGCCTCCAACGAGTCCGGCGAACTCGGCACCGAGCTGCGCAACGCCCTGCTGATCAACCGTCTGCACGGCTCCCCGACCGCCCTCACCGGCCGCCAGGCGCTGCGGCTGGGCACCATGGGCGGCGCCCGGGTGCTCGGCCGCCAGGACGAGATCGGCTCGATCGAGGCCGGCAAGCTCGCCGACCTGGCGCTGTGGAAGATCGACGGCGTCCTGCACTCCTCCATCGCCGACCCGGTCGCCGCCCTCACCTTCGGCGCCCTGCCGCCGCTGGCCGTGCTGTTCGTCAACGGCAACGCCGTCGTCGAGAAGGGCCAGCTGACCACCGTCAACGAGGACCGGATCGCCCGCGCCTGCGCCCGCGCCGCCAAGGAGCTCGCCGCCCGGCCGCTCTGACGCCCCGCCGGTCCTCCTCCACCCCTGAACTCCGGGCCGCCCAGGGACGGTGCGTGACCCGGACTCCGCAACCCGGCCCTCCCGGCCGGCGCGCGGACCGCAGCCCCGGACCCACGGCGAGGGTCCGGGGCTGCGGCGTGCCCGGGGGCGGGTGACGAGCGACGAGTGACAGAAAACAGCGAACAGATAACAGCTGACGAAAGTTGTCATCTGTTATCTGTTCGCTGAAATCTGTTCTCTGAAGTCCGTTCGCCGTGACTCGCTTGCCGCGATCCGTCCGCTGTGGTGCGTCCGCCGCTACGCGTCCGGTCTCAGGCGGCGCGCCCGAGCGAGCCGAGGTAGGCGCGCCAGCCGCCGTGGTGGGTGATCTCGCGGTGCACCCCCCGCTCCACCTCGCCGCGGGCGAGCAGCATCGACAGGCAGGCGGAGCCGTCGTCGAGCTTGATGACGCCGAGCTCCAACTCCCGCGGCTCGCCGGGGAGGATGACGTCGCGCAGGTGCTCCAGGGTGATCTCGTAGAGCTCGCCCTCGATGGCGGTGTCGACCGCCGGATCGGCGAGCAGGCCCGGGCAGACGTCGTCGATCGAGAAGAAGCGGTAGCCGGGGGCCGTCCGGGCCGGGCCGACCAGCGAGTCGGCGACCTTGGCGTGGAACGGTCCGCCGACCATGGCCTGGCCGTTGAAGAAGATGCGGGGCACGGTTGAACTCCTTACCGGGTACCGGGAAAAGGCCGTTCCGCACGGCGCCGGGAGGACAGGTGGGATCGTCGCCGTACGGAACGGAGCAATGGGCCGGCGGGACTGCTACACCCTGGCAGGCGGCAGCGGCGGCGCCGGCGGATAGATTGGGGCTCAGCCCAGCAGGGGAAGCGCGGGGAGGGTCAGGAAGTCCGCGAACTCCTCGGCCAGGGCGACCTGTTCGAAGAGCTGGGCGGCCTCGCGCCAGCGGCCGCCGGCGTACGCGTCCGCACCCAGCTCGGCCAGGAGTTCGGCCAACTCCGCGGCGACCAGGGCGCGGACGAGGTCCGCGGTGGCCTTCTCACCGGTGTCGGACAGGACGACGCCGTTGTGGATCCACTGCCAGATCTGCGAGCGGGAGATCTCCGCGGTGGCGGCGTCCTCCATCATGTTGAAGATGCCGACCGCACCGAGGCCGCGCAGCCAGGCCTCGATGTAGCGGATGCCGACCTGGACGGCGTTGTGCAGCCCCGCGTGGGTGCAGCTGCCGCCGGCGCCGGCGATGTCGAGCAGCTGGGCCGCGGTGACCGGCTCGGAGGGCCCGGGGTGGTCCTTCTGGTGGGGGCGCTCGCCGAGCACCGCGTCGAAGGACGCGCGGGCGACCGGCACCAGGTCCGGGTGGGCGACCCAGGAGCCGTCGAAGCCGTTGCCGGCCTCGCGGTCCTTGTCCGCCTTGACCTTCTCCAGGGCGGCGGCGTTGACCTCCGGGTCCCTGCGGCTGGGGATGAACGCGGCCATGCCGCCGATCGCGTGGGCGCCGCGCCGGTGGCAGGTCTGCACCAGCAGGCGGGTGTAGGCGGCCATGAACGGCGAGGCCATGGTGACGCTGTTGCGGTCCGGCAGGACGTACTGCTCGCCGGCGTCGCGGAAGTTCTTGACGATCGAGAACAGGTAGTCCCAGCGCCCGGCGTTGAGGCCGGCCGCGTGGTCGCGCAGCTCGTAGAGGATCTCGTCCATCTCGAACGCGGCGGTGATGGTCTCGATCAGCACGGTGGCGCGGACGGTGCCGTGCGGGATGCCGAGCGCGGCCTGGGCGTGGGTGAACACGTCGTTCCAGAGCCGGGCTTCGAGGTGGCTCTCGGTCTTCGGCAGGTAGAAGTACGGGCCGGAGTTGGGGTCCTCGGCGCCCTTGGCGAGCAGCCGGGCGGCGTTGTGGAAGAAGTACAGGCCGAAGTCGAGGAAGGCTCCGGCGACCGGGGTGCCGTCGACGAGCAGGTGGTTCTCGTCCAGGTGCCAGCCGCGCGGGCGGACCACGACGGTGGCGAGTTCGGCGGCGGGCTTGAGGGCGTACGCCTTCCCCGCGGAGGTGGTGAAGTCGATCCGGCCCTCGAAGGCGTCGATCAGGTTGATCTGGCCGCTGACCACGTTCTCCCAGGTCGGGGAGGTGGCGTCCTCGAAGTCGGCGAGCCAGATCCGGGCGCCGGAGTTGAGGGCGTTGATGACCATCTTGCGGTCGGTGGGACCGGTGATCTCGACCCGGCGGTCCTGGAGCGCGCGGGGCGCCTCGGCGACCTTCCAGTCGCCGGCCCGGACGTCGGCGGTGTCGGGGAGGAAGTCCAGCGTGCCGGCCCTGGCGATCTCCGCCCGGCGGGCCTTCCGCGCGGCCAGGAGCTCCTGTCGGCGCCCTTCGAAAGCGCGATGGAGGCCGACGACGAAGGCGACCGCCTCCGGAGTGAGCACCTCCTCCGCCCGGTGAACGCGCGGACCGGCGACAGTGACGACCGGAGCAGCGGGGGAGGCGCCGACGGGTCCCTGTTCTGTAGCCATGGGCAGGACACTCCTAAGCGGTTGAGCCTGGCGAAGGGAGCTCCGGTGGGAACTTCCTTGATCGGAACCCACCTGTCGGTGGATTCGATTCTGTAAGGTGGAGACTAGTTTCCGCGATACAGAATTTCAACGGTTTGTTGATGTGATCGCCGGGACTCTACTCCTCCCCGACAGCGAAGGGAACGCCGGTGGTTTCGACCCCCGACACAGCATCGACGGCCAGCACGGACCGCGCGACCGGCGGCGTGCAGTCCGTCGAGCGCGCCTTCCAACTCCTGGAGGCGCTGGCCGACTCCGGCGGCGTGGCCACCCTCAGCGAGCTCTCCGCCAGCTCCGGCCTGCCGATGCCGACCATCCACCGCCTGGTTCGTACCCTCGTCCAGCAGGGCTATGTACGCCAGGACACGGCGCGTCGCTACACCCTCGGCCCCCGGCTGATCCGCCTCGGCGAGACGTCCAGCCGGCTGCTCGGCAGCTGGGCCCGCCCCTACCTGGCCGAACTCATGGAGGCCACCGGCGAGACCGCCAACCTGGCGGTGCTGGAGGGCGGCGAGGTGGTGTACGTCGGGCAGGTGCAGTCGCGGCGCTCGATGCGGATGTTCACCGAGGTCGGCCGACGAGTGCAGCCGCACTGCACGGGCGTCGGCAAGGCGCTGCTGGCCCAGCTCCCCGAGGACGAGGCGCGCGCCATCCTGGGCCCCAACCCGCTGCCCGCGCACACCGAGTACACCGTCACCGACCCGCAGGAGCTGCTGCACCAGCTCGCCGAGGCGCGCGAGCGCGGCTACGTGGTCGACGACCAGGAGCAGGAGATCGGCGTCCGCTGCATCGCGCTCGCCGTACCGGGCGCGCCGACGCCCACCGCCCTGTCGGTGTCCGGCCCGGAGGCCCGCATCCGGGCCCTGGAGGAGCAGGCCGGCACGTCCTCGCTGGTACCGGTGATGCACCACATCGCGGCTCGGCTGGGGCAGGTCCTCGCCCCCTGACCCGTCGTCACCGCCCGCTTCGCGCACGGGAAGTCGATCCGGTCGACTTCCCGTGCGCGCGCTCCCCCGTTCGAGCGGACACCGAGCGGGTTGCACCTACCCCCGGCGCAGGCTCCGCCACCCTGGTGCGGACGCGGCCCGCAACGGCGCGGGCGGCCGGGGCCCCGGGACAGGGTGGACGACGATGACGTGCAGGCGTTCGACAATGCGGGGCGGGTCCGGGCAGGGCGGGTCCGGGCAGGGCGGGTCCGGGCGCGGCCGGGCCGGGCGCGGCGAGTCCGGGCAGGCCGGCAGGCTCTGCGGATTCCGCGCGGCCTCGCTCGTCGCCGCGATGGCGGCCGGCTGTTCGGTGGCGACGCTGACCGCCGACCCGTCCTGGGCACGCCGGCCCGAGCCCCGGCCGGCGGTGGACACGGCAGCCCCCACGGCGTCCCGCTCCGATCTGGAGGTGGTCCGGCTCGACCCGGACGCCGCCCCGCCCGGCGGCACCACCACCGTCCACGCCTTCATCGCCAACCGCGGCCCGGACACCACCGCGGCACCGTTCACCGTGCTGGTGACGCTGCCGCCCGGGGTCTCCCCGGAGGGCCCGTACTTCCCCGAGGACTGCGAGGTGCGGCTCAACGGCCGCCAGGTGCGCTGTGTCTTCCCGGCCGGACTGCCCCCGCTGCGCAGCGCGACCGCGCTGGTGCCGGTGCGCCTCTCCCCGGACCTGCCGATCGGCAGGCTCACCGGCGGCTCGGTCACGGTGCGCGGCGTGGACGACCCGGACGAGGGGAACAACCGGCAGCCGTTCGACATCACGGTGGTCGAGACGGCTCCCGGCTCCTGACCCGGAAGCCCCGAGGGCCTACCGGTACACGCGGACGTAGTCGGCGGCGAAGGTGATCGGAGCGGTGCCCTGCGGCGCCGGGTGGTACTTCCCCGCGCCGACCGACAGGTTGAGGATCAGGTACGCCGACCAGTTGGCGCCGACGCCCTTGCCGTCCGAGAACACCTTGGCGCCGTTGACGTACCAGTCGACCGAGGTGGCGCCGTAGTAGGTGCCGATGGTCACCCACTGGTCCTTCGCGACGGCGCCGGCGTCGGTGTAGTACTTGGGGTTGCCGGGGTTGACGTGGTTGGTCAGCTCCAGCAGGTTCGGGTTGTCGGGGTGGTACTCGAAGGAGTCGACCTCCCCGTTGCCGTTCTTCCAGGTCCAGAAGGCAGGCCAGGCGCCGGAGCCGGACGGCAGCTTGACCCGGGTCTCGGCGTAGTCGCCGGTCCTGACCTGGAAGCCCTCGCTGGAGCCCTCGGTGGTCAGGAAGCCGGTGTTCCAGGCCTGCTTGCCGTTCTCCAGCGTGGTGGTGCCGGGCGCGGCGGTGAAGGTGGCGACCCCGTTCGCGACGCTGACGTTGTTCTTGTTCAGCAGGTCGAGCTTGTTGTCGTCCGGGTTGTGGTTGCCGTACTTGTAGGCGGTGCTCTTGTCGCCGACCCAGCGCGAGCCCCAGCTGATCGGGCTGTTGAACTCGTCGGACCAGGTCAGCGACTTGCCGGCGACCGGGGAGGCGGGGGTGCCCGCCGACGGGCCGGCGGTGGCGCTCGGGCTGCTCGGGCTCGGGGTGCTCGTCGGGGTCGGCTTCGCGGTGGGGGTCGGGGTCGGGGTCGGGGTCGGGGCGGGAGTCGGCTTCGCGGTGGGCGCCGGGGTCGGAGTCGGAGTCGGCGCCGGGGTCGGAGTCGGAGTCGGCGCCGGGGCGCTGGAGACCACCAGCTGCTGCGAGGCCAGGTTGTGCCAGGCCCCGCCGAGGTCCTGCCAGAAGCCGAACTGGGTGTACGTCCCGGCCGGCAGGGCGCGCGCGCCGCTGGTGAAGGACAGGCCGCTCGGGCAGATCTGCACGTTGGAGGCGTTGCCCGGGAAGTCGAGGTTCGCACCGGCCGCGTTCCGGACGCCCACGCCGACGGTCTTCGCGGTGAAGCAGGCCGAGGAGTGGAGGGTCAGCGAGGCGGTGGCGGCCTGGTTGGCGACCATGGTCGCCGGGGCGAGTCGGTCCTGGGTGACGGTCGGGGTGGTGGCGGCCTGGGCGCCGGAGACGGCCGGCAGGCCGAGCAGTCCGGCGCCGGTGACGGCGAGTGCTCCGGTGACGGCGAGGGCGGCGTTGCGGCCCCGGTGGGAGGGGCGGGCGTGGCGCGGCGCGCGGCGCCGGGCAGGCTGGTGCATGGCGGTGTCCTCTGCGACGCCTGCGAGGTGAGCTGTCGGATTCGGGCTGAGGCAGCCCGGCCGCCGGTGGAAGCGGCTTCACCCCTAGCCACGGCCCGCACGCGGGAGCGTACGGGCCGGGCGCTGACCTTGGTTCCCCCGCTCCCGTCCGCTGTGGTGCTCGGTTGCCGGCCGACGGGTGGACAGGACTCGGCGTCCCGACGGCGGGGGTCCGCGAGGGCGGACGACGGTTGCAGGCTAGGCAGGCCGTGCGTGAACGGACAACCTGCCAGGGCCGGTTGTCGCACAGGTCACAGTGGTGTCGATCAACGACGCTGCGTGGTGGATCAGTTGGGACGGATCAGCGGAGCCGTTGAGCTGCCGAACGACGAATCGGTGAATCGACGGGCCTCGGGTCCACGGGCCCACGGGTCCACCGGTCCACGGGTCCACGGGTCCACGGGTCCACGGGTCCACGGGTCAAGCGAGCCAGTTGTCGACCTGGCTCTCGGCCTCCGGCGCCCAGGCGAGTTCCAGGTGGTTGAGGCCGGTGAGCAGCCGGGTGCCGCCGATCGTCGCGATGCCGGTGGTGTCCAGGGCGCTCGCGGTGAACACGATGCCGTCACTGGGCCCCCGGTTCTCGTTGAGCACGCCCGGGATGTCGGCGGACCCGCCCGCGAGCAGGTAGGTGCGCACCGACGCGGGGACGCCCGCCTGTTGCAGCGGCGCGATCAGCGAACCGGCGTCGATCGCCGCCTGGATGCCCTGGCCCGAGGTGTAGAAGCCCTGGCCGCCGTAGTAGGTGGTCCACCAGTCCTGGGCGGTGCCGTCCACCCCGTACCGGCCGTCCCAGCGGGCGAGCAGCTGGCGCTGGCCCGGGTAGCAGTCGTAGCCGCCGGTGGGCAGCACGCCGAGGCAGGGCTGCGCCGTGTAGGTGCCGTAGCAGGTCATGTAGAGGTGCGGGGACGGCGCGTTGGCGGTGCCGCCGCAGGCCGGCCAGCTCGCGAGGTCGAACGACCAGCCGTGCGCGTACACGTAGTCGAGCCCGCCGTTCGGGCCCCCGAGGGTGATCAGGCGGCGCACGTCGCCCGCGTAGGCCCGCCCCCAGGACGGGCGCACCGAGGACACGTACGCCCGGGCGGCGACCTCGCCCTTGCTCCACGCCACCACGTCCACCTGGGGGACGCCGAGACGGGCCCGGATCAGCGCGACGGCGTCGCCGACGGCCTGCGCCTGGAGCAGGTTGTCGCCCTGCTTGTGGGCGAAGCCGATGGCGAACACCCGGTGGCCGGTGCCGGCGAGGTACTGGGCGAGGCCGGTGGACGGGCAGGCGGAGGCGCCGCAGGTGCCGCTCTCCCCCGGGTTCGCCCAGGCGCGGTCGGCGTTGTCGTTGGCGCCGTGGACCAGCAGCACGGGGGTCGGACGGCTGCCGGTGTCCCAGCCGGTCGCCGAGTACAGCAGGAAGCGGCTGGAGGCGGGCTGGCCGGTGCCGCCGAAGTACGTCCGGCGGGCGCCGTCCTGGTCGCCGCGGCCGTCGGCCGGGTACTGCTCGGTGCGGAAGCCGGGGGTGGTGTCGAGGTAGCGCTCGACCTTGGCCCAGCCGTTGCCGGGAGCGGGGAAGGCGGCTTCGAGGGTGAGCGGGGCGGTGGCCGCCTGGGCGGCGGTGGCCTGGGCCGGAATGGGGGTGCCGAGGAGCAGCGCGGCGAGGGTCAGCAGGAGGGCGGACAACGCGGTGGGGGTGCGTCCGACGGCGGTGGGGGTGTGCCGCATGGGAGTGGGGGTGCGTCTCATGGGGGTGGACGGTAGGACCGGCCGCCGGCGGGCGCCCAGGTGCCCGCCGCACACCCCGCGGGCCTGCGCGGTGGCGGCCGGTGCCGTGGCGCACCGCCCACGGGTGCGCCCACCCGGCTCACCGGGTCGGATAAATTGGAGGTCCGACATCTTCCGCAGTGCACAAGACCGCCGTGCACGGCCCCACAGGAACGAGGTACCGCCCCACCATGACCGCGCCCCTGCCCGCCTTCGCCGGCCGCACCTACCTCTTCCGGGCCGACAACGGCGCGGCCTTCCGCAACACCTACTCGGCCGACGGCCGGCGGCTGCGCTGGGAGGGCCTCGGCGAGTCGGCGGGCCAGTGGGAGGACGTGCGGCTGCACGTCGCCGAGGTGGCGCCGGAGATCTACTTCATCAGCTGGACCGAGGAGAGCGGGATCACCGTCAGCCACGTGATGGACCTCGGCCGGCTGACGGTACGCGCCTTCTGGACGTACGAGGGCGAGGGCGGCCGGGTCGGCGAGCTGCACACCGGGACGCTGGAGCGGGTGGCCTGAGCCTTACCGCTCCCGCGCCCCTCGCTGTCCGCCTGCTTACTCAGGCCGTCTGAGCAGACTGCCTGCTCGGACGGCCTGCCCAGGCGGTTTGCTCAGGCGGTTTGCTCAGGCAGCATGGTTCGGGACCTTGAGGTGCTGGGACAGCCACTCCAGCGAGGACGGCAGCAGCGCGCTCCAGGTCTCGAAGTTGTGGCCGCCGTTCTCCAACATGCTGTAGGAGACCTTCATCGGGGACTGCACGGCGTCGACGAAGGCCTCGGTGTCGCGCCGGTAGTCGCCGTCGCCCTTCTTGGTGCCGGCCAGCAGCACGGACACCCTGGGCTGCGGCAGGTTCTTCAACCGCCACATCAGGTTGGCCTCGTCACGACGCTGCTTGCTGCCGCCGAACAGGTCGCCCGTGGTCGGGTCGTCGGCGGCGTCGTAGTAGGCCGAGAGCGCGACGGCGGTCGGAAAGACGTCCGGGTGGCGCATGGCCAGCTTGAGGGCGCAGTAGCCGCCGGTCGAGTTGCCCATGAAGGCCCAGGCCTGCGGGTCGGAGGAGACCCGGAAGCTCGCCTGGATCGCCGAGGGGACGTCCTTGGTGAAGTACGTGTCGGACTGCGCGCCGCCCGGGATGTCCTCGCACTCGGTGTCCTGCGGCAGGGCCGGCGAGGGACGCATCAGCACCATGACGGTCGGCTGCATCTTGCCGTCCTGGAGCAACTTGAGCGCCGCGCCCGGGTAGTTGAACCGGGTGATCAGGTTCTCGGCGATCCCGGGGAAGCCGGTGCTGACGATCACCGCCGGGAACTGCCGCTGCGCGTACTCCGGTTGGAAGTACTGCGGCGGCAGGAAGACGTACCCCTCGGTGGACAGCCGGCTGGCCGCGCCGTCGATCCGCACCTTGCGGATCTCGCCGGACTGGCTGGGCTCGCGGCCCATCGCGCCGCCGCCCTTGACGGAGGCGTGGCCGATCGTCTCCACGAGCAGCCGGCCGGACGCGTCCGCCTTGTTGTGGATCACCACCGGGCCGGTGTCACCGGTGCCCAGCAGGTCGTCCCAACTGCTGTAGAAGGCGAAGTAGTTGTTCGCCACCAGGCCGAGCGCGGCCAGCACCGCGAGCTGGGTGGCGAGCAGGGCGCCGATCCGGCCGAGCACCGCCTGCCAGCTCTGCTTGGCGAGTCGTGGCCACAGCCAGACCGTGCAGGCCGTCATCACGACGGCGATCAATACGGCCAGCGCCAACACCTTGTGGCTCGTCAGACCCATGTCCTACTTGCTCCCACGCCTCGAACTCCCCGCCCCCTCCGTCCAGGACATCCGAGGTGGTCACCCCGGTTCCCCCACCGGGGCGCGCGATCACCCACCCTAACGGGGCCGGAGAGGAGGAACAGGTGACAGATGACAGCCGACAGATAACAGATAACAGATAACGAAATCTGTCAGCTGTTATCTGTTATCTGCTGTCCGTTCGCGGCCGGACGGGCTCAGCCCTCCCGCCCGTAGAGCCGCAGCCCCGCCGTGAGTTCGCGCATGCAACGCGCACCGAGCTCCTGCGGGGAGCCCGGGCCGGCCGTGGGCGCGTCCGAGGCGGCCCATTCCTCCAGCGCGACCCGGATCGCGGCCGTCGCCGCAGCGGCGGCCAGACGGATCTCCAGCGGGTCGGTGCCGCCCGGGCAGCGCGCCGCGAGGACCGCCCGCAGCCGCTCCTCGGAGTCGGCGTGGACGCGCTGCCACGTGCCGTCGAGGCTCGGGTCGCGCAGCAGGCTTCGTGTCCACTCCATCGCCTCGACCGCCTCGCCGTCGGGCGGGGTCAGCGAGGCGACCGCCGAGCGCTCCAGCGCCTCGCGCAGCGGCAGATCGGCCGGGGCCTCGGCGAGCTGGTCGACCCAGCGGCGCCCGCCGGCCGCCAGCAGCGGCGCGACGGCGTCCTCCTTGACGGAGAAGTACCGATAGAAGGTGCGCAGCGAGATGCCCGCCGCGAGGGCGATCTCCTCGGCGGTGGTCGCCTCGGCCCCGCGCTCGGCGAAGAGCTCGGCGGCGGTGCGGGCGATGTCCAGCCGGGTGGCGTCGCGGCGGCGCTGATTCAGGGTGGGGCGTCCGGTCACAGGGTCAGCGTACGCGGGCCGGTGCCACTGTGGCGCGTTGCGCCGGAGTGACACTTGGAGGACTTATTGGCACGTTATGCCACGAAGGCGTACCGTGCCTCTTGAGGCCGAAAGGCCACGAACGAACGGAGTACCACCATGGAGCGCTTCAGCGGACGGAACGTCCTGATCACCGGCGGCGGCTCTGGCATCGGCCAGGCGACCGTGCACCGCATCCTCGCCGAGGGAGGGAAGGTCGTCGCCGTCGACGTCGACGAGGACGGCCTGAAGGCGACCCTGGACCGCGCGACCGCCGACGGCACCGCGGACCGTCTGGCCGTCCAGGTCCTGGACATCTCGGACGAGGCGGCCGTCGTCACCGGCGTCGCGGCGGCGATCGCGAACCTCGGCGGGCTGGACGCCCTGGTCAACGCGGCCGGCATCCTCCGCTCGTCGCACACCCACGAGACCAGCCTTGAGTTCTGGAACAAGCTCCTCGCGGTCAACCTGACCGGCACCTTCCTGATGACCCGCGAGGCGCTCCCCGCGCTGCTCGCGGGCGGCAGGGGCGTGGTGGTCAACTTCAGCTCCACCTCGGCGAGCTTCGCCCACCCCTACATGGCCGCGTACGCCGCGACCAAGGGCGGCATCCAGTCCTTCACCCACGCCATCGCCTCCGAGTACGCGAAGCAGGGCCTGCGCGCGGTCTGCGTCGCGCCGGGCAGCATCGACAGCGGCATGACCCACAACCCGGGACTGCCCGCCGACGCCGACTTCAGCCTGCTCGCCAAGCTCGCCCCGGCCCTCGGCCAGGGCTTCGCGGGTCCGGAGACGGTGGCCGGGGTGATCGCGATGCTGGCCTCCGACGACGGCGCGTTCGTCACCGGCACCGAGCTCCGCATCGACGGCGGTACCCACATGTGAGCCGCCGGACGACCGCACGACGGCGGGGCCCCGACCACTCCCCTGGTGACACGGGCCCCGCTGTCGCATCGCGGGCGGCGGGGCCAGGCTCGCGGCATCCGCCGAGATCGTGACGGCCACCGGGGCCGTGACGGCCGCCGGGATCGCGAAGGCCGCTCGGGTCAGCCGAGGCCGCCGTTGCGGGCCGCGGCGAGAACGGCGGCGGCGGCGCGGTCGGCGGTGTCGCCGCCCACCCGCTCGGCCGTGATCAGAACCCGGAAGTACAGCGGCGCGGCGAGGTTCTTGATGACCTCGGCCGGGTCGGTGCCGGGTGGCAGCTGCCCGCGTTCGACGGCTCGGCGGACCACCGGTTCGGCCCGCCGCAGCCGGTCGCCGAAGATCCGCGCCCGCACCTCGGCCATCGCCGGGACCCGGACCGCGTCCGACAGCAGGACGGCGAGCACGGCGCTGCCGGACGGGCCGGTCAGCCAGGCCGCGAGGCCGCGGGCGAGGGCGCGCAGGTCGTCGTCGACGGAGCCGGTGTCCGGGATGGGGATGTCGGTGGCGATCTGGCCGGCCAGGGCGTCGACGAGCAGGGTGCCGCGGTCCTTCCAGCGCCGGTAGACGGTGGTCTTGTGGACGCCCGCCCGCTGCGCGACCCCGTCGACGGTGAGCGCGGTGTAGCCGGTCTCGGCCAGTTCCGCGAGGGCGGCGGCGAGCACCGCCGTCCGGACCTTCTCGCCGCGCCCGAGCGTGGGCCGGGCGGCGGCAGTCCGGGCGGGCTCGGCTCGCTCGGCAGCCTCGGCGGGTTCCACGGGCTCGACGGGCTCGACGGCTTCGGCAGGTTCGGCGGCTTCGGCAGGTTCGACGGGTTCGGCGGGTTCGGCGGGGCGCATTGCAACTCCCGGTTGCGTTAGGGCGAGCGGCGTGTCACGCTCACCGTATCGCAACTGCGGGTTGCGATAGCTGGGACAGAAGTCCGGGACATCAGGAGGGGACCCGCATGCCCGCGCCCTACCGCCACACCACGCCCGTCCGACCCGAGGCCGCCACCGGCCAGGTGGCCGCCGTGTACGCCCAGATGGAGCGGGACTTCCTGCTCGCCGACGGCCCGCTGATGAGCCTCTCGCCCGCCCCCGCGGTGCTCTCCGCCACCTGGGCGCTGCTGCGCGAGGCCGAACTGGCCGGGGCCGCGGCGCGCACCGACAAGGAGGCCGTGGCCGGCGCCGTCTCGCTCGCCAACCGCTGCCCGTTCTGCACCGAGGCGCACGCCCTGCTCGCCCACGGCGCCGGCGACCACCGCCTCGCCGAGGCCGCCAGGACCGGCCGCGCCCCCGAGGACGCCGGGCAGGCGGCCCTGCTCGCCTGGGCGGCGGCCACCCGTACACCGGGGGATCAGGCCCTGGCCCGCCCGCCCTTCCCGGCCTCCCTCGCTCCCGAGTTCGTCGGGACGGTGCTGGTCACCCACTTCATCAACCGCATGGTCACCGCTCTCCTGGATGAGGAGGCGCTGCTGCCGGAAGCCCTGCGCCACTCCGTCGACGAGCGGCGGACCGCCGCACTGGCGGTGGCGAAGGCGGCCCGTCTCACGGTGGTACCCGGCGCCGGCCTCACCGTCCTCGGCGGCTCCCCCGTCCCCTCCCCTGGTGGCGCCACGCCCGCCTGGGCCGGGGACGGCGCGATCGGCCCCGCCTACCTCGCCCTGCGCGCGGCCGCGTCGGAGGGCGGCGGCCTGCTGACGGACCCCGCCCGCGCCGCCGTCCTGGACGCGCTGGCCACCTGGGACGGCACCCACCCGCCGCTCGGCGGCGACCCCGTCGGCCCGTACCTGGCCGGGCTCGCCGCACCCGAGCGCCCGGCCGCCCGGCTCGCCCTGCTCACCGCCCTCGCGCCGTACCGGCTCGCGGAGGCCGACGTGGCCGCCTGGCGCGCCGTTCGGCCCGGGGCCGACGACGGGGAGCTGACGCGGCTGCTCGCCTTCGGCGCGTTCGCGGCCGTCGAGCGGGTGGCGGGGTGGATCGGCGGGTGACCGGCCCGTCCGGCCGTCAGCTGCGACCGTCAGCGCAGTGGCTTCGCCATCACGAGCTCCCGGGTGACCCCGTCCGCGAGCAGCCCGCCGGGCTCGGCGAGCGCGGTGAAGCCGTGTCGGCGGTAGAGCGCGATCGCCGGTTCGTTGCCGGGGAGCACCGCGAGGCGCAGCGTGGTGCCACGGGATGCGCGGGCCCAGCGCTCGACCTCCTCCAGCAGCAGGTCGGCGACGCCCCTGCCGCGTGCCTCCGGTCCGACCCACACCGAGCGCAACTCCCGTACGCCGTCGGCTCCGGGGAGACCGTCCGCCAGACCGACGGGAGTGGCGTCCGGACCGTCCGGACCATCCGGACCGTCCAGCAGCGCCGCGACGTGGTGGGCGCCCGGAAGGTGCAACCGGGCGCGCCACCGTTCCTCCCCGCCGTGGTGCCAGTCCTCCAGGCGGGCCTTGAAGGCGTGCGGCGAGTCGGAGAGGGCGGCGAGGCGCAGGTCGCGCCAGAGCGGCCAGTCGTCGGTCGTGAGGATGCGCAGGGTCACCATGGCCGTCACGGTAGGGCGTGGGCGGCGGGCCTTCACCGGAGACCCGGGGTCGGCCTGCGACGGGTCGAGACCGGGGCGGGGCCGAGCGGGGACGGTTCAGGGCGTGCGCCAGTCGGTGGCGAAGGCGGCGGCCGGGTTGGCGGTGAGGAGGAGGCCGGGCAGTTCGGGGCCGAAGGCGCGGGCGAGCCGTGGGACGAGGTCGTTGAGCAGTGTGGTCGGGCCGTCGGCCCGACGGGCGGTGCGGGTGGTGGTGTCGGCGCCGAGGAGAAGACGGGAGGCGTGGCCGGCCTCGACGAGGTCCGCGATGACGTCGAACGCCTGGTGGTCGGCCGGGTGGCCGGCCCGGGAAGGACTGTCCAGCGCGAAGTAGACGCCTTCCGCGGCGAGTTCGCGGTGCACCCGCACATCCGGCAGCCGGGTGAGGTGGCCGAGGACGATCCGGTGGGGCGGGACGCCGTGTCGAACGTGCAGCCGGTTCAGGACGAGGTGCGGGTCGGCTCGGGGTTCGAGGTGGACGGCGATCGGGGCACCGGTGGCGTGGTGCGCGTCGGCGGCCGCGGCCATCACCCGCCGGGTGTGCGCCGTGGTGGTCCCGGGGTCGCAGGCGATCTTGATCAGGCCCGCCCGGACGGCCTCGGGCGACGCGGGTGCTTCGGGGGCTTCGACTGCTGCGGGGGCCTCGGCGGCTACGGGCGGTCCAGGCAGCTCGGTGGCCGGTTCGGCCGTCAGCCCGGTGGTGAGTTCCGCGATGAAGCGTTCGGCCAGCCCGTCGTACAGGGCGGGGAGGGTGTCCGGGTCGTAGTGGGCCTCCTGGTGCAGGCCGGTGGCGGCGACGACGTGGACTCCGGTCGCACGGGAGAGCTTCGCGAGGGAGTCCGCTCCGCGGCCCATGCCGTACGGGGTCCACTGGACGAACGACCGTCCGCCGGCCGCCGCGAAGGCGCGCAGGACGCCCTCGGCGGCGGCCGGGTCGTCCAGTTCCTCGCCGGGGAGCAGGGGGCTGCGGATGAAGAGGTGGTCGTGGGAGTCGGTGGCACCGAGTTCCGCGGGGTCGAGGTCGCCGAGGACGGTATGGATCATGGGGGTCATGCCGGGTCCGCCTCGGTCGGGGATACGGGGACCGGGGACGCGGGGACCAGGTCTGCCGGGGTCGGGGACGCCTCGGTCGGGGACGCCTCGGTCGGGGGCGCCTCGGCGAAGGTGGCGGCGGCGACCCGCAGGCCGGCCAGGGCCTTGGGGACGCCGACGTAGGGGGCGAGGTGGACGATGACCTCGGTGATCTCCTCCCTGGCCAGGCCGATCCGCAGACTGTTGCGAACGTGGTCGGCGAGCTGCGGCTCCACGCCGCCGAGGGCGGTGAGCGCGGCCAGGTTGGCCACCTGCCGGTCGCGCAGGGCGAGACCTGGGCGCTGGTAGGTGCCGCCGAAGAGACTGGTGACGATCCAGTCGGGGAAGCCGGGCGCGAGACCGTCCAGGCCGCCGAGGGTCGCGGCGGCGACCGGGCCGGCGAGGTCGGCGAGCAGGGCGTAGCCGGCTTCGCGGTCGAGCGGCGCGGGGGTCAGGTCGGCCGGTGCCATCGGGGCGGGGGCCAGGGCGGCGGGGTCGGTCGCGGGGGCGGTCGTGGGGCTGGTCATGGGAGTGGCGAAACCTTTCACCAGTGCCGGCCGCCGGGCAGCCGGTCGAGTTCGGGACGGGACAGGTGCAGCACCTGGTAGCGGATGCCCGGCACGTCGTCCGGGGCGGGGCCGCGCCAGAGGGCGAAGCGGACCAGCTCCCAGCGGCTCGGGTCCACCGCGACGGCGGCGGTGTGCAGAGCGGGGTGCGCGGGCAACTCGGCGAGGGCCCGCTCGACCGCCTCGGCGGGATCGTCGGACTCGGAGAGCCTGACGGTGTGGCGGGTAGCCGTGGTCGTGGTCGCGGTCGAGGTCGCGGTCGAGGTCGAGGTCGAGGTCGCCGGAGCGTCCGGCACGGCGCCGTGGGCCAGGCCGGCGCCGAGCCAGTGACGGACGGCCGGGCGGCCGAAGTCGGCGCTCAGGCCGCGAAAGCCCGGTCCCCAGAGGAAGCTGTTCATGCCCTCGACGGTGCGCCAGAGGTAGAACGGCGCGTACTGGTTGACGGGCGACCCGTCGCGGCCCCGCTCGCGGACCAGGTACGCCTTGAGCCCGAGGCCCGGGTGCGCGTCGAGCAGATGGCCCTTGTCCGCGACGCGCTTGCGGATGATCCCCAGGTCGTAGTCGGCGGGGAGGGTGATCTCGTACTGCATGGCGTGCACGGCGGGTCTCCTCGGTCGGATCGTCGAGCGGGCATCGCTCGGCCAGTCGGTCACGCGCTCGGTTGCCGGGTCGGTCGCACGGTCACGCGGCCGGCCACGCGGCCGCCCAGCCGTGCGCGGCGCGGTCAGGCGGTGCGCTGGGCGGCGAGCAGGCCGAGGGCGCCGCGTACGGCCTGTTCGAAGGGCTCGGCCCGGCCGGCCGCGCGCGCCAGGACGTAGCCGCCCTGGACGACGGCGACCACGGCGGCGGCGGTGTCGGCCGGGTCGACACCGGGGGCGAGCTCGCCCGCCGCCTGGCCCTCGGCCACCAACTCGGCGATCCGGGCGCGCAGCCAGTCGAAGGTCTCCTCGACGGGGGCGCGCAGTTCGGGGTCGGCGATGACGTCCGGGTCCTGGGCCATCCGGCCGATCCGGCAGCCGCGCAGTACGTCGCGGTCGCGGCGCAGGTAGGCGGCGATGCGGTCGTACGCGCTGCCGGGGGCGGACAGGTCGGCGGCGGCGACTCCCCGCAGCTGCTCGGCACTGCGGCGCAGGGCGGCGGCGGCGAGGTCGGGCTTACCGGCGAAGTGGTGGTACATGCTGCCCTGGCCGACACCGGCGTGCTGCTGGATGGCCTTGGGGCTGGTGCCGACGTAGCCGCGCTCCCAGAGGAGTGCCTGGGTGCTCTCGATGAGGCGGTCCTGGGTGGTCATGCGAACCACTGTACATACCAGTAGGTACAGAAGGCCAGGGATGGCCCGGCTCGACGCGGACGCGGGGCGGGCCGAAGCGGTCCGCGCCGGGGATGAGGCGGGGGCAAGGCGGGGACGAGGCGGGCGGACGGGTCCGCGCCGGGGACGACCGAGGGCCGTGCGCCGCCCCCCGGCGGCCACGGCCCCTCGCCCGCTCGTCTCCCCCGCCCCGACCGGCGGCACTCCACCGCGGCCGGTGGCGCGCGTCACGTCGGGCGGGCGCTCACGGAAGCTCGCGCCTGACCACCGGGGCCACCTCCGCCGCGAACAGCTCCAACTGCTCCCGCTGCGCCCCTTCCGTCAGAGCGTCGACTCCGATCCCGACCACCTCGTTGCCGAAGGCCTCGTGATAGCGGTGGATCTTCTCGATCACCTGCTGCGGGCTTCCGACCAGGGCCGAACCGTGCTCCAGCGCGTCCTCCAGCGAGGCGAACGGCGACTTGTTGTGCCGACCGGCCGCCGAAGCGAACATCGCGTCCCAGTACGGACGGAAGCCCTCGACCGCGTCCTGCGAGCGCTTGGCGACGTACAGCCCGCCGAAGCTCGCGCCCACCCTGGCCTCCCTCGGATCGCGCCCGTAGTGCGCCCAGCGCTCGCGGTAGTGCTCCACCAGGGAGCGGTACTTGGCCAGCGGGTGGAAGGAGTTGGCGGAGAAGAGCGGATCACCGTAGCGGGCGGCCAGGTCGGTGGACTGGGTGCTGGTCGCGCTGCCGTGCCACACCGGGATCGGGTCCTGCAACGGGCGCGGCGCGACGGCCACGTCCTTGAGCGGCGGGCGGGTCGAGCCCTCCCAGGTCACCCTCTCCTCGCGCCAGAGCCGGCGCAACAGGCCGTAGTTCTCGGCGAGCGCGTCCCACTGGCGCTCCTCGGGCAGGCCGAACAGGTCGAAGTGCCGCGGGTCGTTGCCCTTGCCGATGATCAACTCGACCCTGCCTCCGGAGAGCTGGTCGAGCAGGGCGTAGTCCTCGGCGACCCGGACCGGATCCAGGATGCTCAGCACCGTCACCGTGGTGAACAGCCGGATGGTGGAGGTGCGGGCCGCTATCGCGCTGAGCAGCACCGGCGGCGCCGGAGAGAGGAACGGTTCACCGTGCCGCTCCCCCACGCCGTAGCCGTCGTAACCGAGTTGCTCGGCCACGACCGCCTGGTCGATGACGTTCCACAGCTTCTCCTGCGGGGTGCGCTGGACGCCGGTCACGGGATCGGGTCCGTTGGCGACGAGGGACGAGACGGTGAACCGCACGGCGGTCTCCTTGGGGGCGCTCGATGGGGCCTCGGCGCGACGCCCTGACCCGAGGCGCGGGCACGGCTGCCGAGGAGGGGCGGCGGCGGCCCGCGCGGAACGCCCGGGTACGGGCTGCGCTCACGCGGGCGGCACCGGGAGGGGATCGCGGCGGAGCGGCTCTGGGGCGGCGTCAGCGCGAGGTGCAGCGGCGGCCGCGACAACAGCGGGCCGCGGCGGCCGCGGGCGCGGTCACGGGTGCCGCCGCGGGCACGATCGCGGTTGGGGTCGCGGGTGCGGTCACAGTCTGGACGGTCATCACGACTCCCCCCTCGCCTCGCACGCGTACGATCCTCCGCGAGCATAAGCACCGGTCAGAAACGGGGCAAGGGCTTGATCCGCTCGCGGCGACTGGCAAGATGTCCGGCATGAGCTACCTCGCCGCGGATGACCGCTATGCCTCGATGACCTACCGCAAGGCCGGCCGCAGCGGCGTTCAGCTGCCGGCCGTCTCCCTCGGCCTCTGGCACAACTTCGGTGACGCCCAGCCGCTGGAGGTCCAGCGGGCGGTGCTGCGCCGCGCCTTCGACCGGGGGATCACCCACTTCGACCTCGCGAACAACTACGGCCCGCCGTACGGCAGCGCCGAGCGCAACTTCGGCTACCTGTTCGCCCAGGACTTCCGCCCGTACCGCGACGAGCTGTTCATCGCCAGCAAGGCCGGCTGGGACATGTGGCCCGGCCCGTACGGCAACGGCGGCAGCCGCAAGTACCTGCTGGCCAGCCTGGACCAGTCGCTGGGCCGGATGGGACTGGACTACGTCGACGTCTTCTACTCCCACCGCTACGACCCCGACACCCCGCTCGAGGAGACGATGGGCGCGCTGGACAGCGCGGTGCGCTCGGGCAAGGCCCTGTACGCGGCGATCTCCAACTACCCGGCGGAGCAGCACCGGGAGGCGGTGGCGATCCTGCGCGAGCTGGGCACGCCGGTGCTGCTGAACCAGTCGGCGTACTCGATCCTCAACCGGTACGTGGAGGAGGGCGTGCTGGACGCGGTGGGCGAGACCCACACCAGCCTCATCGCCTACTCTCCGCTCGCCCAGGGTCTGCTGACGGACCGCTATCTGTCGGGCGAGGTGCCGGCCGGTTCGCGGATGTCGGTCGGGCGGTTCCTGACCGAGGAGGCGCTCAGCGGGCCGAAGCTGGAGCAGCTGCGGGCACTCAACAAGGTCGCCGAGCGGCGCGGGCAGACGCTGGCGCAGCTCGCGCTGTGCTGGGTCCTGCGGGACCCCCGGGTGGTCTCGGTGATCATCGGGGCGAGCAGCGTCGCCCAGCTGGACCAGAACATCGACGCGCTCGCGGGCGGTCCGCTGACCGCGGAGGAGCTGGCGGAGATCGACCGACTCAGCCTCTGAGCGGGGAGGGGGCGGGCGGGGCTTGCCGGCGGAACGGGCGAACAACTGACAGCTGACAGATTTCATCATCTGTCAGCTGTCAGTTGCTATCTGTTAGCCGTCAGCCGTCAGCCGTCAGCGGCGGATGCCCAGGGCGGGCAGTACCGTTTCCGCAACCCGGTGGGCCTCCTCCAGCAGGGGGTTGCCGGAGAGGATGAAGGTGTCGACGCCCAGCGACTCGAACTCCTGCAACCGCTCGACCACCTGGGCCGTCGAGCCGACCACCGCCGTACCGGGGCCGGGGCGGAACAGGCTCATTCCCGGCCAGAGGTTCGGGTAGGCCTCCAGCTCCCGGGCCCGCGCGGGCACCTTGCCGCCGTGCTGGCGGAACTGCCGCTGCCAGCCGACCCCGTCCTCCCCCTTGGCGCCGCCCAGTTGGCGGGCGTACGTGGCCTCGCTGGTGACGTCGAGCAGACGGTCGGCGGCCGCCCAGGCCTCGTCCTCGGTGTCGCGGACGATCAGGTGCAGCCGCAGCCCGATCCGCAGGGTCCGGCCGTGGGCGGCGGCCCGCGCCCGGACCAGGTCCAGCTTCTCCTTGAGCAGGTGCGGCGGCTCGCCCCAGGTCAGGTAGACGTCCACGTGCTCGGCCGCCATCTCGATGCCGGCCGCCGAACTGCCGCCGAACCAGAGCGGGATGCCGCCGGGCTGGACCGGCTCCAGCTCCCGCAGGCTCGCGCCCGCGTTCTTCAGGTCGTAGAACTCGCCCTTGTGGTCGAAGACTTCGCCGGCGGTCAGGCGCTTGACGATCGACCAGTACTCGGCGCTCAGCCGGTAGCGGTCGTCGTGCTCGACGTCCAGTCCGTACTCGCGCAGTTGCGCGGTCGAGCCGTTGACCACGTTGAACCGCAGCCGACCGCCGTGCATCCGGTCGAAGCTGAGCGCCATCTTCGCCAGCAGGGTGGGCGAGACCAGCCCCGGGTGGACGGCCAGCAGCGGCTTGAACGCCGGGGTGGTGGCGGCCGCGAGCGCGCTGCCGAGCGTCCACACGTCGTAGAGGTCGGTCGCGAGCAGGGCGCCGGTGTAGCCCAACCGCTCGACACTTCCCGCCAGTTGCTGCAGGTAGCGCAGATCCACCGGGCGGCGGCCGGCCGGCTCCCACGGGTAGTGGCCCTCGCGCGGGATGATGTACCAGAGGACTTCGGAGGCCATGGTTCAGACCGCCTTGGCGAGCGCGGCGGCCACCGGGGCCTCCAGCGCGGGCAGATGGGCGTCGGCGACGGTCAGCGCCCGGTCGATGAACCCGACCCCGTGGAAGATGTCCGCGGCCTCCTGCTGCTCGGCGATGAACCCGGCGGTGGCGGGCTCCAGTTGCCACGGCAGTGCGGCCAGCGCCGTCTGCCAGTCGACGGCCGAGCCGCCCAGCTGCTCCGCCGCGATCGCGGCCGCCTCGGCCGGGTGGGCGGCCACCCAGGCGTCCGCGCGGCGCAGCGCGGCGGCGATCGCGGCGACCACCTCGGGGCGCTCGGTCGCGAAGTCCCGGCGGGTGAAGAACACCGAGCGGTCGGTGATGACGTCGCCGGTGCGGATCAGCTCCCGGAAACCCCCGCTCCGGCGGGCGGCGGCCAGTTCGGCGCCCTGGGCGATCCACCCCGCGATCTCGCCGTCGCGCAGCCGCTGGGCCTGGTCCTCGCCGGCCGCCGGGCGCACCGGGGTGACGTCCTCGGCGTACGAGAGCCCCTGCGCGTGCAGGGCCTTGGCGAGCAGGTGGGTCTGCCAGGATCCGATGCCCAGCACGACGGTGCCGCCCTTGAGGTCCGCCACCGCCCGGACCGGGCCGCCGTCCAGCACCAGCAGGGCGCCGTGGTCGGGCCGGGGTGCGGAGACCGCCGCGTACACCAGGTCGTGGCCGGCCGCCTGGGCGGTGACCGGCGGGGTCGATCCCGTCCCGCCGAAGTCGATGGTGCCGTCGGCGAGCAGCGCACCGGTGCGGGTGCCGTCGGCGTAGTGGTGGAAGGCGCCGGTCTCGCCGAGCGGGGCCAGTTCCTCGTCCAGGTAGGGCAACCGGGCGAGGTAGTAGAGCGAGGGGTTGCTGGCGTGGACGCCGAGGGTCACGGTCATCTGTTCAACTCCGGTGGTGCGGGGTGGCGTTCTTGAGGACGGTTCGGTGGGGCTGCTGACGGGTCAGTGGACGCCGAGGTCGGCCAGCAGTCGGCGGCGCAGGTCGGCGAAGGCCGGGTCGGCGGGGTCGCGGGGGTGGTCGACGGCGACCGGTTCGTCGCGCACGAGCAGGCCGTCGCGCAGGACGGCGACGCGGTCGGCGAGCCGGACGGCCTCCTCCACGTCGTGGGTGACCAGCAGCACGGCGGGGCGGTGGCGGCGGACGAGGTCGCCGACCAGGTCCTGCATGCGCAGTCGGGTGAGCGCGTCCAGTGCGGCGAACGGCTCGTCGAGCAGCAGCAGTTGGGGTTCGCGGACGAGGGCCCGGGCGAGCGCGACGCGCTGCGCCTCGCCGCCCGAGAGGGTGGCCGGCCAGGCGTCGGCGTGCTTGTCCAGGCCGACCTCGGCGAGCGCCTTGAGTCCGGTCTCCCGGGTCGCGGCGCCGCGCGGCAGGCCGACCGTGACGTTGGCCAACACCCGCTTGGACGGCACGAGTCGGGGCTCCTGGAAGACCACCGTACGCACCGGCGGGACGAGTACGGTGCCCTCGTCGGCCCGGTCGAGCGCACCGAGGATGCGCAGCAGGGTGGTCTTGCCGGTGCCGCTGGCGCCCAGCAGTGCGACGAACTCGCCCCGGGCGATGGAGAGATCGACGCCGTCGAGGACGGCCCGGGTGCCGAACACCCTTCGCAGGCCCCGCAGATGGACGGCCGGAGCGGCGGTCGCGGGCGCGGAGGTGGAAGGCGCCGAGGTGGCGGAGGTGGCGGTGCTCATCGGGCTGCTCCCTGGACGGCCTGGCGCCACGGCATCAGGAGGCGTTCCAGGACCCGGACGACCGCGTCGGCGGTGAGGCCGAGCAACCCGTAGATCAGGATGCAGACGGCGAGGATGTCGGTGCGCGAGTAGTTCTGTGCCTGGGCCATCAAGTATCCGATCCCCTCGGTGGAGTTGATCTCCTCGGCGGCGATCAGGGCGATCACGCTGAGCGTCATCGACAGTCGCAGACCGGACAGCAGGGCGGGCAGCGCGCCGGGCAGGACGACGGTGCGCACGATGGCCCAGCGGCCGAGCCCGAAGCTGCGCATCGCCTCGACCAGCTTGCGGTCGGTGTTGCGGACGCCGCCGGAGGCGGACACGTACATCGGGAAGCTGGTGGCGACGCCGATCAGGGCGACCTTCGCGGTCTCGGTGATGCCGAACCACACCATGAACAGCGGGACCAGCGCCAGGAACGGGACGGTGCGCAGCACCTGGATCGCGGAGTCGAGCAGTTCCTCGCCGAGCCGGGTGAAGCCGGTGACCACGCCGAGCACCAGACCGGTGGTCGCGCCGAAGAGCAGGCCGAGGCCGGCCCGGGTGAGGGAGACCCCGAGCGCATCGGCGAGCTGGCCGTCTCCCCACAACTCGCCGACGGCTTCGGCGACCTGGGCGGGTGAGGCGAGGACGTCCTGGGTGAGCGCGCCGGTGGCGGAGGCGAGCGCCCAGCCGCCGAGCAGGGCGAGCGGGCCCAGGGTGCGCAGGATCACGGCGAGGGCGCGCGGGCGGGGTCGCTGCCGCCTGGTGTGCGGGGTGACGAGTCCGGCGTCGAGGGCGGCTCGGGTGTCGTCGGTGGTGTGTTCGGGGGCGGCGGTGGTCACTTGGCACCGTCCCCGAGCTTGTTGATGTCGATCAGGTACGGCTTGACGTCCACGAGTTGCTTGGTGACCTTCTGGTCGGCGAAGAACCGGGCGACGGTGCCGAAGCGGGCGGTGTCGGCGTCGGAGATGGCCTCCGCGGCGGCGCCCTGCCCGCTGACGTTCACCGCGATGTCCTTCTCGGCTGGGGTGACGGCGGTCGGGCCGGATTCGGTGAAGACGTTGAGGTAGGCGGCCGGGTCCGCCTTCTCCTTGAGGCCGTTCTCGCGCAGGTAGGTGTAGAAGGCCTTGACCACCTCGGGGTGCTTGTCCGCGAACCCGTTGCGGACGGCCCAGACGGCGTAGTTGTCGGAGCCGACCTCCTTGCCGTTGGCCAGGAAGTGCGCCCCGGCGTTGGCGATGGTGGGCGTGGAGAAGGTGTTCCAGGTCGCCCAGGCGTCCACCTGGCCGGAGTTGAAGACGCCGGCCGTCTGGTCGGCGCGCAGGTAGACCCGTTCGACCTTGTCGGCCGGGACGCCGTTCTTCTCCAGCGCCTTGAGCAGCAGGTACTCGCTGGTGCCGCCCTGGGAGACGGCGACCTTGCGGCCGACCAGGTCCTGGACGGACTTGATGGGCGAGTCGTTCTTCACCAGGATCCCTTCGCCGACGCCGTCGGGCGCGGTCTGGGCGAACAGCTTGAATCCGGGCTTCTGGGCGAGCGCCGCGACGGCCGAGGTGATCGAGCCCTGGGCGACGTCCAGTTGGTCGGCGGACAGGGCCTGTGCGGCCGGGGCGAACGGGCCCGCGCTGCCGGTCCAGGCGACCTTGGCGTGGACGGCGGCCAGGGCCTTGTCCAGCGAGCCGTCCTTCTTGCCGCGGGCGAGGAACCCGTTGTTTCCGGGGTCGGGCAGGCGGAGCACCACGTCGGCCTTGCCGCCGGCGGAGGCCTTGGCCCCGTCGGCGGACGAGCCGCAGGCGGCCAGTGCGGTGGAGGCGAGCAGCGCGGTGGCGGCGAGGGCGAGGCGGGGGGTCTTCACGGGGTCTCCAAACGAAGGACAGCTGACAAGTGACAGGTTTCGAAATCTGTTATCTGAAATCTGTCTGCTGAAATCTGTTGGTAATGATCTGTCAGCCGACGGCCGACGGCGCTCAGCCGCCCACTGCGGCGCGGCGCCGTTCGCGCAGCAGCTCGTGGGCGGCGCGCAGGGGTTCCGGGTCGGCCCAGCCGGGGATGTCGACCGGGGAGGCGAGGAATCCCCGGTCCCCGAGGAAACGTTCCTGCTGCGCCAGCAGGTCCAGGCGCTCCGCCGAGAGGTCAAGGTGCAGAGTGCGGTGGCTGCCCGGCGCGTACGCCCCGGCCACGCCCTCGGCGCCCGCGCCGGTCTCGGCCCGCAGGATCCGCACCACCTCCGCCGGGTGCTCGGCCGCCCAGTCGGCGGCCTCCAGCAGAACGGCGAGGAAGCGGGCGACCAGCTCCGGCTGCTCGTCCAGCAGTTGCTGGTGGACGGTGACCGGCCGGGGCGTCCCGTTGTTGACCCGGGCCCGGCGGTCCGGCACCGCGTCCAGTTCCACGGCCACCTCCGCCCCGACCCGGCGGGCCGCCTCGACGGCGAGCGCCCCCTTCACGTACACGGCGTCCACCACACCGTCCCGCAGCGCGGCCAGTTCGCCGGCCCACTGCCCGCCGCCGGGCAGGCCCGGGACGTCGACCAGCTCGGCGTCGTCCAGCGTGAGCCCGGCGAGGCCGAGGGCGCCACGGAAGCCGGCCAGGGCCATCGCCCGCCAGAAGTCGATGCCGATGCCATGATGTGGGACCGCCAGCCGCAGCCCGCGCAGGTCGCCGGGGCCGGTGACGCCGCTGCCGGCCCGGACCAGGACCACCTGGCGCTCCTCGATCCAGGTGAGGCCGATCAGCCGGGTCCGTTCGCCGCGCGAACGGGCCCACAGCGCGGGGACGTTGCCGCCCTCGCGGAACAGTCGGGTGAGCGCGTGGGTGTAGTGGTGGTCTGCGGCCACCTCCGGCGGGGCGTCCTGGAGCGAGCGGACGGCGATCCCGTCGGCGGCGAACTCGCGGGCGAGCCAACCCTGGTCGGCGGCGATCCCGGTGGCGGTGGGCACCGGGCAGCGGGTGAACCAGAGGGTGTCGGGGGTACTGGGGGAAGGACTGGGCACGGGGTGTGGTCCTCTGCGGAGGGGGCGGGTTCGGCGGGCGCCGGAAGGCTGCGGGACTGGGCACGCCACGCGGGTCACGGGACCTGCGGCGTCGGGGAGTTACACGAAATGGCGAGACGGGCGAGGCGGGCGTTTCGAGCGAGACGGGCGTGTCGGGCGAGGCCGTGAGTCGCGCGAGGCGGGGAACGCCGGACGGTGCGGCGCGAGGGGAGCGTCAGCGACAACACGCGCAGGAGGCGGGGCACCGGTGGATCGTCACGGCGTCGCTCCTTCCTGCGGGTCGGGTTGCGGGTGGTGCGCCGGGCGGAGGGCGTCCGGCGCGATGTGAGGAGCGTTCCACGACGATCGAGCCGGAGGCAAGGTTTTGCCACATGGTGGGATCACTTGTTCATCAACGCCATTCCATTGCAACGTCGTCGACACAATCCCGCAGCACTCGCTGCCCTACGCTGAGACTCCTCCCGGTGATCCAGCCGGATTCCCGAACCGAAACGCGAGGTGCCATGGCCGAGGCCGCCACCGCCGTCCAGGGCCCGCCGGCCGGTGCGCAGGCCGTCCAGCGTGCGCTGGGGCTGCTGCACTGCTTCCACGACAACGGCCCCGACCTGAGCGCCTCCGACCTGGCCCGCCGGATGGACCTCTCCGTCTCCACCGCGCACCGGCTGGCCCGGACGCTGGTCAGCGCCGGCTTCCTGGAGCAGGACGAGCAGACCGCGCGCTACCGGCTCGGCCCGGCGGTCGCCGAACTCGGCCAACTCACCTTCCACCAGCGCGGACTGCACCTGGCCGCACCCGAGTTGGACCGGCTGTCCCGACGCACCGGTGCGACCGCGGACCTCGCGATCCGCAGCGGTCCGCACGCGGTCATCCTGGTGGGGGCCTCCGTCCGCCCGGACACCGGCCTCGGGCTGCGTCGGCCGCTGCACTCCACGGCGCTCGGCAAGGTGCTGCTGGCCTGGCCGCGCCCGGGCGAGCCGGCGGTGTCGACACTTGGCCCGCTGCCGTCGTTCACCGACCGGACGATCACCGAACCGGCGCTGCTCGACGAGGAGTTGGCGAAGGTCCGGGGCTCCGGGTACGCGCTCAACGACGGCGAGTCGGCGGCCGGGGTGCGGACGGTGGCCGTGCCCGTCCTGGACGGCACCGGGCAGGCCCGGTTCGCGCTGGCCGTCCGCTCGACCCCGGCACACCTGACCGACGACCGCCTGGACTGGTTCCTGGGCCATGCCCGCACCTGCGCCGACGCACTCGCCGTCCTGCTGCTGCCACCCGACCAACGCGCCTGACGCAACGCTGCCACCCGACCAGCTCGCCTGACGCAACATCACAATGCCGCAGCGGGCTGCCCGTTCCACGAAAGCACGGGCAACCCGCCGCGGCAGGAGGCTCAGTGGCCGATCAGCTGGCCGGGGTGTACTTGTAGCCGACCCGACGGACCGTCACGATCGTGTCGCGGTAGCCAGGTCCGAGCTTGCGGCGCAGCCGGGCGACGTGCACATCGACCGTGCGGCCGTCGCCGACGTGGCCGTAGCCCCAGACCGCCGAGACCAGGTGGTCCCGGGTGTGCACCCGCTGCGGGTGCTCGGTGAGGTGGGCGAGCAGCTCGAACTCCAGGTAGGTGAGGTCGAGCAGCCGCCCGTCGACGTAGGCGTTGCGCCGCTCGGCGTCGACGGCGATGCCGCGCCCGGCCGGTCGGACCGGACGGACACCGGCCTGTGCGGGCACATTCACGGGCGCACCGGAGTGCGCACCGCCGTGCTGCGCACCCGAGGGCCCGCCGAGGGGCGCGCCGGGCACCGCCGCCACCGGGCTGTCGGCCGGCACGAGCACCAGGTACCCGACCATCGGGCTCCCGGCACCGGCGCCGAACTGCGTGCCGTACTGAGCGAGCAGACCCTGCGGCAGCGCACCCTGCGGCAGGGCGGCGACGACGGTCGCGCCCTCGGGCAGCGCGGCGAGCAGGGCGGCCGGTGCGGCCGGGAGGACCGCACCCGGCTGGGGTGCGACACCCGCGCCCGCCGGGCGGGACGGGACCGCATGGGAGGACCGGACCGCTCCCCCGGGCCATCGCTCGGCGGCCGACGAGCCGTGCGAGTGCGGGGAGGCGGAGGAGCCCGGCGCGCCGGAGAGGCCGGAGCCGACCGGGGCGACGCCGGGGACGGAGCGGACCGCGCGCAGGTGCGGGGTCGCGGAAGGCAGGGGCAGGGTGGCCGTGGATGAAGAAGACATGGTGTGCCGCTCATTTCGCGCGTGACGGACGGGGTGGAGTCGTCTGCGCGTCGACCGGGCGTACTGCCGGGCTGATCCGGAATCAGCCTGCGGAGGGCCGGGACGCGCTGGGCGAGCCCGGACACGTCTGATCGAACAGGTGCGGCTGCCGGGACGGCCAGAACGGCTCAAGATCGAGGTGACCCTGGTGGCTGTCCCCGGCGCGGTTCGCGCGCCCGTTCCACCGCCTGGCCGGTCCGCCGTCGCACATCGCGGAGGCCGCCCCGGTCGAGCGGGGACGGCCGGCGATGCCGGGGGCGGGGCTGGTGCAGGCGATGTTCACTGGTGGTCTCTCCGCGAGGCGGGGCCGGATCGGCGGTCGCGGCACGCCGGATGGGGCGGGTCCGCTACGGCCTGGTCGACGGGATTGGCGGTGCGTCAGACGGCGGCCGGGTGGGCCGGGATCGTCAGGGACGTACCGGGAAGGGGCCGGCCGGTCACCGACAACAGGCGCTGCAGATCAGCGCCTGGTCGATGTAGCGGCGGACGGTGAGCACCGGCGTGACGGGGGCGGGATCGGTCGTGGCGCGTCGCCGGCCGACGGTCATCCTGCTGCCCTCCCCCTTGCTCTGCACAACGGCGCGTCGTCGTCGATGCGCGCCTTCGTGAACGGAACGTTTCCGGCCCTCCCGACGGCATGGCCGGGCGGCTTTCGTGCCCAGAGCCTTCCACGCCGGGCCGGTCTAGGCAACCTTCGGCACACCGAACGTCCGGGATGCGGACAACCGAATGAGACGTCGGGCGACTCGGAGGCTCTGTGAAGCCTCTGTGCGGGTGCAGTGCCGGACCGGGGGCGCGGTGTCGTCAGACCGGGTCGCGGCGACGCCAGGACCGATTCGCGCCAGCGCCAGCGCCAGGACCGGGGCCGGGGCCGGGGTGCGGTGGCGTCAGGTCCGGGCCGGGGCGCGGCGGCGACGGGCGGCGGCGTGCTCGACGAGCGCGACCAGGAGTTCCTTCCCGTCCTCCCGCAGGCGCGCGTCACACAGCAGCACGGGAATGTCCGGGTCGAGGTCGAGCGCGTCGCGGACCTCGTCCGGGGAGAACCGCTCGGTGCCGTCGAAGCAGTTCACCGCGACCACGAACGGGATGCCGCGCTGCTCGAAGAAGTCGACCGAGGGGAAGCAGTCGGCCAGCCGCCGGGTGTCCGCGAGCACCAGCGCGCCGAGCGCGCCGCGGGCCAACTCGTCCCAGACGAACCAGAACCGGTCCTGCCCGGGCGTGCCGAACAGGTACAGCGCGAGTCCGGGCCGCAGGTCGATCCGGCCGAAGTCCATCGCCACGGTGGTGGTGCGCTTCGCCTCCACGCCCGAGGTGTCGTCCACCGGGCGGCCCAGCTCGCTGAGCTCCTCCTCGGTGCGCAGCGGCCGGATCTCGCTCACCGAGCCGACCAGCGTGGTCTTGCCCGCGCCGAAGCCGCCCGCGACGAGGACCTTCACCGCGACGGCCGGGCCGCCGCGCCAGCGCGGGTCGTTGGCGCGACCGCCGGAGCCGTGGCCGACGGGGGTGCCGGAAGTGCCGGGAGTGCCGCCACCAGGGGCAGCGCCGGCAGAGGTACCGCCGGCGGCGGCGCGGCCGTCGTGGTCAGAGCGCACGGAGTCCATTGATCACGTCTCGCAGCAGGCGCTCGTCCGGCAGCTCGGCGAGCGGAACGGGTCGGGTGACGCTGATCAGCTCGGCGTCGTAGAGGTCGCCGAGCAGCACCCGGACGACGCTGACCGGCAGGTCGGTGTAGGAGCCGAGTTCGGCGACGGACAGCGGCTCGCGGCGGCACCAGGCCAGGAGGGTCTGGTGCTCCGGGTCGAGGACGTGCGCGGGCACGGCCCCCGCGTTCGGCCCGGGCTCGGCGGCGGTGATCAGCGAGATCAGGTCGAACAGGCCGTCCTCGACCGGCCGGGTGCGGCCACGGGTCATCGAGTAGAGCCGCACGACCGGGCCGGCCTCGTCGTCGAACCAGCGGTCGTCGGCAGGGGCACGCGGGTGGAGCAGGTCGGACCCGGCCCCGTCCTGGCCCATCTGCTCCGCCACCTCCCCGGCCGGACCGACCGCCCCGGTCATCCCGGCCGCCCGGGCCGACGCGGCCGAGCCGCCCGAGCCGTCCGGCTCGGGCCGCCCCGCCGCCTCAGCCTTCGGATCCGCCATCGGCCCGCTCATCTCCCCGGCGGCGCGGCTTCGGTGCGCGGCTCGGCGGCCAGGTGCTCGCCGACCCGCTTGACCAGCAGCGCCATCTCGTAGGCGATCTGGCCGATGTCGGCCTCGGCCTCGCTCAGCACGGCCAGGCAGCTGCCGTCACCGGCCGCCGTGATGAACAGGAACGCCTCGTCCAGTTCCACCATCGTCTGGCGGACCCCGCCGACCTTGAAGTGCCCGCCGGCGCCCTTGGCCAGGCTGTGGAATCCGGCCGCGACGGCCGCCAGGTGCTCGGCGTCCTCGCGGTCGAGGTCGCGGGAGGCACCGGTGGCCAGGCCGTCGCTGGAGAGGATCACGGCGTGCCGCAGGGCCGCGACACGCCCCACCAGGTCGTCCAGGAGCCAGTTGAGGTCCCCGGACGGCTGCGTCGAAGTGGTCATGAATCAGTTCCTTCCGATGGAGCGGGTGGTGCAGGTGGTGCTGTTGGTACAGGTGCTGCCGATGGTGCAGGTGTTGCCCGTGGTTCTGGTGTTGCCCTTGATGCAGGTGGCACGGGTCGTTCCGTGGGTGCGGGCGCCGGGTTCCGCCGGACGGGCGGGCCGGGCGGCACCCGGCGGGCGAGCGGCGCCCGGGCATCGCCCGACGGCGCGGACAGCGCCGCCGGGGCGGGTGCCGGACTGATCGCCCGCCGAGTGGGGTCCGGCGGCCGCCAGACGGGTACGGCGGCGGGTCGGGCACTCGCCGGGGCCGACCCGGACGTGGTGGCGCCGCGCCCCCGGGTGAAGCCCCGCTGGAACGAGGCGAAGGTGGCTCGCGCCTCCTCCGGCGAGCGCTCACGCGCCCGCTCCGCCTCCTGGGCCTCCCGGGCCCGGCGGGCGGCGAGGGCGGCCTCGTCCTCGGAACCGCTGTCGGTCCGGTCCCGGAGGCGCTCCTTCAGCTGCTCCTTGAGCTGCGGCGCGAGGTTCGCCTGCCGGACCCGCCGGGGCAGCCCGCCCTCGGTCCGCGGGCCTGCGACCAACGGCGGGTCCGCGGGCCCGTCGAGGACGGGAGCGGCGGTGGCCGGCTCGTCCCGACGGTGGCGCCCCGTCCCCGCACCGTCCTCGGCGTCCCTGGGCGGTGCGGGCACCAGCACCGGCCCGCCCTTGGTCCGCGAGGCCCGTCGCGGCAGCCCGCCCGGCGTCCGGGCCGGCTCGGACGTGGACGGCCGGGGACCGCCGCTGCCCCGGTGCCGCTCGTCCTCCCCCGCAACGGAACCGGCACCGGCTCCGGCTCCGGCGGCAGAACCGGCAGCGGCCCAAGCAGAACCCTCCGCCGTACCGCCGCCACCGCCACCGCCACCGCCACCGCCGAGCGCGGGCACGGCGACCAGGTCGCGCTGTCCGCGCCGGACCGGGGCGGAGCGCCGGCCGGTGGGCGGCGGCTCGGGCAGGCCGTCCGGCGCCTCGGCGAGCAGTTCGCGCGGGATCAGCACGACCGCCGTCGTCCCGCCGTACGGGGACGGGCGCAGGTGGACCCGGATGCCGTGCCGCCGGGCCAGCCGGCTGACCACGAACAGGCCCAGCCGGTCGGTGTCGGCGAGGTCGAACTCCTGCTCCACGGCGAGGCGTTCGTTGATGCCGGCGAGGAGTTGATCGCTCAGCCCGAGCCCGCGGTCGTCGATCTCCAGCGCGAATCCGTGCGCCACCACCTCACCCTGGACGGTGACTTGGGTGGTCGGCGGGGAGAACACCGCGGCGTTCTCGACGAGTTCGGCGATCAGGTGGGTGACGTCCGCGACGGCGCTGCCGAGCAGGCCGGTGCCGGGGAACGGCCGGACGATCACCCGGGCGTAGTCCTCGACCTCGCCGACCGCCGCGCGGACCACGTCCACCATCCGCACCGGCTTGCGCCAGGCGCGCCCGGGCGAGCCGCCGGCGAGGATGATCAGTCCCTCGGCGTGCCGCCTCATGCGCGTGGTGAGGTGGTCGACCTTGAAGAGGTCGGCCAGCTCGGTCGGGTTCTCGGTGCGGCGCTCCATGGTGTCAAGCAGGGTGAGCTGGCGGTGCAGCAGCACCTGACTGCGCCGGGCCAGGTTGACGAACACCGCCGAGACACCGCGCCGCAGTTCGGCCTGTTCGACGGCGGCCTCGACCGCGGCCCGCTGGACGGCGTTGAAGGCCTGGCCGACCTGGCCTATCTCGGCTGCCCCGAAGCGCAGCTCGGGCGCCTCGGCCGCGACGTCCACCGCCTCGCCCCGGCGCAGCCGCAGCATGACGGAGGGCAGCCGGGTGCCGGCCAGTTCGTTGGCCGCGTTGCGCAGCCCGATCAGTTCGCGGGCGAGGCCGCGCCCGATCCGGAAGGAGATCAGCACCGACAGGACGACCGCGACCAGGCCGATCGCGCCGGCGATGCCGCCGCGCCAGAGCAGCCCGATCGCGGCGGACCGTTCACGCTCGCCGATCCCGTTGGCGATCCGGGCGTTGATCGAGGTGAGGTCGCCGAGCGCCCGGTCGGCGGTCTCCCGCCAGGAGTCGCCGTTGATCGCCTGGGCGACCCGCTCGGGGCCGCCGGCGCCGACGAAGTCCGCCTCGGCGCGGGCCAGCGCGGCCCAGGCCTCGCCACCGCGCAGGGCGATGTAGTCGGACTGGTCGGCGGGTTCGAGTTCGGCGATGTAGACGGTGAACAGGGCCTGCTGGTTGTGCAGGGCGTCCAGGGCGACCTGGTACTGCTCGGCGGTGGGCTTGGCGGCGCCGCCGCGCAGGCCCTCCATCGCCGCGTCCTCCTGCGCCAGGTACTCGCGGGCGCGTACCAGCTCGATCAGGATGGTCCCCTGGCGCGGGAGTTGGCCGGTCTGCCGGGCGACGTAGGCGGACCGGAAGCCGAACACCGGCTTGACCAGGTCGTTGTACTGCCCCAGCGCGAACTCCCAGTTGAGCGCGGAGCGGCCGACCTGCGCGCGCAGCGGTCCGATCTGGTCGGCGGCGGCGATGATCTGCAGGAAGCGGCCGCGCTGGGAGCTGGAGAGCTTGCCGCCCGCGTGGTCCTTCTTCTGCCGCAGGACGTCGAGGCTGCGGTCGGTGGCGGCCTTGGCGTGTTCGTAGGCGTCCGCGGCGACCTGCGAGTTCGGGACGGCCAGTCGCTGGACGGCCGCGCGGCGCTCGTTCTGCAGATCGTCGGCGTACTCGTCGACCGGGGTCCCGAACTCCTTGTACGTACGGCTGATCTCCAGCTGGCCCCAGACGTCTCCGGTGGTGGCGAAGGTCGCGTACACCCACAGCGCGGTGAGCGCGACGATGGGCACCAGGAGCAGCGCGATGATCTTCGCGCGGATCGAGCTGCTGCGCAGACGCATGGAGTCCTCGGTCGGGAAGTGCCAGGCGCGGACGGGGAGCGGTTCGGAGGAGCCGCGGGGCTCGGCCGGAAAAGGCTTGGGAAAGGGCTTCGGGAAGGGCTTCGGGTGCGGGCTTCGGAGATCGGCTTCGGGGCTGGTCGGCGTGGATGGTGCGTCATCGGATCGGGCCTGGCCGGGAGGCCCCCGGTCGCAGGTCTGCGAGAGCCTACTACGCCCTGACCACTCGTTCGAGGGTCGAACCGGTCCACTTCCCCGGCTTGCCCCGCACACGTCAGGATCGACTCCCGGCCACCGCGGGCTCGCGTCCGGATCATCCGCCGCCGCCCGGTTTGCCCGATCACCGAACGCACGCGGTTCCTCCCCGGCGGCGACACCTTCCGCAGGGACCGGTGCCGATCTCGTCGCGTCACGGTCACAACCCTGGGCAGTGACAGGCCGATCCGATAGTTTCGCTCCACCTGCGCGGCCCGGCAGTGCCGCCGCGAGACGCCAACGGGGGGAATGTGCGCGAGTTCACCACCCCCGCCGTGGCCGGGCCCGAGGCCACCGGAGGACTCGCCGACTCGCTGTACGACACCGCCGAACGCACACCGGACCTGGTCCAGCTGGCCCGCCGCCTCGGCCCGCCGGGCACCGCCGGCCCCGCCGAGCACCAGGACGGACACCACTCCGGTCACCGCGACGGGCACCAGGACGAGTGGCGGGGCGTCACCGCGCGGGAGTTCCGCGACGAGGTGCTCGCCCTCGCCAAGGGCCTGCTCACCCGGGGCGTGCGCTACGGCGACCGGGTCGCCCTGATGTCCCGCACCCGCTACGAGTGGACGCTGTTCGACTACGCGCTCTGGTCGATCGGCGCGATCACCGTCCCGGTCTACCCCACCGCGGCGGCCGAGCAGGTGCGCTGGATCCTCGCCGAGACCCAGGCGGTGGCCTGCCTGGTCGAGGACGAGGACGCCGCGATGACGGTCGGCGCGGTCTGCGACGCGCTGCCCGACCTCACCGGCATCTGGCAGCTGGACCGCGACTGCGTCGCCGCGATCACCGAGGACGGCCGCGACGTGCCCGACTCGCTCGTCCACCGCCAGCGGCTCGGCGTCACGGCCGGGAACGTCGCCACCGTCGTCTACACCTCGGGCACCACCGGCCGCCCCAAGGGCTGTCTGATCACCCACGCCAACCTGGCCGCCGAGGCCGACGCACTGCTCGGCGGCTGGCGGGAGGCCTTCCACGACACCGGCGGCGGGCAGCCGTCCACCCTGCTGTTCCTGCCGCTGGCACACGTCTACGGGCGGGCCGTGCAGGTCGCGGCGATCCGCGGCGGCTTCCGGATCGGACACGTCCCCGAGGTCTCCACGGACGCCCTGCTGCCCGCGATGGAGTCCTTCCGGCCGACCTTCCTGCACGTCGTCCCGTACGTCTTCGAGAAGATCTTCCAGCAGGCCCGGCGGGCCGCCGAGGACGCCGGGCGCGGCGAACTCTTCGAACAGGCCCGGCAGGTGGCCGTCGACTGGGCAGCCGCCCGGGAGCAGAAGGCGTTCGGGCGCGGACCCGGGCCCAGTCCCAAGCTGCGGCTGCGCCACCTCGCCTACGAACGGACCGTCTACCAGCGGCTGCGGGCCGTACTCGGCGGCCGGGTGCGCAGCGTGATGTGCGGCGGCTCGACGCTGCGCCGCGAACTCGGCCTCTTCTTCACCGGCGCCGGCCTGCACCTGTACGAGGGCTACGGGCTGACCGAGACGTCCGCCGCGATCACCGCCAACCCGATCGGGCGGCAGAAGCTGGGCACGGTCGGGCACCCGCTGCCGGGCTCCTCGGTGGCCCTCGCCGACGACGGCGAGGTCTGGGTGCGCGGCGGCTCGGTCTTCGGCGGCTACCTCAACCACCCGCAGTGCACGGCGGAGTCCCTGATCGACGGCTGGTTCGGGACGGGCGACCTGGGCCGGCTGGACGAGGACGGCTACCTGACCATCACCGGCCGCAAGAAGGACCTGATTGTCACCAGCAGCGGCAAGAACCTGGCCCCGTCGGCGCTGGAGGAGCGGGTGGCCGCGCATCCGCTGGTCTCCCAGTGCCTGGTGGTGGGCGACGACCGCCCGTACGTGGCCGCGCTGATCACGCTCGACCCGGCGGCGCTGGCGCACTGGTTGAAGGCGAACGGGCGGGAGCAGTTGGACCCGTGGGCGGTGCTCGCGGACGAGCAACTGCACACCGAGGTCCAGCGCGCGGTGGCGGCGGCGAACACGGCGGTGTCGCGGGCCGAGTCGATCCGCGCGTTCCGGCTGCTGGCCCGCGAGTTCAGCCAGGACCAGGGGCTGCTGACACCCTCCCTGAAGCTGCGCCGGGCGGCGATCGCCGAGTACTACGCCGATGACATCGCGGAGTTGTACGTCCCCTGACGGATCGTCTTGTCCCTTTTGCGGCAGGTGCGGTGGGCCTCGGTTCACCGGCCGTTCCCTTGACGGGCCGATTGGTCCAGTCCATTGTTTCTCCTCGGTCCGAGTGCGGCGCACCATCCGCTCCCGCCCCTCCGGGAGCACCCAGGTCCCGCGAGCCCGGTTCCAGGGGCCCGACCCAAGGCCCCGGTTCCAGGGTTCCGATTCCGCCACGCCCTCCCCACGGGCGTGTCCCCCACCTGCAGGAGTCCTCTCGTGTCGATGTCCACGCGCCTGTCCGCGCGCCTGTCCGCGTGCCAGTCCGCGCGCCTGTCCACCCGCCTGTCCGCGCTGGCCGCCTCCGTCGCGCTGCTCACCGCCTTCGCCGCCCCGGCGGCCTCCGCCACCCCCGGGCCCGCCCCGGCCGGCGCCCCGAGCGCCCCGAGCGGCCCGACCGTCAACCTGGCCACCAACCCCGGCTTCGAACTGCCCGCCCCCGACCTCTCGGCCTGGGGCGCCGTCCCCGGCTGGAACTGCACCGGCGGCCCGGCCGAGGCCGCCGTCACCACCACCGCCGCCGCGCACTCCGGTACCTTCGCGCTCACCGTCACGCCGGCCACCGCCGACTCCACCGGCGAGTGCGCGCAGACCGTGGCGGTCCAGCCCGACACCACCTACACCGCCTCGGCCTGGGTCCGCGGCGCCTTCGTCTACCTGGGCGCCACCGGCACCGGCAGGGACGTCGCCCCGGCCTGGACCGAGAACACCGGCGGCGGCTGGCAGCAGCTCACCACCCGGTTCACCACCGGCCCGAACGCGCACAGCGTCCGGCTCTACGTCCACGGTTGGTACCAGCAGGGCCCGTTCTCGGTCGACGACGTCCGGGTGGACGGCCCCGCGCCCGCCCCGGCCGTGGCCGCCGGATCCGTGCCCACCAGCGACAAGGTCGTCTTCTTCACCGTCGACGACGGCTGGCAGCGCACCCCCGAGGCGGAGAAGTTCATCGCCGACCACCGGCTGCCGATCACCGCCTTCCCGCTGCCGATGCCGGCCGGCACCGACCCCGACTTCTTCCGGCGCGTCACGGCCGTGCCCGGCTCCTCCGTCCAGGACCACAGCGTCTCCCACGCCGACCTCAGCAAACTGCCGCTGGAGCAGCAGCAGATCGAGATCTGCGACGCCCGCGACGCCATGACCCGCCAGTTCGGCACCACGCCGGTGGCCTTCCGCCCGCCGTACTTCGCCTGGAACGCCGACACCCTCCAGGCCGCCGCCAACTGCGGCATCCGCACCGTGCTCACCGCCGACGCGGACTTCAGCTGGGGCGCGTCCAACATCTGGCACCCGGGCCTGTTGCAGCCGGGCGACGTCGTCCTGATGCACTGGACCGACACCCTCGCCGCCGACCTCCAGCGCGCCCTCGCCGCCGCCGACGCGGCCGGGCTCAAGCCCGCCGGCCTGGTCGACTACCTGCACTGACGCGTCGCCACGGGCCGACGCGTCGCCGCCCCCCTTGGAGGCGGCGGCGCGTCGCCGTCGGCGGGCTCCCCCGGGGGCCCGCCCACGGGGGCCCCCGCTCACCGGGCACCAGGCCCCCACAGGCCCGGCGCAGCCCAA
>NZ_JBHVPH010000011.1:0-13013 GCF_042887425.1 Kitasatospora sp. NPDC057940
AGGGGGGACCCTGTGGGAGAGTAGGACGCCGCCGAACAATCATTCACAGAGAACCCCCATCCGGGAAACCGGATGGGGGTTCTCTGCATTTCCGGGGCAAGGAACTTCAAGGCCTCAGAGCTGGAGCTTGAATCCGACGTGCGAGGGGACGAAGCCGAGCTTCTCGTAGAAGCGGTGGCCATCGGTGCGGGTCGACGCTGACGTAGCCGAGGCCGAAGGTGTGGCGGCCAGTGACGTGGCGCCAGGGGGTCATCGTGTCGTACGGGCGGGCGCAGCTGCCGGCCTTCGTGGCGGCGTGACCGGGGCCGGTGGGCGCCGAACAGGGGAGGAGCTGGAAGGTCTCGGCGCCGAGCCCTGTAGGCCCGGTAGGCCCTCGCCCTGCGAATCGGCCCTGGCCCGCTTGGCGGCCGTCCGGGTACGGCGAAGGCCGTTGACTCCCCCCTGGGGAGCCAACGGCCTTCGCGTGGTGGCGCCGGCTGACCGTCAGCCAGTCAGCTGTGCGGTGTAGGTCCACCGCTGGTTGGCCCCGCCGTGGCAGTCCCAGATGCCGAGTTGGGTGCCGTTGTTGATGGCCCAGCCGGGAAGCTCCAGGCAGCGGCCGGACTGCGGGTTGTAGAGGCTGCCGTCGTAGCGGCGCAGCCACTGCTGGCCGCCCTCGGCGGGGTTGCAGTCGCGCAGGACGACCTTGGCCCCGTTGGCGGAGGCGTTGTCCTGAGTGCCGACGCACTTGCCGTTGACGGTCATGGTGTTGTCAGGAGTGAAGGTGAAGTGCTGGTTGGCTCCGTTCCAGCAGTCGTAGATGGCGACCGCCGCGCCGGTTGAGCCGCCACCCCAGTCGTCGACGCACTTGCCGTAGGCGAAAGCGCTCTGGACGTGGACGCTGGCGTTGCCGGTGGCGAGGTTGTTGGCCTGCTGGTCGGTGACGGCGTACGGGTAGAGCCGCACGTCGCTGACCGCACCGTCGAGTCCGGCGGCGTCGGGGAGCTGGTGCGCGGTCTCGGCGCCGATGGTGAGCGGGCCGTCGGCCGTCCAGCCGTGCCAGTCGGCGTCGACCTTGGTGGTGCCGACGGCCTGCCCGTTGACGTAGAGGGTGATGGCCTGGGTGTCGGCGTTGTAGGTGCCGACGAGGTGGGTCCAGACGCCGACCTGGGGCGCGGCGGTGTCGCTCACCGTGTAGTACTTGGCCGGCGGGTAGCGGTCCTCACCGGCGAGGATGAACGACCAGCGGCCGAAGGAGGCGGAGTACTGGAGGTAGAACGGGCTCCGCTGGTTCCCGGTCTGGGAGACGATGGTCCGGAAGCCGTTGGTGTTGTTGATCTTCGCCCAGGCCGCGACGCTGTAGCTGCGGGTGGTGTCGATGCCGGGGCTCTGCTTGGTCTTGTAGTAGCTGCTGCCGTTGAGGGCGGTGGCCGCGCCGGCGACGTTGTTGTGGTCGGCGGTGCGGGTGGGGGCGCCGCTGGGGCTCAGCGGGTTGTTGATGCTGCTGTCGACGATCTTCTCGGTCCTGCCGTCCATGGCCCACCAGCTCGGGGCGGCGGCGGCACTGGCGGCGGTCTCGGGACCGACGTCCCAGGCGAAGGTGGGATGGGTGGGGTCGCCGGTGCGGTGGCCCCACCAGATCTGGATCCGGCCGTCGGCGTTGCGGCCCCAGAGGGTGGGAGCGCCGTTGCCGGTCAGGTCGCCGTCGGAGCCGAGGACGGGCCACGTCGCGACGGGGACGCTGCCGATCGGGACGGCGGTGGAGACCGCGGTCACCGTGGGCACGCTGATCGGGTTGCCGAACTCGTCCCGGACGGGCTCGCCGTCGTGTGTCGGGGCGTAGGTGCCGGTGGTGAAGGTGTAGGCGCGCAGGTCGCCGGTGGTGTGGTTGCGGGTCCACAGGCCGGGGTGTCCCTGGCCCGCCCAGTCACCCGGGGTGAGGAGGTCGAGGTCCTTCCAACCGGAGGCCGCCAGTTGCACGGGGGCGCCGAGGGTCTGGGCGCCGGTGGCGGGGTAGAACCACAGGCCGGCGTCGCTGCCGTTGCCGGTGCTCTCGACCGTCAGCAGACCGGTCTGGTTCTTGAACTGGAGCTTGGTGTCGAGGTCGCTGTGCGCGGGGTCACCGAGCGAGGCGACCTGCAGCGTCGTGGACCAGTCGGTGGCGTACGTTCCCGGCGCGCACTGCGGCGGCAGGCTGTCGGCGTCGCTGCAGTTGGGCTTGGCGAGTACCGCCTTGCTGTCGAAGCGGCCGGAGTATCCGGTGTTGCCGGGGTTGCCGTAGAGGTAGAGGTCCTTGCCGCCCGCCGGGTGGACGATGAGGTCGTCGACGTTCTTGCCGCCGGTCAGGGTGCCGCGGTGGGTGAACTGGACGCCGTTGGTCCAACTGCCGGTGGGGGAGTCGGCCGGCAGTGCTGCCAGAGCCGCGGTGGGGCTCTTGGCGAGGGAGTTGCCCGGCACGTTGTAGGCGCGGAGGTTGCCGGCCCCGTCGTAGGTGACGATGTCAGGAGCGCCGTCTCCGGTGATGTCGCCGAAGACCGGCGGCGGGCCGTCGGGGTTCCACGGCACGTAGAAGGCGTACTGGGTGACGGGGGAGACGTTCCCGGCGTCGTCCTGGGCCTGGATGAACAGGATGTTGGTGCCCCAGTGGCCGGCCATGACCGGGATGCCGCCGGTGGGCATGGCGCCGCCGCACTGCCAGCCGGCGCCGGCGAGCTGCGGGTCCCAGCTCCAGCGGAGGCACTTCACCCCGGAGGCGGCGCCGCCGTTGGGGGTGGGATCGGTGACGGTGACGGGGACGTACCCGGTCTGCCAGGTGCGGATCTTGGTGGTCTGCCCGTTGCCGGAGGGCGGGAACTGGGTGGCCAACGCGTTGTCGTCGAGCTTGTTGTCGACGCCGAGGACGGAGACCCGCGGAGGGGTCAGGTCGACACCGAAGCGGCAGACGGGGGTGGAGCCGGAGAGACCGACCAACTGGTCGCCGGCCATGATGCTGTAGCCGTAGAGGTGGCCGTCCTTGACGACGTTCGGGTTGACCGTGAAGGCGGCGTTGTCACCGTTGTTGACGAGGGGCGAGAAACCGCTGTCGACGTCGGGAACGCCGGCGAGGGTGTAGTCCCAGATGTGGGACCAGGAGTACAGCTGGCCCTGGACCGGGCTGCTGACGGTGGCATTGAGGGTGACGGCGCCGTTGAGGTCGGAACCGGCACCGAGCCAGCCCCAACTGTCGTTGTTGCAGCCCTGGGTCTGGCGGGCGGGGTCGGCGGTGTGGGGGACCGGGTAGGCGTACGGGTTGGTCGGGGTGTTCGGGGTGCGGTCGTAGGTGACGGTGAGCGTGGCGCCGTAGTCGAAGCGCTTGAACGCGTAGGCGTTGCCCTCGTCGGATGCCTGGAGACCGAAGGTCAGCCAGGGGTTGTTGACCCACTGAGCCACGGTCGGGCCGACGTTCCAGAACGTCACCGGGACGTTGTCATGGCAGGCGCCGCGGCCGGAGCCGGCGACCTGGGCGGTCTCGATCGGGCCGCCGATCGGCTGGGGCCGGTTGTTCCAGTTGGTGCCCGAGTCGATGGGGCGGTCGACCAGGTACAGGTCGACGCCGTAGGACTTGTTGCAGTCCCAGTCGGCGGAGATGTACTCGGCGAAGTCCAGCCGTGCGGAGTTGATGGCGGCGCCGTTCAGACCGCGGATGTCGATCTGGAAGTAGGCCCGCTCGATGTCGGCCGGGTTGCAACTGGGCGCGCTGGGGTAGCTGCCGCACTTGCCGACGCCCAGGTGGTCGCTGTCCGCCGGGCCGTTGACGTTGTAGTGCGTGGCGCCGGGGTGCGTGGACTGGACGAAGGTGGAGCCGTAACTGCCGTTGGCCCAGGGGATCCAGGCCGGGTCGATGAAGTACGGGGCGGTGCCCGTGGCGAGGATGTCCTGGTCCGGGGTGAGGTCGATGCCCGAGGACGTGGTGGCCACCGGCATCGTCGCGACCTTCGCGCCGGCACCGGGGCCTTCCGGGGTGCTCACCGAGGGGACCACCTCGCGGCCGCCCGCGCCGGGGGAGGCGCTGGGGGTCGGTGACGGCGCGGGTGTCCTGTCGGCCGCGGGCATGGCCGCAGCGCGGAAGCTCGCGGCCCTGACGCCCGGAGTGCCCGTCCGGGTGGCGTCGGCTGCGGTCGTCGGCGCGCCGGTGGCTGGAGCCTGCGGGGTGGAAGCGTTCGGAGCCCCGACGGCGGGGGTGCTGTCCCACATCCGGGGCGCGGGCGCGTGCCAGCGGGGACCGTCGGCGGCGGAGGCGGTCAGATCGTGGTTCTCGTCGGACGTGATGGTGACCCCGTCCGTGACGGTGCCGAAGTGGAGGTTCTTCAGCGCCGGGTCCGCCGCCGCCTTCGCGGTCTTGACGATCAGCACCGTGCTGACGCTGCCGGCCTTTCCGACCGTGACCTTCAGGTCGGTGTCGGCTCCGACGACCGCCGGGTAGAGCAGGCTGTCGCCCTGGACCTGGGGCGCGGGCAGCGGGAACGGCGCGGTCAGCGCCAGCTTCTTCCCGTCCGTGCTGGTCATGGTGGCCAGCGGACCGTTCCCGCCGCCGGACAGGACCACACCGGACGGGGTGGCCCTGGGGGCGAAGCCGCCGCCGGGACGCGCGGCCAGGGTGGCGTCCAGCGGGCGCCACTGGCCGTCGGCCTTCATCCGCTGCTGCTGCGGATGGCGCGACTCCTGCAGCTTGCCGTCCGGGGTGGCGTAGGTCTCGGTGAACTCGGTGGTCAGACGGTCGATCAGGACGTTCTTGCCGGTCGCCTTGGCCTGGGCGAACGCGGTGTCGTCGGCCGGCCGGTCCTTCGGACGGTCTTTGGCGTGCGCGGCATCCGCGGCCGCCATCAGCTCGGTCAGGGTCTTGCTGTCGGTGCCGCTCGGCGCGGTGTCGGCGAAGGCAGGCATCGCGGAGGACAGGACGAGGACGAATCCGGTCGCGGCGGCGGCGAAGCGCAGCCGGGACACGGCTCGACCGCGGGCTCTCGGGTGTTCTCTCGGTGGGCGTTCGGGCATGACGGGGCCTCCCCCGGAAGTGATGGTTGGTGCGGGCACCGCCGGGATCGGGCAATGCGCACAGGACATGCGCAACTTCGCCCAGGAAGTGAATATCCGTCAAATCACTCACGGGGCGATATGTCCGATTGGTGGGGTCGGCTGATGGTTTGTCAACCGGCGTGATGTATGCCACTTACAAAAAATTGATCTTGGACTCGACGGCGATGTGAACGAGTTCGTAAGGTCGCCGACGTTAATTTCGGCCGTTCCATGCCCGGATGCATGGTCAATTCCCTTAGGGAGTAGTGGTGTCACCCACTCGTCGTGCTCGATCAGCCAGGGGAAGGACCGCCCAGCGGGCGAGAAAACCCAGAACAGCCCTGTTCAGTGCATTGGCTATGATGGCCGGACTCGTCGTCCCGGCGGCCGGTGTCCCCGCATTCGCCATCGCTTCGGACGAGAACAGGATCTGGTCCCCGACGACCACTCAACTGCCGTCCACACCGTCCGTTCCGGGGAAGGATGCCAAGTCGGATTCCCTGGTTCCTTCGCGAACTAAGACTCCTGACTGGGTGCCACCGAAGTCCCCGATAGCCCCCCCTCACGGTACGTCCACCGTCGAGCTGGCAGCCGCGCCGTCGGCCGGCAGCCGGGCGGCCCGGCTGGACGAGGCCGGCCAGACCGTGATCGAGCCCTCCGCCGGCGTCTCGACCAAGGCGGGCGCCCTTCCGGTGTGGCTGGCACCCGTGGCCGCCGACGGCCAGGAGGCCACGCAGAACGACGTGCAGAGGGGCGCGCCCGTCGCGCCCGGCGCCAAGCCCTCGATGCAGGTCGAGGTCACCGATGCGAAGACCGCCGCGTCCGCGGGATCGCACACCAACCTGGTGGCGCTCACGCCGACCGACCCGTCGAACGCCTCCAAGCTGCGGGTCAGCCTGGACGCCTCCGCCTTCGGAGCCGGGCTCGGCGGCGACTGGTCCCAGCGCGCCCGCCTCTACACCCTGCCCGCCTGCTCCCTGACCACCCCCCAGACCGAGGGCTGCCTGGAGCGCAAGCCCGTCGAATCGCACTACGACGCCCAGACCGGGAAGCTGGTCGCCGACGTCGACCTGCCGGCCGCCGCTGCCGTCCCGGCCGCCCCGAAGGCTGGCGTGACGCAGGCCGCGTTCCGCACCGGGCTCACCGCCGGCGCGGCCGCACCGACCGTGCTCGCCGCCGACGCGCCCGCCGCCGGCGGGGCCGGCACCTACAGCGCCACCAGCCTGGCGCCCAGCCAGTCCTGGACGGCCGGCGAGGCCTCGGGCGCGTTCAGCTACAGCTATCCCGTGCAGTCGCCCCCGAGCATCGGTGGCGGCGCGCCGAAGGTCGCCCTGGGATACAGCTCGACCGCGGTGGACGGCAAGACCTCCTCGACGAACTCCCAGGCCTCCTGGATCGGCGACGGCTGGGACTACAGCCCGGGCTTCGTCGAGCGCTCCTTCCGTCCGTGTGCGAAGGATGGCATCACCGGCTCCGGCGACCAGTGCTGGGGCGAGGCCAACCTCACCCTGTCCCTGGCCGGCCACTCCGGCGAACTGGTGCCCGACGACGCCTCGTGTCCGAAGACGGCCGGCCCGGACGAGTGGTCCAGGTGCACCTGGCGGCTCAAGACCGACGACGGCAGCAGGATCGAGTTCCTGACCGGTGCCACCAACGGCACCTGGAACGGCTCGTACATCAAGCTGACCGACGCGGCCGGTGCCGCCTACTACTTCGGCCTGAACCACCTGCCCTCCGCCACCGGCACGCCCACCACGATCGGCCCGGACACCAACTCCGCCTGGACCGTTCCGGTGTACTCGCCCAACAGCGGCGACCCCTGCTACGACGCGGGCAAGGGCAAGGACTCCTGGTGCCAGACCGCCTGGCGCTGGAACCTCGACTCGGAGGTGGACGTATACGGCAACCTGACCACCTACAGCTACACACCCGAGACCAACTACTACGCGCGCGGCGGCGGCCAGAACCGGGGCAAGGGCACCAACACCGCCTACACCCGCGGTGGTGTCGTGGCCTCGATCGGCTACGGGCAGCTGCTGTCCGACCAGCTGAACGCCAACGGCGGCTACCAACCCGCCGCCCGGATCGACTTCGACTCCGGTGAGCGCTGCGTCACCGGCGCTGCGGCCTGCGACCCGGCCCAGCGCACCGCCGCCAACGCGGCGAACTGGCCCGACGTCCCGTTGGACAAGCAGTGCGCGCAGAACGACGTGTGCGCCAACTACGGGCCCAGCTACTTCACCACGAAGTGGCTGAACACCATCACCACCCGGATCCGCTCCGGCAACGGCTACCGCGACGTCGACTCCTACGCGCTCAACCACGTCCTGAAGCTGGTCCAGAACAGCACCGAGAACACCGCGGTCCCGTGGCTGGCCTCCGTCCAGCGCACCGCCAAGGACGAGTTCAACGGCCAGAAGCCGGTCACCCTCCCTGCCGTCACCTTCGCCGACGTCCTGCTGCCCAACCGGGTGGACGGCGCGGGCCCCTCCCGCCCCGCCTACAACCGGCCGCGCATCGCCTCGGTGACCACCGAGACCGGCGGTGCCATCAACGTCGACTACTACCAGGCGTCCTGCTCCCGCACCGCCGGGGTGATGCCGACGTCGGCGGACGACAACAAGCTCGGCTGCTTCAACGTCAAGTGGTACCAGCCCAACTCCACCGCCGACAGCAACCCGGTGGACGACTGGTTCCTGCGCTACCCGGTCAAGACGATCACCGTCGACCCGCGCTCCGACCTCGTCAAGGGCGCGCTCCCGCTGACCACCACGTACACCTACGGCGACGCCGCCTGGCACCGCAACGACGGCCGGTTCGTCGAGGCGAAGGACCGCACCTGGGACGACTTCCGGGGTTTCGCCACGGTGACCACCGTGACCGGCACCGGCAAGGACGGCGTCCAGGGCCAGAAGTCGACCACCTACCACCAGGGCATGGACGGTGACCTCACCGCCTCCGGCGCCAAGCGCTCCCGGACGGTCGCCGGCCCGATGAGCGGCCCGGTCACCGACAGCGACTGGCTCTCCGGCCAGGTCCTGGAATCGGACACCTACGCCCAGGCGGGCGCGACCGAACCGGTCGCCTACAGCGTCAGCACCAGCTCAGGCCCGGCCACCACCGCGACCCACGTGCGCGGCGACGGCCTGCCAGACCTCGTCGCCCGCTACACCTCCACCAGCAACGTCGTCACCGCCAAGGCCCGCAAGACCGACGGCACCTGGCGCACCACCACCGACACCACCACCACCGACCCGGCGCACGCCAACCGGCCCGTCACCGTTCTCAACCAGGCCGAGGGCACCCCGGACGTCTGCGCCCGTACCACGTACGCCACGGGCACCGACCCGATCATGACCGTGCTGGTCTCCGAGGCCATCTCGGTCTCCGGCCCGAACGCCTGCACCGCCACCCCCACGGCCGCCAACACCCTTACGGGTTCGCGGACCGTCTTCGACGGCGCAGCCTTCGGCAGCGCCGGCGCCAAGGGCGAAGCGAGCAGCATCCAGGTCCTGGAGAAGTTCGACGACTCCGGCAAGGCCCAGTGGACCACCACGGGCCTCAGCACCTACGACACCTACGGGCGCCCGGTCACCGTGACCGACCCCACCACCACCGACTCCGCCCACCCGGGCGGCGCGGCCACCACCACGGTCTACAGCTCCGCCAACCCCGGCGAACTGTCCAACGCGACGAAGATCACCTCGCCGGCCCCCGTCGGGGCTCCCGACGCGGCCTCCGGCCGGATCTCCACCGCGACCCTCAACCCCGCCCGGGCCCTGCCGATCACCGGCACCGACGCAAACGGGCGCACCGTCACCCAGGCCTACGACGCCCTGGGCCGCCTCACCGCCGTCTGGCTCGCGGGCCGGACGACCAGCGACAAGGCGAACTACACCTACAGCTACGCGGTCGGCAACGGTGCTCCCAGCAGCGTCACCACCGGCCGCCTGCGCGCCAACAGCAGCTACGCCCAGTCCGTCCAGATCATGGACGGGCTCGCCCGCGTGGTGCAGACCCAGGCCGACCCGGCGATCTCCGCCTACCACGGCCGGATGATCACCGACACCTACTACGACTCCCAGGGCCGCGCCAACCGCGTCAACAACACCTACTACAACGACCAGGCCGGCCCCGCGACCACGCGGTTCGAGCCCGAGGACGCCAAGGTCCCGAACCAGACCTACAGCGTCTTCGACGGCCAGGGCCGCGCCACCAGCGTCCAGTTCCGCGCCTACGGCGTCGCGCAGAGCGCCACCACCACGTCCTACCCGGGCGCGGACCGCACCGACGTCACCCCGCCCGCCGGCGCCACCCCGACCACCACGGTCAACGACGCCCGCGGCCGTACGACTCAGCTGTGGCAGTACCGGACGCCCGTCGCCACCGGCAACAGCGCCGACGCGGACGTCACCAGCTACGCCTTCAACCCGGGGGGCCAGGAAACCTCCCGCACCGACGCCGCCGGCAACACCTGGTCCTACACCTACGACCAACGCGGCCGCCAGACCGGCGCCAGCGATCCGGACGCGGGCAACAGCTCCACCACGTACGACGCCGCGGGGCGCGTGGCCTCCAGCACCAACGCCGGCGGTCAGACCATCGCCACCGCCTACGACCTGCTCGGTCGCAGGACCGGCACGTACCAGGGCACGGTCAGCCCGGAGAACCAGCTGACCGGCTACGCGTACGACACCGTCGCGAAGGGGCAGCAGGACAGCTCCACCCGCTACGTCGGCGGGGCGAAGGGTGCCGCGTACACCAACGCGGTCGTGTCCATGGACATCGGCTACCGGCCGACCAAGACCACCCTGACCATCCCCGGCAGCGAGGTCGGACAGACCAACCCGGTCACCTACACCACCAGCGCCAAGTACGACCCGATCACCGGGGCCAGGACCGAGGAGACCCGCCCGACCGTCGGCGACGTCTACTCCGAGACCATCGTGTACACCTACGAGGTCTACGGCCTGCTCTCGAAGTTCGGGGCGTACGGCGGCAAGATGTACGACCTCCAGTCGGACTACGACGCCTACGGCCGCAACATCCGCTCCACGATGAACCCGTGGGGCACCCAGGTCGTCACCACCGCCACCTACGACGAGCCGACCGGCCGCACCCTCAACCAGTACGTCGACAAGCAGACCTCGACCACCGGCACCGTCCAGAACACCACCTACGCCTACAACCAGGCCGGCCGCATCACCGCGGTCCGGGCCATCCCCGACAACACACCGAGCGCCACCGACCTGCAGTGCTTCACCTATGACCACCTCGGTCGGCTGAGCACCGCGTGGACTGACACCGGACGCCTCGACCAAGCGCCCGACCCGGCGGTGGGAGGCCAGGGGGCCTGCACCAACTCCACGCCCACCAGCGGCGCCCAGGCGCCCACCCGCAGCACCGTCGGCGGCTACGCGCCCTACTGGCAGAGCTACCAGTACGACCTGACGGGCAACCGCACCCAGTTCGTCGCGCACGACGCGGGCGGCGACACCGCCAAGGACACCACGGTCACCCAGACCTTCCCGTCCACCGGCACCCGCAACGCCCCGACCAGCGCGCCCAACAGCGGCGGCGGCACCGGCGGGCCGCACGCCCTGCTGAGCTCCACCAGCAGGACGGGCAACAACGCGCCCACCGCCAGCACCACCCAGTACGACGCGGCCGGGCGCACCACCGCCATCACCGACACCAACGGCACCGCCACCCTCACCTGGAACGGTGAGGACCGGCTGGAGTCGCTGGCCAGGACCGACGGCGGCACCACCACCTACCTGTACGACGCCGAGGGCAACCAGCTCATCCGCCGTAACCCCGGCAAGACCACCATCAACATGGGGGCCGACGAGCTCACCGTCGACACCAGCACCACCACCAAGCAACTCGCCGGCGCCCGCTACTACGACATACCCGGCGGCACCACCCTGGTCCGCCAGGGCGGCGGCAAGCTGACCTACCAGATCGCCGACCACCACGGCACCGGCGTGCTGGGCATCGACTCCGCCACCCTGACCGAGACCCGACGGCCCAACGACCCGTTCGGCAACCCGCGTGGTACCCAGCCGAGTACCTGGGCCGGGGACAAGGGCTTCGTCGGCGGGACCAAGGACGACGTCACCGGGCTCACCAACCTCGGCGCGCGGCAGTACCAACCGACCACCGGGCGGTTCCTGAGCCTCGATCCCATCCTCGACCGGGCCGACCCCCAGCAGTGGAACGGCTACGCCTACGGCAACAACGACCCGGTCAACCGTGCGGACCCCAGCGGTCTGCTCTCCATCGCCGACATCTTCGCGCCGCTCATCATCGCGACCGCGGCGATCACCTCGGTCGTGACCTTGGTAGCCAACCACGCCGACGCCATCGCGGCGGTCCAGCAGGCCGACGAGAGCGCACGGCGGGCCGAAGCCGCGAAGCAGAAGGTCGAAGCGGCGCACCACAAGGAGAACCAGGCCAAGCAGAAGGTGATGGGCGCCGGCAAGCAGCTGGCCAAGATCGCCGCCGACGAACTCGGTATCACGGACGCCTTCGACTGCGTCACCAAGGGCGACCTCGGTGCCTGCGGCGAGACCTTGCTCAACGTCGCCACCAGCTTCATCGGCGGTGGCCCGCTGGCCAAGCTCGCCAAGAAGTACGCGTTCCGCTGGGACAAGGCCTACGAGCTGGCCAAGACCATCAAGCGCCTCGCCAACGAGCTCTACGACGGCTTCAAGGCCTGGCGTACGGAGTCCAAGGCCGCCCGCGAAGCCGAACAAATCGCTGGCAGCTGCATGATCGGTGGGAAGAAGAACAGCTTCAGACCCGACACACCCGTCCTGCTCGCAGACGGCAGCAGCAAACCGATCAAGGACCTGAAGCCGGGCGACGAAGTCCTGTCGACCGACCCGCAGACCGACAGCACCAAGGCCGAGGCCGTCGCCGCCACCATCGTCACCCCCGACGACCGGCAGTTCACCGACCTCACCCTGGCCGCTGACGCGGAGCCGGCCACCGCCCTGACCTCCACTCAGCACCACCCCTTCTGGGACGAGACCACCCGGCGCTGGACCGGTGCCTCCGACCTCCAGGTCGGTGACCAGGTCCGCGCGGCCGATGGTACGTTCCTCACCGTCCAGGCCGTCCGCAACTACGAGACCGATCCGCAGGAAGCCCGCAACCTCAGCCTCGCCGATCTCCACACGTACTATGTGCTCGCAGGCGCCACGCCGATCTTGGTGCACAACGCCCGCCCACCCCGGCAGCGGCCCGACCCCAGGGCGATCGATGATGCCGGGAACGCCTACCCGCATTCGATGATCGTCAGGGAAGGTGGCGACACCGGCGACGTCAAGAAGTATTCCGAGTGGGCGCCCAATACCAATCCGAGGGATCCCCGGTCGTTCGATCTGGTCAAGCGATTCGACAGGTATGGGCCGGCGCACACCAATGCGGATGGGACGACGGTCCCCACTCCGCACATTAACGAGGCCGATGGCTCGGCCCGCCCCTTGGAGGACTGGGAGAAGCCGATGGGATGTCCGTGATCGTATGAATGCTCTGGAATTCCTTCAGTCCTGGTACGAGTCCCAGTGCAACGAAGACTGGGAGCATGAGTTCGGCGTTCGGATTGAAACGCTCGATAATCCTGGCTGGACGATCGAGATTGACCTGATCGATACTGAAATCGAAGGGCGTCAACTGAGGAAGACCAAGCAGGAGGCTCCGGGCGGCCGATGGATCTGGTCCTGGTCCGATGGCGAAAAATTCGAGGCATCATGTGATCCCTTCTCGCTGGAGAGCGCGATTCTCCGGTTCAAGGAATTTGTTGAGGATCGCATCGAGGGAACGTAGCTAGTCCCACGGACGGCCAGCAAACGCAGGTTGTCCGTCGACACCGCCCCGGACGTGGGGGGGGCCCCCCCCCCACCCCCGGGGGGCCCCCATTACCCCCAAACCCAAAGGCCCCCCCCCCCCCACCCCGTAACAGGCCCCCCCCCACC
>NZ_JBHVPH010000011.1:13023-59267 GCF_042887425.1 Kitasatospora sp. NPDC057940
GCTTCCCCATGGGGGGAATCTCCCCCCCCCCCCCCCCCGCCCACAACCCGCGGGTGGCCCGCCCCCCCCCCCCGGCCGGGCCGGCCCCCCCCCCCCCCCCGGGGGGGGGGCCCCGCGCCAATTTGCCAAGTCGGATGGTGGGGGCTGGGACGGGCGCGGAGGGGAATCACCGCGACGTCGTGAAATGCACGGAGCGGTGTCGCGGTTGACTACCACGGATAGCTGCCCGCGCGCATCAGGCGGCGCTCCTTCGCTGCACCCATTCTGATTCAGGCTCGATCCGTGGTCGCCGAACAACCCGTAGCCGGGTATTCGGATTGAGTCGGAAGATCGAAGGCGCCCCTCTTGCCCGGCACGTGAGTGCCGGGCAAGAGGGGCGCTGTTTTGCAAGGTTTACCGAGCGGGCGGGGTGACGATGGGGAACTTCGGGTCGGGGAGGGTCAGGGTGTCGAAGACGGCGTCGGCCGACTGCTGGGCGTTCGCACCCGTCAGCGTGATGCGCTGGTCCTGGACGGCCTGGTCGAAGTTGTGCCGGAAGCCGGGGGTCTGGGCGAGGTCGTCGAGGGTCCGGCGGCTGAGCGTGATGGTGGCGTCCGGCACGTCGACGAGGCGGTCGACGCCGGCCACGAACACCAGCACGCCGTTGCGCAGGGTGGTGGTGCAGGTGTCGCCGGTGTCGGTGAACACCCAGTTCAGGGTGATCGGGAGGCGGTTCCGCTCGGCGGCCGTCGGCCCGTCCACGCTGCGGGCGAGGGCGGAGAAGTACTGGTCCAGGGTGGTGCTGCGGATCAGGTCGGCGGAGGTCTGGCTGGTGACCAGCGGCTGCGGGCCGTCGACGACCTCCTGGGCGCCGGTCAGGTAGGCGTTGCGCCAGGTCCCGTTGGCGCTGCCGTAGCCGAGCTGGGTGAAGACCTTGGCCTGGAGCTCCTTGGCCCGGGTGACCTGCGGCTCGGCGAGCGGGCTGCCCGAGTCGGCGGCGGCGCCGAAGATGACGTGGTCGAGGAGTTCGGCGGCCCAGCGGAAGCCGTCCGTGGTGTCGGTGTCGTAGGCCCGCTGGGCCGCCGTGACGACGGCCTCGGCGCCGCCCATCGCCTCGACGTACGCCGCGCCGGCCTTGACGGGCGGGAGCTGCCACAGGTGGGCCGGGTTGGCGTCGTACCAGCCCATGTACCGCTGGTAGACCGCCTTGAGGTTGTGGCTCATCGAGCCGTAGTAGCCCTGGTTGTACCAGTGGTCGTCCAGGCCCGGCGGAAGGGTCTCCAGCTCCTCGGCGATCTCGATGCCGGTGCGGCCGGCGTTGATCAGCCGCAGCGACTGGTCGTTGAGGTAGCCGTACATGTCGCGCTGGGTGTTGAGGAATTCGAGGATGCGGGCGTTGCCGGGCGCACTGCCCTCGCCCGCCTCGCTCCACATCGGCCAGTGGTGCGAGGCGAACAGGACGTCGGTCTCCTTGCCGAAGGTCTGGATCGCCTCGGTCAGGTACTTCGACCACGCGTGCGCGTCCCGCACCTGCGCGCCCCGCAGGCTGAGGATGTTGTGCATGGTGTGGGTGGCGTTCTCCGCGATGCACAGGGTGCGGGCGGCGGGGAAGTAGATGTTCATCTCCGCGGGGGCCTCGGTGCCCGGCGTGAGCTGGAACACCATCTGCACGCCGGCCAGCTCGAACTGGTACAGCCCCGGCCGCCAGGGGATGACGTAGGCGTTGCTCCACTGGTCCTTGGAGACCGCGGGGTGGGCGGGCCCGCCGATGTAGTCGGTCGGCGGGACGAGCGTCACCTCGCCGGTGGAGATGGTCGTGCCCAGGCCCGAACCGACCTGCCCCGTCGGGCTCTTGTCCAGCTGCGCCGCGTACATGTACTGCGCGCGCCGCGCCATCGCCGGGCCCGCGTAGACGTTCTCGCTGATCGCGTGCTCCAGGAAGCCCTCCGGCGCGACCACGGGGACGCCCGGCTCCAGCGGGTCGCCCTGCTCGGCGAACAGGCCCCGGGAACCGCCGAAGTGGTCGACGTGGCAGTGGGTGTAGACGACGCCCAGGACGGGCCGCTGCTCCCGGGTGAGCTCGGTCTTGTCCCGGAACAGCCTGAGCGCGGCCTGCGCGGTCTCGTAGCAGGCCAGCGGGTCGATGACGACCAGGCCCGCGTCGCTCTCGACGATCGTCATGTTCGACAGGTCGTAGCCGCGTATCTGGTAGATCCGGTACTCGGGACAGCTGGTGACCTGGAACAGCCCGGCGATGGCGGTCAGTTCGCCCTGCCGGTGCAGGCTGCCGTTGACCGTGGGCATCTCGGTGCGCAGGTCCGGCTCCAGGAACTCGTACGCGGTGAAGTCCCAGACCACCTTTGACGGGTCCTTGCGGGACATGATGACGGGCACGTCCGGCGGGGCGATCATGAACCGGCTGGCGTCGGCGAAGTCCCGGCCGTCCTTCTCGTCGGCGATCCTGGCCGCCTCGGCGGCCTTCCGGTTCGCTTCGGCGACGGCGGGCGTGGGCTCGATGGGCTCGGTGTACTCGGGCGTTCCGGACATGGCGAAACCACCTCCATGGTCAGGTGAGGGTGCCGCCGCACAGCGGCAGGCCAGTCACGCTAGGTGTGTGAACGACTACGGACAAGGGGGTGATCTGGCCATCGCCCTGACCTGAACCTGTCGGCAAACTGTTCGACGGCTGTGCCGTCCCGGGGTGCACGCACCCCCTGACGTGCGCTGTCGCACCCGCCGTTCGAACCCGGGAGGGGGTGTCGGCCGTGATACCGGCCGAGGCCGGTCGGCGCTCGGCGGTCGGCGCGAGGACGGATGTGGGAGGACAGCGATGGCCTGGTACCAGGGGCGGAGCCGGATCACGGTGACGGCGGTGGAGGGGCAGTGGCCGCAGCGGGCGGTGGTGACGGTGCGCGGTGGCCGTCCGGTGGAGATCCCCGGGGCGGTCGGGGCGAGCCACCTGGTGGACGCCGAGCGCTGGGAACTCGACCTGGAGCACCGGCGCGAGGGCGAGTGGTGCCCCAACATCCGTGCGGTGCAGGGGCGCTGGCAGGAGGTCCGGGGTGTGCTGACGCAGCTGGTGCACAGCCGCAACCGGGACGGGGGCAGTGACCGCAACGACCGGAACCTGGTGCTGCGGATCGAGCGGGTCGAACCGGGCGACGGCACGCCCGTGGACGTGGCCGCGCAGGGCCGCGCCACCGTGCCGCGCACCTCGGCGGGGCAGTCGGGGGCGTCCGGGGCGTCGGCTCCGCGGACTTCGGCCGCGCCGGTGCGCGGGACGTCGACCACCTCGTCGGCGCCGACCGTGCGGACCAGCGGTTCGGGGGCCGGGTCGGCCGGGTCGGCCCCGTCCGCTCCGTCGCGCGCGGTGACGTCCACCGGGGGCACGGCGACCCGGCCCTCGACCGGCAGCTCCTGGCAGGGCTGACGGGCGTTCTGGGCCGGCGGATGTTCTGAGCCGGCGGATGTCCTGAGCCCTGAGTCCGTCCGCGTTCCGGCGCGTGGCGGATCCGCTCGGCCGCCCCGCGCCCCGGGGCGGCCGATGTGAACCGGAGCATGCGTGAACCAGGGCATGCGCGAACCAGGGCATGCGTGGAACGGGGCACACGCGCACCACGGCGCAAGCGCGGCAGGGCACGCGCGCATCAGAGCCCTCATGGATTCACCCGCGACGCATCCGATCGATCCCGTCGCATTCCTGCACAACCGCCCCAGGCGTCAGGGGAATCACTCGGCTATTCCCCCCCGGAAACCCGGCCGGGTATCCGGAGGGATCCGGGTGCCACAGTTTCGGCCAAAGAATTCACACCCGTCATCAGGCGTTCCGGGCGTGCCCGGGAGTCACACCAGCGATTTTGCGGTTCCGATTCCGGGGAGAGTTGCTTTCCGTTCAATCGCCAGGGGTTGCGAGCGGGTGACCCGCCGTGAAGACTGTTCCGCGTTCGTCGTTCCGAGCGTTCGGGCCGTCAAGGTATTGCCCGGTCCTCGCGACGGTCGTGGCAGGTTCCGCACGGTGGTTGCGGGGAGGGATCGCAGGGGGGATAGGTATGTCGGGCGCAACGATCGCGCAGGTCAGGGCCGTTGGAGCGGCCGACTGGAGCGTTCGGGATTCCTGTCCGGCCCCGCCTGCGGGGTGAGGTCATTCGGCGGTCGGCCGTTCGCCGCTCACTGTTCCCGCTCGCCGTTCCCCCGTTCGTCGTTCCCGGGCGGCGTGGAATTCGGGTCGCATTCGCACCGTCCGGTCGGGGAGCGCCGAAGCGGCCCGGAACGGTTCCTCCGGGGCGCGTGCGGCGCCCCGCGGGGACCCGTCGGGGATTCCCGTTCGCACCCGCCGGCCGTCATCGGCAGGACTTCCGTCGATTCCCGTTGTTCCCGCGAGTCTTGAGTCGAGGAGCGCAGGTGGCAGGAAATTTCACGGCGTGCTCCACAGTAATCCGGAATTCATCCGCGGACGCTCGCCGCGCCCGCATCTGAGAACCAGTCAACGGGAGCGTCCGCCCATGCCGTACCCCAGTTCCGCGCCCGTCCGCGAGCGCGCGCCGTTCCTCTTACACCGCGAACTGCAGCACCGGCTCGACACGCTCGCGCGCACCCACCGGGTGCCCGGCGCCCAGGTGGTGCTGGACACCGGCTCCGAGGTCGTGGCCCTGCACACCGGAGTGGCCGACGCCGCCACCGGTGCGCCCTTCACCGGGGACACCGCCGTGCCGGTGGGATCGCTCACCAAGCCCTACACGGCGGCTCTGGTGATGCTCCTCGCCGACGACGGCGACCTCGACCTCGACGACCGGGTCGCCGATCACCTGCCCGAGCTCCGCCGGATGCCCGCAGTAACGATTCGCCAACTCCTCAGCCACACCGGCGGACTGCCCACCGGGCCGGACTCCGACGCCGCCGCCCGGACCACCGCGGCGCACTACCTGTCGTCGGTGTGCACGGCCGGGGACGCGCTCTTCCCGCCCGGGACGGACTTCTCCTACTCCAACGCCGGCTACGTCGCCGCCGGGCGCCTGGTGGAGGCGGTGACCGGGATGCCCTGGCACGAGGCCGTGGCCGCCCTGCTGCTCGAACCGCTCGGCACCGTGCCCGTGTTCGTCGACGAGAGCGCACCCGCCCGCCCGGTCGCCGCCGGGCACGCGCTCAACGCCGCGACCGGCCGGGCCCGGCCGGTCCGGCAGAACCTGGCCCCGCTGGAGGCCCCGGCCGGCGCCCTGCTGGCGAGCGCCGCGGACCTCGCCGCGCTCGGCGGCGCCCTGGTCGGCCGGGCCAAGGCCCTGCCCCCCGCCGTCGCCGAGGAGATGCGCCGCCCGCAGCCCGGCGCCCGGCCGGGTGCGCTCGCGGACGGCTGGGGCCCGGGGCTCGCCCTCTACCAGCAGGACGGCCGGCTGTGGTGCGGCCACGACGGCAACGCCATGGGGACCTCCTGCCACCTGCGGGCCGACCCCGACAGCGGCGTGGTGGTCGCCTTCGCGGGCAACGCCTCCGCCGCCACCGCGCTCTGGCGCGAGCTCGCGGCCGACCTGGCCGAGCTGGCGGGCGTCCGGGTGCCCGCCGCGACCGCGCCCGTGGGCGCGGCCGAGCCCGCCCTCCTGCCCGAGTGCGCGGGCACCTACCGCAACGGTTCGATCCGGTACGTCGTCGAGCCCGCGGGCGACGGATCGTCCACGCTCTCCGTGGACGGAGACCTGCCGATACCCCTGCGCTGTTTCGCCGACCTCTCCTACGACCTGCTCGCCCCCGACACCGGCCGCCCCGAGCCGGGCGGGCGCTTCCACCGCGATCCCGCCACCGGCGTGATCGACCGGGTGCAGGTGTCCGGGCGCACGGCGCGCCGCGCCGACCCCGCCTGAGGCGCCCTCCGCCGCCCGGCCGCCGGCCGCTGCCCGTCGGCTGAGGTGTCCGCCGCCGTGCCGACGCCGCTCCACCGGGCTCACCCCCGCTCGTTCCGTTCCCCCGGCCCCCGTTCCCGGGCCCGAGGGCTCACCCCCGCCTGCTCCGGCGCCCGCATCGCCTCCTCCCCGTCCGGAAGGACCTTCCGCCATGACCGACCGGCCTGCCCGGCCCGTGCGTTCGTCCGCTCCGCCGCAGGCCGGCGACACCCCTGGCGCCCCGGGGACCGAGGCCGCCCCGCCGCCGGCGCACCGGACGCTCGACGCGCTGTTCACCGCCCAGGTGGCCCGCGCGCCGCACGCGCCCGCGGTGACCGACGGCCGGCGCAGCTGGACGTACCGGGAACTCGCCGACCGGGTCGAGCGCCTGGCCCGCGACCTGGCGCGGCGCGGCGCCGGGACGGACCGGACGGTGGCGCTGGTCCTGCCGCGCTCGATGGAACTGGTCGCGGCGGAGCTGGCCGTCGCCCGGACGGGCGCCGCCTTCCTGCCCGTGGATCCGGCCTACCCCGCCGGGAGACGCGCGCTGATGCTCGCCGACGCCGCCCCCGCCGTCGTCCTGGACGATCCGGCCCGGGTCCGCGCGCTGCTGGAGGCCGACCCGGCCGGCACCACGAACCGGGACGGCACCGCGGACACGCCCGGTACCGCCGCCGCGCCCGACGCCGGCCCGGCGGGCCCGACCGGTACCGCGCTGCCGGGCCCGACCGGCACCGACCACGCGGCGTACGTGATCTACACCTCGGGCTCCACCGGGACGCCCAAGGGCGTGGTCGTCACCCACCGGGGGATCGGCGGCTTCGCCGAGGCGGCCCGCGCGCACTACGCCGTGCGCCCCGGAGACCGGGTGCTGCAGTTCTCCTCGCCCAGCTTCGACGCCTCCGTCCTCGAACTGTTCATCTCCGTCCTGGCCGGGGCCACGCTGGTGATCCCCCCGCACGGCCCCTGGCTGGGCGAGGAACTCGCCGCCGTGCTCGACGAGCACCGCATCACCCACGCCCTCATCCCGCCGGCCGCCCTGGCCACCGTGCCCGGCGGCGCGGGCCGCCACCTGCGCACCCTGATCGTCGGAGCCGAGGCCTGCCCCGCCGAACTGGTCGACCGCTGGGCGCCCGGCCGGCGCATGGTCAACTCCTACGGCCCGACCGAGGCGACGATCGTCGCCACCTGGACCGGCCCGCTGACCGCCGGCAGCGGCGCACCCCCCATCGGCGGCGCGCTGCCGCACACCCGGGCGTACGTGCTCGACGCGGCCATGCGACCCCAACCAGCAGGTACCGACGGCGAGTTGTACGTCGGCGGGGAGGGCGTGGCGCGCGGCTACCTGGGCCGCCCCGGCCTGACCGCCGGGCGCTTCGTCGCCGACCCCTTCGGCCCGCCCGGCGCCCGGCTCTACCGCACCGGCGACCGGGCCCGGTGGACCGCCGACGGCGAGCTGGAGTTCCTCGGCCGGCTCGACCGGCAGGTGAAGATCCGCGGCTTCCGGATCGAGCCGGGGGAGATCGAGGCCGCCCTGCGGGCCCACCCCGCCGTCGACCAGGCCGTCGTCGTGGTCCGGGAGGACGAGCCGGGCCGCGCGCGCCTGGTCGGCTACGCCACGCCCGCCGACCCGGAGCACGCCCCGGACCAGGCGGAGCTGCGCGCGGCGCTGGCCGCCGCCCTGCCGGCCCACCTGGTGCCGTCCGCCGTCGTCGTCCTGGCCGCGCTGCCGCTCACCCCGCAGCACAAGATCGACCAGCAGGCGCTGCCCGCCCCCGCCCGCTCCGGCGCGGCCGGGCCCGTCGCCCCGCGCACCGAGCGCGAACGCGCGCTGGCCGCCATCTGGGCCGAGGTCCTCGGCGTCGACGCGGTGGGCGCCACCGACGACTTCTTCGACCTGGGCGGCGACTCGATCCTCGCCGCCCGGACCCTGGCCCGGGTCACCGAGCGGCTGGGCGTACGGCTCACGCTCCGGGACGTCTTCACCGCGCGGACCGTCGCCGCCCTGGCCCCGCTGGTGGACGAGCGGCGCGCCGCCGCGCCGCCGGAGCCGATCCCGCCCGCCCCGCGCGAGGAGCCGCTGCCGCTGTCCAGCGCCCAGCGCCGCCTGTGGTTCCTCGACGACCTCACCGTCGGGGGGACGGAGTACAACACCGGCGTGGCCCTGCGGCTGCACGGACCGACGGACCCGGCGGCCCTGCGCCGGGCCCTGGCCCGGCTCGCCGCCCGCCACGACTCGCTGCGCACCACCTTCGCCACCGTCGACGGGCAGCTCGTGCAGCGCGTCGCGGCGGCGGGCACCCCGCCTCTGCGCACCGCGGACGTCGGCGACCGGCCGGCCGGGGAGCGTGCCGAGGCGGCCGAACGGCTGCTGACCGAGGAGCTGAACCGGCCCTACGACCTGACGGACGGCCCGCTCGCCCGGGCCCTGCTGGTCCGCCTCGCCGCCGACGAGCACCTGCTGCTGCTGGCGCAGCACCACATCATCACCGACGGCTGGTCGGTGGGCGTCCTCACCCGCGAACTGGCCGCGCTCTACCGGGCGGAGGCCTCCGGCGAACCGGACGCGCTCGCCGCCCCCGGCCTCCAGTACCCCGACTTCGCGCACTGGGAGCAGCGCCGGCGGACCGAGGGCGCCGGAGCGGAGGACGCGCCGGACCTCGCCTACTGGAAGCGGAACCTGGCGGAGCTGCAACCCCTGCAACTGCCCACCGACCGGCCCCGGCCCGCCCAGCGCACGACGAACGGCGCGGCGCACCGCCACCGCCTCCCGGCCGAACTGGTGGCCCGGCTGCGGCACCTCGCCGCGGGCCGCGGCACGACGCTGTTCACCCTGTTCGCGGGGGCGTCCGCGCTGCTGTTCTCGCGCTACTCCGGCCAGCGGGACGTGGCGTTCGGCACCGTCACCACCGGGCGCGACCGGCGGGAGCTGGAGGAGGTGACCGGCTTCTTCGTCAACACCGTGGTGCTGCGCGGCGACGTGGACGAGCGGGCCACCGTCGACCGGTTCGTGGAGAGCGTGCGCACCACCCTGCTGGACGCCTTCGCCCACGCCGCGGTGCCCTTCGACCGGGTGGTCGAGGAACTGGCCCCGCCCCGGGACCCGAGCCGCACCCCGCTGGTCCAGGTCATGGTCGTCCAGCAGAGCCCCACCACCCCGCCGCCCGCCGCAGGCCTGCGCTTCGAGGACCACCCGCTGCCCCGCCCGGCCGCCCGGTTCGACCTGGTGCTGGAGTTCACCCCGGAGGACGCCGACGGCTGCGCGCTGACGGTGGAGTACAACACGGACCTGTTCGACGCTCGGACGGTGGCCCGGATGGCGCGCCACCTGCACCGCCTGCTGGCGGGCATGGCGGACGGCCCGCAGCGCATCCTCGCCGAACTGCCCATGCTCTCCGAGGAGGAGCACCGCACGCTGCTCGACTCCTGGAACCCGCCCGCGCACGGCACCGGCGACCTCCCGGACACCGTGCTGCCCGGGCTGTTCGAGGCGCAGGCGGCCCGTACGCCCGGGCGTACGGCCGTCGGCTGCGGCCCGGTGCGGCGGGACTACGCGGAGGTCAACCGGCGGGCCAACCGCCTCGCCCGGCTGCTGGTCGCCCGGGGCGCGGGCCCCGAGCGGCTGGTCGCGCTGTGCCTGCCGCGCTCCGCCGACCTGCCGTCGGTGCTGTGGGCCGTGCTCAAGTCGGGTGCGGCGTACCTGCCGGTGGACCCGGGCTACCCGGCCGAGCGGATCCGCTTCATGCTGGCGGACGCCGGGCCCGCGCTGGTCCTCGCCACCCGGGAGACGGCGGCCGCGCTGCCCGAGGGGTGGCCCGTCCTGCTGCTGGAGGACGGCGCCGGCCTGGCCGCCGACGCCGACGCCGACGCCGACCTCACGGACACCGGCGACACCGGAGACGCCGACCTCACGGACGCCGACCGCCTCCGGCCGCTGCTGCCGGAGCACCCCGCCTACGTCATCTACACCTCGGGGTCGACCGGCCGCCCCAAGGGCGTCGTGATCACCCACCGCAGCGTCGTCGCCCTCGCCCGCTGGGCGGCCGAGCGGTTCGGGCCCGGCGGGCTGGACCACGTGGTCGCCGCCACCTCGCTCAACTTCGACGTGTCGGTCTTCGAACTGCTCTGCCCGCTGCTCGCGGGCGGGAGCGTCGAGGTGGTCGCCGACCTGGCCGCCCTCGCCGAGGAGCCGGCCCCGCGCCGCGTCGGCCTGGTCAGCGGCGTGCCCTCGGTGATCTCCCGGCTGCTCGCCGGGGGCGCGGCCCCGGTCGACGCGGGCACCGTCGTGCTGGCCGGCGAGGCCCTCTCCGCCCAGGCGGTGGGCGACCTGCGGCGCGCCCTGCCCGGCAGCGCGATCGCCAACATCTACGGCCCCACCGAGGCCACCGTCTACGCCACCGCCTGGTTCGCCGGTGACCGGCTGCCGGAGCAGGCGCCGCCGATCGGCAGGCCGCTCGCGCTGACCAGGACGTACGTCCTGGACCCCGGGCTGCGCCCGCAACCTCCGGGCGTGGTCGGCGAGTTGTACCTCGGGGGCGGCGGCCTGGCGCGCGGCTACCTGGGCCGCCCCGGGCTGACCGCCGCCCGGTTCGTCGCCGACCCGTACGGCGCGCCGGGGGAGCGGATGTACCGCACCGGAGACCGGGTGCGGTGGAACGCCGACGGCGACCTGGAATACCTCGGCCGGATCGACCAGCAGGTCAAGGTGCGCGGCTTCCGGATCGAACTGGGCGAGGTGGAGGAGGCGCTGCGGCGCTGCGAGGGCGTGGCGGAGGCGGCCGCCACCGTCGCCGACGGCGGGGGCAACCGGCGCCTGGTCGGCTACGTGGTCCCCGTCCCGGGCGGGCAGGTGGAGCCCGAGGCCGTGCGCCGGGCGCTCGGCCTGGCCCTGCCCGACTACCTGGTGCCCTCGGTCGTCGTGCCGCTGCCCGCGCTGCCGCTCAACCCCAACGGCAAGCTCGACCGGAGCCGGCTGCCCGACCCGGGGCCGGCCGTGCCCGCCGTACGCCACGTCGCCCCCCGGACCCCCGCCGAACAGGCGCTCGCCACCATCTGGGCGGAGGTGCTGCGGCTGGAACGGGTCGGCGCGGACGACAACTTCTTCGACCTCGGCGGCGACTCCATCCTCGGCATCCAGGTGGTGGCCCGCTCCCGGCAGGCGGGGCTGGCGGTGACCTCCGGGGACCTCTACCGGCACCAGACGGTCGCCGCGCTGGCCCGGTGCGCGGACGACGCCGAACGGCCGGCCGTGACGGCCCGGGTGGCCGCCGCCGGGGCGGGCGTCCTTACCCCGATCCAGCGCTGGTGGCTCGACCGGGCCGCCGGGCGCGCTGGGCACTTCAACCAGGCGCTCTCCCTCCTGCTGGGCACCGACGTGGACCGGGCGGCGCTGGAGGACGCCCTGAACGACCTGGTCGCCCACCACGACGCGCTGCGCTCGGCCTTCACGGCCGACGCCGGCGAGCCCGACCTGGCGGAGCCCGAATCGGCGGAGCCCAGCAACGGAGAGCCCCGCGACGGCGAGAGCGGTACCGGCCCCGGCGTGCGCTGGCGGATCGACGACCGGGCGCCCCGGATCCGCCTGGGCCGGCACACCGGCCCGGACGGCGACACCCCGCACTTCGGCCCCTTCGACCTGGCCGGCGGCGACGGCCCGCTGCTGCGCGCCGTGCTGCACGAGCGCGGCGCGGGGCTGCCGCCCGTCCTGCACCTGGCCGTCCACCACCTGGTGGTCGACGGGGTCTCCTGGCGGGTGCTGGCGGAGGACCTCGACACGGCCTACCGCGCCCGCCGCGAGGGTCGGGACGGGGCGGCGGCCCTGCCGGCGAAGTCCTCCCCGCTGCGGCAGTGGGGCCAGCGGCTCGGCGCGTACGCCGCGGCCGGCGGCTTCGAGGACGAGACGGAGTACTGGGCGCGGGCCGTCCCCGCGCAGGACGGTGACGCCCCGGCGGACCCGTTCCCGGCCGACCTCACGGGGGCCGACACCCACGCCTCGGCCCGCTCCGTCACCGTGCGCCTCGACCCCGCCGACACCGCCGCCCTCCTGCGCACCCTGCCCGACACCTACCGCACCCAGGCCAACGACGTGCTGCTGAGCGCCCTCGGTCGGGCCCTGTGCGGGGCGAGCGGGCTGGAGCGGGTCGTGGTGGACGTCGAGGGGCACGGGCGCGAGGAGCTGTTCGCCGACCTCGACCTGAGCCGCACGGTCGGCTGGTTCACCACCCGGCACCCCGTGGCGCTGGCCGTGCCCGCCGGGGCCGACTGGGACGGCGTCCTCAAGCAGGTCAAGGAGCAGCTGCGCGCCGTCCCCCGACGGGGCCTCGGCTTCGACGCCCTGCGCCACCTGGGGCGCCCCGGCACGGCCCCCGACGCCCCGGCCGCGCGGATCAGCTTCAACTACCTCGGCCGGATGTCCTTCCCGCAGGACGAGGCCGGGCTCTACCGCGGCACCTTCCGGCCCCTGGAGCTGGACGCCGACCCGCACGTCGAGCGCCCGCACGCCCTGGAGGTGGTCGGCCGGCTCGACGGCGACGCGCTGGAGTTCAGCTGGTTCTACTCCGGCGCCGTGCACCGGCGCGACACCGTCGAGGCCCTGGCCCGGCGCTTCGCCGCCGAACTGGCCGACCTCGCGCGGTACGCGGCCCGCCCGGGCGCCGCCGGGCGCACCCCGTCCGACTTCCCGCTGGCCCGGCTCGACCAGGCGGCCGTGGACCTCATCACCGGCGACGACCCGGGCGCGGTGGAGGACGTCCTCCCGCTGACGCCGACCCAGTCCGGGATGCTCTTCCACGGCCTCGCCGAGGAGGACAGCGGCGCCTACTTCCAGCAGCTGGACTTCGTCCTGGACGGCGTGCCCGACCCGGGGCGGCTCGCCGCCGCCTGGCAGTGGGTCACCGACCGCACCCCGGTGCTGCGCGCCCACGTCCGCTGGCAGGAGGTGCCCGAACCGCTGCTGGTGGTGCGGCGGCGGGCGGCCGTGCCGGTCACCCAGCTCGACTGGCGGGGGCTGCCCGAGCCCGAGCGCCGGGGCCGGCTGGCCGAGCTCCTGGACCGCGACCGGGCCCTCGGCCTGGACCTGGCCCGGGCCCCGCTCCAGCGCCTGCTGCTCGTCCGCCTCTCCGACACCCGGGTACGCGTGCTGTGGTCCTTCCACCACCTTGTCCTGGACGGCTGGAGCCTCTTCCAGGTGCTGTCGGACGTGTTCGCCGTGCACGCCGCGCTGGCCCGCTCCGGGCCGGAGACGGCAGAAGTCCCGCCCGGCACCGAGCCCTTCGGCGCCGTCCCGTCCGACACCGAGCCCTTCGGCGCCGTCCCGTACGGCACGGTGCCGGAACGCCGGCCCTACCGCGACTTCGTGGCCTGGCTGCGCGAGCGCGACCCGGCGGAGGCCGAACAGCACTGGCGCGGGCGCCTGGCCGGGCTGGCCGAGCCGACGCCGCTGCCGTACGACCGCGAGCCGCGCCAGAGCCACCGCGCGGAATCCACCCGGGCCGTGCCGTTCACCCTCCCCGCCGCCGCGACCCGGGCGCTGGAAGGCCTCGCGCGCAGCTCCGGCCTGACCCTGAACACCCTGGTCCAGGGCGCCTGGGCGATCCTGCTGGGCCGTCAGGCGAACCGGGACGAGGTGGTGTTCGGCACCACCTCCTCCGGGCGGCCGCCCGAGCTGCCCGGCGTCGAGTCGATGACCGGCCTGTTCATCACCACCCTGCCCACCCGGACGGCCGTGCCCGCCGGCGGCACCCTGCTCGACTGGCTCCGCACGCTGCAACGGGAGCAGGGCGAGGACCGGCGCCACGGCTTCGTCCCGCTCACCCGCCTGCGGGCCGCCACCGAACTCCCCGAGCAGACCGCCCTGTTCGACAGCATCGTCGTCTTCGAGAACTACCCGGTCGAGGACGACGCGGCCGCCGCGCACGGCCTGCGCCTGCGCGACCTGGACGGCATCGAGACCACCAACTACCCGCTCGCCCTGCTGGCCTACCCGGGGCCGGAGCTGGCCCTGCGGCTGTGCTACGACCCGCGGCTGTTCGACGAGGCCACCGTCCGGCGGATGGCCGGGCAGCTCACGGCTGTCCTGACGGGACTGCCCCGGGGCGCCGGGAGCCCGCCCGCGCGCGTGCCGCTGCTGACCGCCGGGGAGCGCCGACGGATCCTCGTGGACTGGAACGCCACCGCCGTCGAACGGACCGAGCGCGACATCGCGGACCTGTTCGCCGAGCAGGTGCGCCGCAGCCCGGACGCCGTCGCCCTGGAGGCGGGCCACGAGCGCATCGGCTACCGCGACCTCGACGCCCGCGCCGCCGCCCTGGCCGGCCGGCTGGCCGCGCTCGGCGTCGGCGTCGAACACCCGGTCGGCGTGCTCATGGACCGCTCCGTCGACCTGGTCGTCGCCCAGCTGGCGCTGGTCCGGACCGGCGGGGTCTACGTGCCGCTGGACGGCAGGGCGCCGCGCGAGCGGCTGCACCTGATGCTGGCCGAGGCCGGCGCGGACCTGCTGCTCACCGACGCGCACGGGGACCGGATGGCCCGCGAACTGCGGCCGGACGGGCAGGTGCTTCGCGTCGACGGGCAGACCTTCGCCGACCTGCCGGCCCCGGCCGCGGCCCCGGTGCCCCACCCCGACAACGTCCAGTACCTGATGTTCACCTCGGGCTCCACCGGCACCCCCAAGGGCGTCGCGGTGCGCCGGCGCGACGTCGCCGCGCTCGCCCTGGACCGCGCCTTCACCGGCCACGACCGGGTGCTCGTGCACTCCCCGCACGCCTTCGACGCCGCCACCTACGAGCTGTGGGTGCCGCTGCTGCGCGGCGGCACCGCCGTGCTGGCCCCGCCGGAGGACCTGGACGCCGCCGCCGTCCGCCGCGCCGTCACCGAGCAGGGCGTGCAGTGCCTGTGGCTGACCGCCGGCCTGTTCCGGCTCCTCGCCCAGGAGGACCCGGGCTGCCTGCGCGGCGCCCGGGAGGTGTGGACCGGCGGCGAGGCGGTACCCGGCGCGGTCGTGCGCCGCGTCCTGGAGGCCTGCCCCGACCTCACCGTGGTCGACGGCTACGGCCCGACCGAGACCACCACCTTCGCCACCCGCCGGGCCTTCCGCGCCGGGGACCGGCTGCCCGCCGTGCTGCCGATCGGACGCCCGCTGGACGACACCCGGGTGTACGTGCTGGACGGCGCCCTCCAGCCGCAACCGCCGGGCATCACCGGCGAGTTGTACATCGCCGGCGCCGGAGTCGCGCGCGGCTACGCGGGCCGGCCCGGCGAGACCGCCGCCCGCTACCTCGCCGACCCCTTCGGGCCGCCCGGCGGCCGGATGTACCGCACCGGCGACACCGCCCGGTGGAGCGAGGACGGCGAACTGCACTTCGTGGGCCGCGCGGACGACCAGATCAAGATCCGCGGCTTCCGCATCGAACCCGCCGAGATCGAGGCACGGCTCACCGCCCACCCGGCCGTCGCGGAGGCCGTCGTCTCGCTCCACGAGGACGCGGGGCGCAAGCGGCTGGCCGCCCACCTGGTGCCGGCGGACGGCGCCGAGCCGCCCTCCGCCGCGGCGCTGCGCGCCCACCTGGCCGCCGACCTGCCCGACTACATGCTGCCCGCGGCCTTCGTCACGGTCGCCGAACTGCCGCTGACCGCCAACGGCAAGGTGGACCGCCGGCGGCTGCCCGCCCCCGACTGGTCGGCGGCGGGCGACCGCGCCCACCGCGCCCCGACCACCGACACCGAACGCGTCCTCACCGCGATCTGGGCGGAACTGCTCGGCGTGGAGCGGGTCGGGGTCGACGACGACTTCTTCCTGCTCGGCGGCGACTCGATCCTGAGCATCCAGGTCGTCTCCCGCGCCCGCGCCGCCGGTCTCGCACTGTCCCCCCGCGACCTGTTCCGGCACCCCACCGTCGCCGCGCTGGCCGCCGCCGCCGGCACCACCGCCACCGTCGCCGGGACCGAACCGGTCAGCGGCGAGGTGGGCCTGACGCCCATCCAGCACTGGTTCCTCGACCCGCACCCGCCGTACGCCGCGGCCTTCGACCAGTCCGTCGTGGTGGAGGCCCCCGGCGAGGTCGACCCGCAGGCCCTGCGCCGCGCCCTGACCGCCCTGTGGGCCCACCACGACGCCCTGCGCTCCCGCTTCACCACCGGGGCGGACGGTGCCTGGCAGCAGCACTGCGCCCCCGCGGACGCCGCCGCCCCCGAACTGCTGGAGGTCGTCGACCTCGGCGCCCTGGACGTGGCGGCGGCCGAGGCCGCCGAGGCCCGGGCCACCGAGGCCGCGCACGCCGCGTTCCGGCTGGACACCCTCCCGCTGCTCACCGCCCGCCTGTTCACCACCGACGGCACCCGGCCCGCCCGGCTGCTGCTGGCCGTCCACCACCTGGTCGTCGACGGCGTCTCCTGGCGGATCCTGCTGGAGGACCTGGAGACCGCCTACCGGCAGGCCGTCGAGGGCCGGCCGCTGCGCCTGCCCGCCCGCACCACCTCCGTGCGGGAGTGGACCCGCCGCCTGCGCGAGCACACCGCGGCCGGCGGCTTCGCGGCCCGGCGCGCCCACTGGGCGGCGGCCGCCCGGCACTGCGCGGCCGCGCTGCCGGTGGACGGCGACGGCGGCAACACCGCCGCCGACCTGCGTGCCGTCACCGTCCGGCTGGACCGCGAGCGCACCGGGGACCTGCTGCGCAAGGTCCCCGGGGTCTACCGCACCCGGATCGACGACGTCCTGCTCACCGCCCTGGGCCGGGTGCTCGCCGGGTGGACCGGACGGCGCACCGTCGCGATCGGCCTGGAGGGGCACGGCCGCGAGGACCAGCTGTTCGAGGACGTCGACCTGTCCCGCACCGTCGGCTGGTTCACCTCGCTCTACCCCGTCGCCCTCGACGTCCCGGACGGGGACTGGGGCACCGCGCTGAAGGCCGTCAAGGAGCAGCTGCGGGCGGTGCCGGAGCGCGGCCTCGGCTACGGCGCGCTGCGCCACCTCGCCCGGGACGAGCAGCTCGCCGACGCCCCGGCCCCCGGGATCGGCTTCAACTACCTGGGCCGCTTCGACTGGTCCGCCGACGGCGCCGCCCTGGTCCGCGCCGTCCCCGGCGGCCTCGGCGGCGCGGAGGCGCCCGGCACCGAGCGCCCGCACCTGCTGGACGTGATCGCCCGGGTCGAGGACGACCGGCTGGAGATCGGCTGGTACTACAGCGCGGGCCGGCACCACGAACGGACCGTCACCGCGCTCGCGGACGCCATGCTGCGCGCCCTGGAGGACATCGTCGCCCACTGCGCCGAGCCCGGCGCCGGCGGCCGCACCCCCGCCGACTTCCCGCTGGCCAGGCTGGACCAGGCGGCGGTGGACCGGATCGCCGGGGACGGCCGCAACGTCGCGGACGCGTACCCGCTGACGGCGATGCAGGCGGGCATGCTCTTCCACAGCCTGCTGGACCCGGACGCCCACACCTACGTCAACCAGGTCCAACTGGTCCTCTCCGGGATCACCGACCCGCACGCCCTGGCCGCCGCCTGGCAGCAGACCGTGGACGCCAACGCGGTGCTGCGCACCCGGCTCGCCTGGCAGGACACCGCCGAACCGCTCCAGGTCGTCCAGCACCGGGCCGCCGTCCCGGTGACCCACCACGACTGGACCGGCCGCCCGGCCGACCGGATCGAACGGGACACCGCCCGGCTGCTCGCCGAGGACCGGGCGGCCGGCCTCGACCTGGCCGCCGCACCGCTGATGCGGCTGACCCTGGTCCGGCTGTCGCCGACCCGGGTGCGGGTGGTGTGGACCTTCCACCACGTCCTGCTCGACGGGTGGAGCGCGGCCCAGGTCTTCGACGAGGTGTGCGAGCGGTACGCCGCCCTGGCCGCCGGACGCCGGCCGAACCCGGCCGCGCGCGCCCCCTTCGCCGACTACCTGCGGTGGCTGTCCGGGCAGGACCCGGCGCGGGTCGAGCGGTACTGGCGCGACACCCTGGCCGGGTTCCCCGCCCCCACCGAACTGCCCCGCGACCGGCGCCCGGCCGAGGCGCACCGCGCCTCCTCCTCCGCCTCGGTGCGGGTGACCCTCGACAACGACCTGTCGGAGCGGCTGCGCACCACCGCCCGGCAGGCCGGGCTGACCGTCAACACCGTGCTCCAGGGCGCCTGGGCGCTGCTGCTCTCCCGCTACGGCGGCGGGGACGACGTGGTCTTCGGCACGATCGTCTCCGGCCGGCCCGCCGAACTCCCGGGCGTCACCTCGATGGTCGGGCTGTTCATCAACGCGCTGCCCACCCGGGTGCGGATCGACGCCGGCCGCTCGCTGCTGGAGTGGCTGCGGGAGCTCCAGGACACCCAGTCCGAGGCCCGCCGCTACGACGCCGTCTCCCTGGCGCAGCTCCAGAACTGGAGCGAACTGCCGGGCGGCACAGCCCTGTTCGACAGCATCGTGGTCTTCGAGAACTACCCGTTCGACGCGCAGGCGCTGACCCGGCACGGCCTGGGCGTCGAGACCGAGCACGTCCTGGAGCCGACCAACTACCCGCTCGGCGTGGTGGTCGCCCCCGGCGACGCCATCGCGGTCAGCCTCGACCACGACCCGGCCGTCTTCGACACCGCCACCGTCGAGGCGCTCGGGGCGGGCCTGTGCACCCTGCTGACGGCGATGGCGGACGGCCTCGACCGGCCGGCGGCGCACCTGCCGCTGCTCGACCCGCCGCGGGCGCGCGAACTCGTCGACCGCTTCGGCGGGGCGGCGGTCGAGGCACCGCAGGACACCGTGCCCGAGGCCTTCGCCCGGCAGGCCGCCCGCACGCCCGACGCCCCGGCCGTCCGCTGCGCCGACGTGCTGCTGACCTACCGCGAGCTCGACGAGCGGGCCAACCGCCTGGCCCGGCTGCTGATCGCGGCCGGCGCCGGGCCCGAGCGGTTCGTCGCGCTCGCGCTGCCCCGCACCGCCGACCTGGCCGTGGCACTGCTGGCGGTGCTCAAGAGCGGCGCCGCCTACCTGCCGGTCGACCCCGGGTACCCGGCCGAGCGGATCGCGTTCCTCTTCGCGGACGTCCGGCCCGACGCCGTGGTGACCGACGCGGAGACCGCGGGGCGGCTGCCGGCGGGCCCGTTCACCCGGATCGTGCTCGACGACCCGGGGTGCGCCGAACGGCTCGCCGCCGCCCGCCCCGACGCCGTGCGCGACGACGAACGGCTCGGCGCCCTGCTGCCGCAGCACCCCGCGTACGTCATCCACACCTCCGGCTCGACCGGCCGCCCCAAGGGCGTCGTGGTCGCCCACGCCTCGGTCCTGGCCCTGACCGACTGGGCCGCCGCCGAGTTCGCCGACCACGGGCTGGCCCACGTGGTGGCCGCCACCTCGCTCAACTTCGACGTGTCGGTGTTCGAGATCTTCTCGCCCCTGCTCGCCGGCGGCTGCGTGGAACTCGTCCGGGACCTGCTGGCCCTGGCCGAGCGCCCCGGGCCGTGGCGGGCCGGCCTGCTCAGCGCGGTGCCCTCCGCCCTGGGCGGCCTCCTCGCGGAGGACGCCGTGCGCCTCGGCGCGGACACCGTCGTCCTGGCGGGCGAGGCCCTGCCCGCCCGCACCGTGCGCCGGCTGCGCGAGGCCGTCCCCGGCTGCCGGGTGCTGAACATCTACGGCCCCACCGAGGCCACCGTCTACGCCACCGCCTTCGCCTGCGACCCCGCCGACCCCGACCGCGACCCGCCGATCGGCCGCCCGGTCGGCGGCGCCCGGGCCTACGTCCTGGACGACCGGCTGCGCCCGGTGCCCGTCGGCGCGCCGGGGGAGCTGTTCCTGGCCGGCACCGGCGTCGCCCGCGGCTACCTGCGCCGCCCGGGCCTGACCGCCGCCCGGTTCCTGCCCGACCCCTTCGGCCCGCCCGGGCGCCGGATGTACCGCACCGGGGACCTGGTGCGCTGGACGGCCAACGGCGACCTCTGCTACCTCGGCCGCGCGGACGACCAGGTCAAGGTGCGCGGCTTCCGGATCGAACTCGGCGAGGTCGAGGCCGCGATGGCCCGCCACCCGCAGGTGTCGGCGGCCGCCGCCCGGGTCGTCGACCACGACGGCCACCGGCGCCTGGTGGGCTACGCGGTGGCCCGCGAGGGCGGACTGCCCGACCCCGTCGAGTGGCGCGCCTTCCTCGGGCGCACCCTCCCCGACCACCTGGTGCCCGCGCTGGTGGTGCCGCTGGAGCGGCTGCCGCTCGGCGCCACCGGCAAACTCGACCGCCGCGCGCTGCCCGCCCCGGTGTGGGCGGCCCCGGCCGCACGCGGCGACCGACCGCCGCGCACCGGGACCGAACGCACCCTCGCCGCGATCTGGCGCGAGGTGCTCGGCGTGCCCGACGTGGGCGCGGACGACAACTACTTCGCGCTCGGCGGCGACTCGATCCTCGGCATCCAGATCGTCTCGGCGGCCCGCCGGGCCGGGCTCGCGCTCACCCCCCGGCACCTGTTCGCCCACCAGACCCTGGCCGAACTCGCCCTCGCCGCCGAGGAGTCGCCGAGCCCGGCGGTCGCCGCCGAACAGGGCGCCGTGGTCGGCGACGCCCCGCTCACCCCCGTCCAGCACTGGCTGCTGGACACCCTCGGCGGGGACACCGCCCGGTTCACCCAGTCGGTCTCCTTCACCCTCGCCCCCGGCACCGAGGAGCCGCTGCTGCGGGCCGCGCTCGCCGCCGTCCTGGACCACCACGACGCGCTGCGCCTGCGGTTCGAGCCGCTCGGCGACGGCCGGTGGCGCCAGCACGGCACCGCGCCCGGCGAGGAGCCGGAACTGCGCACGCACCGACTGCCCGCCGCCCCGGCGCAGGAGCGCGAGGCGACGCTGCGCGAGCTGGCCGAGCGCCTGGCCGCGGGCTTCGACCTGGCCGAAGGGCCGCTGCTGCGGGCCGCGCTGTGCCGCTTCGACGGCGAGCGGCACCCCGTCCTGCTGCTGGCCGCGCACCACCTGGTGGTCGACGCGGTGTCCTGGCGCGTGCTCCTGGAGGACCTGGACACCGCCCACCGCGCGCTGAGCGCGGGCGAACGCCCCGACCTCGGCCCCAAGAGCACCTCCTTCCGGGCCTGGGCCGAACGCCTCGCCGAGCACACCGCGGCCGGCGGCTTCGACGACGAGCACGCCCACTGGCACGGGCTGGAGCACGGCGCCGCGACCGCCCTGCCGACCGACCTCGACGGCGCCAACACCGCCGCCACCGAGGAGTCGCTGGACCTCGCCCTGGACGCCGAGGACACCCGCCGGCTGCTCCAGGACGTCCCGGAGGTCTACCGCACCCGGGTCAACGACGTCCTGCTCTGCGCCCTGGGCCGGGTGCTGGCCCGCTGGACCGGCCGGGACCGGGTGACGGTCGCCCTGGAGGGCCACGGCCGCGAGGAACTGTTCGACGGGGTCGACCTCTCCCGGACCGTCGGCTGGTTCACCACGCTGTACCCCGTGGCCCTGGACGTGCCCCGGGACGCCGACACCGGCACCGCCCTGAAGACCGTCAAGGAGAACCTGCGCGCCGTACCGCGCGGCGGGCTCGGCTACGGCGCCCTGCGCCACCTGCGGCCCACCGCCGCTGCCGAGCCCCGGCTGCCCGACCCGCCGCAGCGGCTGCCCGACCTGCCGCAGATCGGCTTCAACTACCTGGGCCGGCAGGACCGGACCCCCGCCCCCGGCGGCCTGCTGCACGCCCCCGCCGGCCCGCTCACCGGCGGCATGGACCGGGCCGCGGACCGGCCGCACCTGCTGGACGTGCTCGGCCGGGTGAGCGACGGGAGGCTGGCGTTCACCTGGTCGTACTCCCGCGCGGTGCACCATCGCGCCACCGTCGCCCGGCTCGCCGCCGAACTGCTGGACGAGCTGCGGGAGATCGTCCGCCACTGCGCCGAACCCGGCGCGGGCGGCCGCACCCCCGCCGACTACCCGCTGGCCCCCCTGGACCAGGCCGCCGTCGACCGACTGGCCGGCACCGGACGGGACGTGACGGAGATCCAGCCGCTCACCCCCACCCAGACCGGCATGGTGCTGCACGGCCTGGACGAGGCCGAACACGGCCTGTACGTCGAGCAGATCACCTTCGTGCTGGACGGCGCCCGCGACCTGCGGCCGCTGGCCGCCGCCTGGCAGCACGTCGTCGACCGCACCCCCGTGCTGCGCACCGCCGTCGTCCTGCGCGACGTGCCCGTACCCCTCCAGGTGGTCCACCGGGACGTGACGCTGCCGGTCACCGAACACGACTGGAGCGCACTGCCGGAAGCCGAGCGCGAAGCCCGCCTGGAGCGACTGCTCGCCGACCAGCGGGCCCGCCCGCTGGCCCTGGACCGGGCCCCGCTGCTGCGGCTCGACCTGATCCGGCTCGGGCCGGACGCGGCGCGCGTGGTGTGGACCTTCCACCACGTGCTGCTCGACGGGTGGAGCGTCTTCCACGTCCTGTCCGACGTCCTGGCCGCCCACGCCGCGCTCGCCCGCGGCGACCGGCCGGGCCTGCCCGAGCGCCGGCCCTTCGCGGACTACGTCGGCTGGCTCGCCGCCCGCGACACCGCCGCCGCCACGGGGCACTGGCGCGGCGTCCTGGCGGACCTCACCACCACGGCGCTGCCCTACGACCGCAAGCCCGCCCAGGGCGACACGGCCCGCTCCGGCGCCTGGCTCTCGCACCGGCTGGCCGAGGCCGAGACGGACCGGCTCCAGGAGTTCGCCCGCCGGCACCGCCTCACCCTCAACACCCTGGTGCAGGGCGCCTGGGCGCTCCTGCTGTCGCGGTGGAGCGGCGAGCAGCGGGTGTGCTTCGGCACCACCGTCTCCGGGCGCCCGGCCGACCTGGCCGGCTCCGACGCCATCGTCGGCCTGTTCATCACCACCCTGCCCGCCCACGTCACCGTCGACGGCGCCCAGCCCTGTGCCGCCTGGCTGCGCGCGCTCCAGGAGGAGCAGGCCGAGGACCGCCGCTTCGACCACCTGCCGCTGGCCGCGATGCACGGTCTGAGCGGGCTGGCGCCCGGGACGGCGCTGTTCGACAGCCTGGTGGTCTTCGAGAACTACCCGGTCGGCGACGCGACGGCCGGCGCCCACGGCCTGCTGATCCGCGAACTGGACGCCAGGGAGGCCACCAACTACCCGCTCACCGTGGTCGTCTCGCCCGGCGACCGGCTCGCCGTCGAACTCGGCCACGACCCCCGGTACATCGACCGGGCCACCGCCGAGAAGCTGGTCGCGCAGCTGCTGCACACCCTGGCCGCGCTGGCCGGCTCGGACGGCACCGCCCGCCTGGACGACCTCGACCTGCTGCCGCCCGGGGAACGCGAGCGGCTGCTGCGCGGCCCGGCCCGTCCGGCGGGCGGCCCGGTGCCCCCGGCGGCCCTGCCCGCCCTGGTCGAGGCCGCCGTGGACCGCCGGCCGCACGCCCCGGCGCTGAGCGCCCCCGGACTGGAGCTGACCTTCGCCGAGGCCGAGGCGCACGCCAACCGCCTGGCGCACCGGCTCATCGCGCGCGGCGCCGGCCCCGGCGAGGTGGTCGCCCTCCTGCTGCCGCGCTCGGCGGACATGGTGCTCGCCCAGCTGGCGGTGGCGAAGACCGGCGCCGCGTTCCTGCCGGTCGATCCCCACTACCCCGACGAGCGCGTCGAGTTCATGCTGCGCGACGCCGCGCCCGCGCTCACCCTGGACGCCAAGGAGGTCGCGGCGCTGCTGGCCGCCCCGCCGGACGGCGCCCCCGACCACCGCCCCGCCGACCCCGACCGGATCCGCCCGCTCGACCTGGACGACCCCGCCTACGTCATCTACACCTCCGGCTCCACCGGCACCCCGAAGGGCGTCGTCCTCACCCACCGCGGGCTGGCCGCCTTCGCCGCCGCCGAGGCCGAGCACTACCGAGTCGCGCCGGGGGACCGGGTGCTGGCCTTCGCCACCCCCAGCTTCGACGCCTCCGTGCTCGAACTGTGCATGTCCCTGCCGCACGGCGCCCGGCTCGTGGTGCCCGCCCCCGGACCGCTGCTCGGCGCCCAACTGGCCGAGGTGCTCCGGACGGAGGCGATCACCCACACCCTGCTGCCGCCGGCCGCCCTCGCCACCCTGCCCGCCGACACCCCCGGCACGCTGCCCGCGCTCAGGACCCTGGTGGTCGGCGCCGACGCGTGCGGCGCCGACCTGGTGGCCCGCTGGGCCCCGCACCACCGCATGGTCAACTCCTACGGCCCCACCGAGGCCACCGTCGTCGCCGCCTGGTCCGCGCCGCTGGCCCCGGACGGCGCCGCGCCGCCGATCGGCCGCCCGCTGCCCGGCACCGGCGCCTACGTCCTGGACGCCCGGCTGCGGCCGGTGCCCGACGGCGTCACCGGCGAACTGTGGCTGAGCGGACCGGCCCTGGCCCGCGGCTACCTCGGCCGTCCTGGCCTGACCGCCGCCCGCTTCACCGCCGACCCGTACGGGCCGCCCGGCACCCGGATGTACCGCACCGGCGACCTGGTGCGCCGCGACCACCGGGGCGAACTGCACTACCTGGGCCGCACCGACCACCAGCTCAAGCTGCGCGGCCACCGCATCGAGGCGGGCGAGGTCGAGGCCGTCCTGACACGCCACCCGGCCGTGCTGGACGCCGTGGTGACGGTGCGGGAGGACGAGCCCGGACTGCCCCGCCTGGTCGCGCACCTGCTCGCGGCCCCCGGCGCCGAACCGCCGACCGGCGCCGAACTGCGCGCCCTGGCCGCCCGCTCCCTGCCCGGCCACCTCGTCCCCTCGGCCTTCGCCGTCCTCGACCGCTTCCCGCTCACCGCGAGCGGCAAGACCGACCGCGCCGCGCTGCCCGCCCCCGCACCCGAGGAGGAGCAGCGGCCCGACCGGCTGGCGCCCCGCACGCCCACCGAGGAGGCCGTGGCCGAGATCTGGGCCGAGACCCTGCGGACGGACGTCGGCGTGACGGACGACTTCTTCCAGCTGGGCGGCGACTCCATGCGGGCCCTGCTGATCGCCTCCCGCGCCAACGATGCCTTCGGCGTCACGCTCACCCCCCGCGACGTCCTGGTCTCCCGCACCGTGGCCGCCCTGGCGGAACTGGTGGAGGACCAGGTGCTGAGCGAACTCGAAGACGCCGCGTCCGGCGGCCCCGACGATGACGAACGGTGAGGATCCGACGACCATGACGCCTTCGAAGCGAGACCGCGCCGAGGCCCTGCCCGCCGACCTGCGCGAAGCGCTGCGCCTGCGGCTGGCCGGGCGCTCCGGCGGCGCCCGGGCCGCCGCCGACCGGTCCATCCCGCGAGCCGACCGCAGCCGACCGCTGCCGCCCTCCTTCGTCCAGCAGCGCCTGTGGTTCCTGGACCGGCTGCGCCCCGGCGACCCCCGCTACAACAGCGCGGTCGCCGTACGGTTCACCGGCCCGCTGGACCGCGCGGCGCTCGCCGGGGCGCTGGCCGCCGTCGTGGCCCGCCACGAGGGGCTGCGGACCACCTTCGACGAGGCCGACGGCCGACCGGTGCAGACCGTGCGGCCGGCCGGGCCGGTGCCGCTGCCCGTCCGGGAGCCGGCCGACGGGGAGAGCCTCGACGCGATCCTGCTCCAGGAGTACTCCCGCCCCTTCGACCTCCGGCAGGGGCCGCTGCTGCGCGCCCTGCTGGTGCGCGAGTCGGACCGCTCGCACGTCCTCCAGGTGACGGCGCACCACATCGTCACCGACGGCTGGTCGATGGGCGTCGTCCTGGACGAACTGTGCACCGGCTACGAGGCCCTGGCCCGCGGCGCCGACCCGGACCTGCCCCCGGTGGCGGTCCAGTACCCGGACTTCGCGGTGTGGCAGCGCGAACAGCTCTCCGGCGCCCGGCTGGAGGGCCAACTGGCCCACTGGAAGGCGAAACTGGCCGGTGCGGTGCCGCCGGAACTGCCGCTGGACCACCCGCGGCGCGGCGAGGAGGCCGGCCCCGGCGCCGTCCACGCCTTCACCGTCCCCGCGCCGCTCACCGCCCGGCTGCGCGAGCTCGCGGCCGAGCGGCACGGCACCCTGCACACCGCCCTGGTCGCCGCCACCCAGGCGCTGCTGGCCCGCTGGTCCGGCCAGCAGGACGTCACCGTCGGCTCCCTGACGCCCGGGCGCTCCCGCACCGAGCTGGAACGGGCCGTCGGCTGCTTCGTCAACACCGTCGTCCTGCGCACCCGGGTGGAGCCCGCCGGATCCTTCCGCGACCTGCTCGCGGCCGCCACCGAGACCGGCAACGACGCGCTCGCGCACGGCGACACGCCCTTCGAACGGCTCGTCGAGGCGGTCGGCGCACCCCGCCAGGCGGGCCGCAACCCGCTGTTCGACGTGCTGGTCCTGCTGCACCCCGCGCCGGCCGGGGCCACCACCCCGCACGGGCTCGCAGCCGCCCCGGTCGCGGTGCCCCGGCAGGCCGCCACCTTCGACCTCAGCGTCGAGTTCGTCCCGGACGGCGAGGCGCTCACCGGCCTGCTGGAGTACCGCGCCGACCTCTTCGACGCGCCCACCGCCCGCCGGATGGCCGACCAGCTCCTGCTGCTGCTGGACGGCGCCGCCGCCGAGCCCGACCGCCCGCTCGGCACCCTGCCGCTGCTCTCGCCCCGGGAGACCCGGCAGGTCACCCGGGACTGGAACGCCACCGCGCTGCCCGTCGAGGACACCAGCTACCCGGAGCTGTTCCGGCGCAGGGCCGCCCTGACCCCGCACGCCCCGGCCCTGGTCGCCGGAGCCGAACGGCTCGACTACGCGACGCTCGACACCCGCGCCAACCGGCTCGCCCACCAGCTCATCGCCCGCGGCGCCGGCCCCGAACGGCTGGTCGCGCTGCGGCTGCCGCGCACCGCCGACATGATCGTGGCGATCCTCGCCGTCTGGAAGGCCGGCGCCGGCTACCTGCCGCTGGACCCGGCCCTGCCGGCCGAGCGCCTGCGCTACCTGCTCGACGACGCCCGCCCGGCCCTGGTCCTGGACGAGCAGGCGCTCCGGGCGCTGCCCGACACCGGCCCGGACACCGACCCCGGCGACGCCGACCGGACGGCCCCGCTGGACCCCTCCAACACCGCGTACGTGCTCTACACCTCCGGCTCCACCGGCCGCCCCAAGGGCGTCGCCGTCCCGCACCGCGCGGTGGTCAACCTGCTCGCCGCCCACCGGGCGGGCTTCGTCGCCGACGCGGGCGGCGGGCCGCTGCGCGTGGCGCTGACCGCCTCGTTCTCCTTCGACACCTCCCTGGAGGGCGTGCTGCTGATGGCCGACGGCCACCCGCTGCACCTGGTCGACGAGACGACCCGGATGGACCCGGCCGCCCTGGTCGAGTACGTCGTGCGCCACCGCGTCGACTTCCTCGACCTGACGCCCTCCTACCTGCGCCAGCTGCTGCCCGCCGGGCTGCTCGACGACCCGCGCCACCGCCCCCGGGTGCTGATGCTCGGCGGCGAGGCCGTCGGGCCCCGGCTCTGGCGCGAACTCGCCGGGCACCCGGACGTCGCCGCCTACAACTACTACGGCCCCACCGAGTGCACGGTCGACGCGCTCGCCTGCCGCATCGCGGGCGGTGACCGGCCGCTGGTGGGCCGCCCGCTGCCCAACCTGCGGGCCTACGTCCTCGACGACCGGCTCCAGCCGGTGCCGCCCGGGGTGAGCGGCGAACTCCACCTCGCCGGCGCCCAGGTCGCCCGCGGCTACGCCGGCCGGCCGGGGCTGACCGCCGCCCGCTTCACCGCCGACCCGTACGGGCCGCCCGGCGCCCGGATGTACCGCACCGGCGACCTGGCCCGCTGGACGGCCGACGGGAGCCTGGAGTACCTCGGGCGCGCCGACGACCAGGTCAAGGTGCGCGGCCACCGGATCGAACCCGGCGAGATCGAGGCGGCGCTGCTCGACCTGCCGCAGGTCGCCGCGGCCGCGGTCGCCGCCGTACCCGACGCGCGCGGCCACACCCGGCTGGCGGCCTACCTGGTCTTCGCCGACGGCGCGGCCCGCCCGTCCGCCGACCTGCGCGCCGCCCTGCGGCGGGTGCTGCCCGACCACCTGGTGCCGTCCTCGTTCACCGCCCTCGACACCCTGCCGCTCACCACCAGCGGGAAGCTGGACCGCCGGGCGCTGCCCGCCCCCGACCCCGAAGGCGAAGGACGGGAAGGGGAGTTCGTCGCCCCGCGCACCCCCGAGGAGGAGACCCTCGCCGGGATCTGGGCCGAGGTGCTGGGCGTGGCGCGGGTCGGCGTCACCGACAACTTCTTCGAGCTCGGCGGCGACTCGATCCTGAGCATCCAGGCCGTCTCCCGGGCCCGCGCCGCCGGCCTGCGGATCGGCTCCCAGGACGTCTTCCGCCACCAGACCGTCGCCGACCTGGTCGCCGCCGCCCGTCCGGCCGCCGCCCCGTCCCCCCGGCCGCGCCGCGCGGACGGACCGGCCCCGCTCACCCCGGTCCAGGAGTGGTTCTTCGCCGCCCACGGCCCGCTGCGCCACTTCACCATGTCGATGCTGCTCGACCTGCCGCGCGACCTCGACGAGCCGGCCCTGGAGCAGGCGCTGCGGGCGGTCCTGGCGGCCCACCCGGCGCTGCGCACCCGCTTCACCCGCGCCGGGGGCACCTGGCGCCAGGAGCCGGTCGAGGACCCGGGCACCGGGCTGCTGGCCAGACTCGACCCGCCCGCCCCCGGCGCCGACTCCGAGGCCGCCCTCGAGGCCGCCCGGGTTGAGGCCGCCGAGGCCGCCCGCGCCGCCCTGGACCCGGCCACCGGCACCCTGCTGCGCGCCGTCCTGTTCCGGGCCGGCGGCGACGCCCGGCCCCAACTCGTCCTGACCGCCCACCATCTGGCCGTCGACGGCGTCTCCTGGCGGGTGCTGCTCGCCGACCTGGAACAGGCCTACCGGCAGGCGGCGGCCGGGGACGCCCCGTACCTGGAACCCGAGCCCACCCCGTTCACCGACTGGGCCCACCACCTCGCCGAACTGGTCCGGGCCGGGGGCCTCGACGACGACCTGCCCTACTGGAGCGCCGAGACCCGGGCGCCGGCCGCCCCGCTGCCCGTCGACCACCCCGGCACGCCCACGGCCGCCTCCGTGCGCACCCTGCGCACCCGCCTCGACCGCGCCACCACCGAGGCCCTGCTGCGCAGGGTCCCCGAGGCCTACCGGACCCAGGTCAACGACGTGCTGCTCAGCGCGCTCGGCCGGGCCCTCGCCGACTGGACGGGCACCGAACGGGTGACCATCGCCCTGGAGGGCCACGGCCGCGAGGAGCTGTTCGACGGCGTCGACCTCTCCCGGACGGTCGGCTGGTTCACCACCCAGTACCCCGTCACCCTCGCCCCGGCCGGCCCGGCCGGCGCCCCCGACTGGGCCGCCACCCTCAAGCAGGTCAAGGAGCGGCTGCGCGCCGTACCCCGCCGGGGCCTCGGCTACGAGGCCCTGGCCCGGCTCGGCTCGCCCGCCGCGAGCGCCCTGAGGGAGCGTCCGCTGCCGCAGGTCTGCTTCACCTACCACGGGCAGTGGACCGCCCCCGGGACCGGCGACTTCGCGCCCGCCGGCCAGGCGCCGGGCCGGGAGCTCGCCCCCGACGAGCCCCTGGACCACCTGCTCGACGTCTCCGCCGTCGTCGCCGACGGCGAGCTGGAACTCACCTGGCACTACAGCGACCAGGCGCACGAGGCGGCCACCGTCCGCGCGCTGGCGCAGGCCACGGCCGCGGCGCTGACCGGCATCGTCGAGCACTGCGCCCGCCCCGGCGCTGGCGGCCGCACCCCTTCCGACTACCCGCTGGCCGGACTGGACCAGGCCGGAGTGGACCGGATCGCCGGCGACGGGCGGGACGTCGAGGACCTGCTGCCGCTCACCCCGCTCCAGGAGGGCATGCTCTTCCACCGCCTGGTCGGCGGCCCCGACGACGTCTACGTGGACCAGGCCGGCCTGCTGCTGGAGGGCGTGGGCGACCCGCAGGCCTTCGCCCTGGCGTGGCAGCGGGTCGCCGACCGCACGCCCGCGCTGCGCACCTCGGTGGTGTGGGAGGGCGTCCCCGCCCCCCTCCAGGTCGTGCGCCGCGGCGTCCGGCTGCCGGTGGCCCACCTGGACCTGCGGGCGGTCGACCCGGACGAGCGCGCCGACCGGCTGGCCCGGCTGCGCGCGGACGACCTCGCCCAGGGGCTGGACCTCGCCACGGCGCCGCTCACCCGGCTCACCCTGGTCCGGCTGCCCGAGGCCCGCTTGCACCTGCTGTGGACCTCCCACCACCTGATCCTGGACGGCTGGAGCCTGGCCCAGGTGCTCACCGACGTGTTCGAGGAGTACGCGGCCCTCACCGCCGGCGGCGTGCCGACGCCCGCGGTGCGCCGGCCCTTCGCCGACTACGTGCACTGGCTGGCCGGGCAGGACACCGCGGCCGCCCGCGCGCACTGGCGGGGCGTCCTGGACGGCTTCGCCACCGCCACCCCGCTGCCCGCCGACCGCGTCCGGCGCGAGGCCCACCGGGCCCGCTCGGCGCTCGCGCACACCGCCGGCCTGTCGCCGGAGGCCTCCGAGCGGCTGGCCCGCACCGCCCGGCAGGCCGGGCTCACCCTCGGCACCGTGGTGCAGGGCGCCTGGGCCCTGCTGCTCTCCCGCTACAGCGGCGAGCCGGACGTGCTGTTCGGGACGACCGTCTCCGGACGCCCCGACGAACTGCCCGGCGTCGAGTCGATGATCGGCATGTTCATCAACACCCTGCCCACCAGGGTCCTGGTCGACGGCGGCCGCACCGCCGCCGACTGGCTGCGCGAGCTCCAGGAGGCCCAGGCCGAGGCCCGGCGCCACGCCGCGGTCTCCCTCGCCGAACTCACCGCCTTCAGCGGCGTGCCGTCCGGCGGCACGCTGTTCGACAGCATCGTCGCCTTCGAGAACTACCCCTTCGACGACGCCCGCACGGCCGGCAGCGGGGTGCGCCTGGTGGAGGTCACCTCCCGGGACGCCACCAACTACCCGCTCGTCCTGCGCGCCTACCAGGGCGGGCACTTCGGCTTCGACCTCGCCTACGACCCGGAGCTGTTCGACGCCGCGACGGTCCGCGCCCTCGCCGACCGGCTCTGCCTGCTGCTCACCGGACTGGCCGCCGGACTGGACCGGCCGCTGCGCGCCCTGGAGTGGACGACCGCGCAGGAGCGGCGGCTGCTGACCGCGTGGGACGGCACCGTGAAGGGCCGCCCCGACCGGACCCTGGTCGACCTCTTCGAGGCGCAGGCCGCCCGCACCCCGCACGCCGAGGCCGTCACCTGCGGCGACGAGCACCTCGACTACGCCGCCCTGGACGCGCGGGCCGGCCGGCTCGCCCACCGGCTGGCCGAACTCGGCGCCGGGCCCGAGCGGTTCGTGGCCCTCGCGCTGCCCCGCACGGCCGACCTGGTCGTCGCCGTCCTCGCCGTCCTCAAGACCGGCGCGGCCTACCTGCCGCTCGACCCGGGCCTGCCGGCCGAGCGCCGCGCCCAACTGCTGGGCGACGCCGCCCCGGTGGCCCTGGTGACCCACGCACCCGACGGGCCGCCCGAGAGCTTCGAGCACGGGGTGCCCGTCCTCTCCCTGGCGGACCGGCAGCTGCGCGCCGACCTGGACCGGGGCCCGGTTGCCCCGCTCGCCGCCGGGCACCGCCCGCTGCCCGACAGCCCCGCCTACGCCATCTTCACCTCCGGCTCCACCGGCCGCCCCAAGGGCGTCGTGGTGCCGCACGCCAACGTGGTGCGGCTGTTCGAGCAGACCCAGGACGTGTTCGGCTTCGGCGCCGAGGACGTCTGGACGCTCTTCCACTCCTACACCTTCGACTTCTCGGTCTGGGAGCTGTGGGGCCCGCTGCTGCACGGCGGCCGGCTCGTCGTCGTGCCCGAGGACACCGCCCGCTCCCCGGAGGACTTCCTGCGGCTGCTCGTGGACGAAGGCGTCACCGTCCTCAACCAGACCCCGTCCGCCTTCCACCCGCTGGCCCGCGCCGACGCCGAACACCCCGAGCTCTCCCGCCGGCTGGCGCTGCGCACGGTGGTCTTCGGCGGCGAGGCGCTGGACGCCGGCCGCCTCGCCGACTGGTACGACCGCCACCCGCAGGACGCGCCGCGCCTGGTGAACATGTACGGCATCACCGAGACGACCGTGCACGTCACCCACGCCCCGCTGGACCGCACGACCGCCGCCGCCGGTGGCCCCGCACCGATCGGCACCGGCCTCCAGGACCTGCGGCTGTACGTCCTCGACACCGACCTCGCCCCGGTGCCCCCGGGCGCCGTGGGCGAGCTGTACGTGGCCGGGGAGGGCCTGGCCCGGGGCTACCTCAACCGGCCCGGCCTGACCGCCACCCGCTTCCTCGCCGACCCGTTCGGGGCCCCGGGCACCCGGATGTACCGCACCGGCGACCGGGCGCGCCGACAGGCCGACGGCACCCTTCGCTACCTGGGCCGCGCCGACCAGCAGGTCAAGATCCGCGGCTACCGGATCGAACCCGGCGAGATCGAGGCCGCCCTCCAGACCCACCCGGGCGTGGACGCCGCCACCGTGGGCGTGTACCAGGACGCCTCCGGCACCCGCCGGCTGGTCGCCCACGTCGTCGCCGGCCCCGGCACGGCCCACCCCCCGGCCGCCGCCGACCTGCGCGCTCACCTCGAACGGCTGCTGCCCGCCTACCTGGTGCCCGCCGCGTACGTCCCCCTGGCGGCCCTGCCGCTCACCCCCAACGGCAAGCTCGACCGGCGCGCGCTGCCCGCGCCCGGCCCGGAGGGCTTCGCCGCCGGCCGGCAGCGCACCGCACCCCGCACCCGCGCCGAGCAGCTGGTCGCCGCGGCCTGGACGGAGGTCCTGGACACCGGGGAGATCGGCGCCGGGGACGACTTCTTCGCCCTGGGCGGCGACTCCATCCTCGCCGTCCGGGTCACCGCCCGGCTGCGCGCGGCCTTCGGGGCGGCGGACCTCTCGCCCCGGCTGCTGTTCAGCCACCCGGTGCTGGCGGACCTGGCCGAAGCCCTCGGCTCCCTCGGCTCCCTCGGCTCCCTCGGCGAGCCGGGCGCGGCGGACGGCCCGTCGGCCCCGGTCATCCCGGCCGCGGACCCGGCGGCCGAGCCGCCGCTGTCGTACGCCCAGCAGCGGCTCTGGTTCCTCGACCGGTTCGAGCCGGGCAGCACCGAGTACACCTCGCTGTCCGTGCTGCGCCTGCGCGGCGAGCTCGACCGGGCCGCGCTGGGCACCGCCCTGGACGCCCTGGTCGCCCGGCACGAGGCGCTGCGGACCACCTTCGCCGAGCGGGACGGCCGCGCCCGGCAGGTGGTGCGCCCGCCGCAGCCGGTCGAGCTGCCGTGCGAGGACCTCGCCGGGGCGCCTCCGGCGGCCCTGGACGCGCTGCTGGAGCGGATCGCCGCCACCCCGTTCGACCTGGCCGCCGGGCCCCTGCTGCGCGCCCGGCTGGTCCGGACGGCCGCGGCCGAGCACGTGCTCGTGCTGGCCGTGCACCACATCGCCACCGACGGCTGGTCGATGGGCGTCCTGGGCCGTGACCTGGGCGAGCTGTACGCGGCGGCCCGCGAGGGGCGCCCGCCACGGCTGCCCGCGCTGCCCGTGCGCTACACCGACTACGCGGCCTGGCAGCGCGCGCGCACCGACCTCGCCGAGGCCGACCTCGCCCACTGGCGCCGGGCCCTGGACGGCCTGACCCCGCTGGAGCTGCCCACCGACCGGCCGCGCCCGGCCGTCCGCACCCGGGACGGCGCGCTGGTCGCCTTCACCCTGCCCGCCGGGCTGACCGCGCGGCTGCGCGAACGGGGCCGGGAGGCCGGCGGCACCCTCTACACCACCCTCCTGGCGGCCTGCCAGGTCCTGCTCGCCCGCTGGTCCGGGCAGCAGGACATCGCGGTCGGCACCGTCACCTCGGGCCGCGAACAGGGCGAACTCCACGACGTGGTCGGCATGTTCGTCAACACCCTGGTGCTGCGCGGCGCCGTCCGGCCGGAGCTGTCGTTCCGCGAACTGCTGGCCGCCGCCCACGGCACCGTCCTGGACGCGCTCGCCCACCAGGAGGTGCCCTTCGAGCGGCTGGTGGACGCCCTCCAGTCGGAGCGCGACACCAGCCGCACCCCGCTCTTCCAGGTCATGGTGGCCCTGCACAACCTCGGCGCCGAGGTGCCGAACCTGCCGGGCCTGGCGGTGGAGCCGGTCACCCCGCCCGTCCACGGCGCCACCTTCGACCTGTCCTTCGACTTCGTCGAGCGCGACGGCGGCCTGACCGGCTACCTGGAGTACAACACCGGGCTGTTCGACGCGCGGACCGCCGAGCACCTGGCCGACCGGCTGGGCACCCTGCTGGAGGCCGCGGCCGAGGCGCCGGAGACGGCCGTCGGGGCGCTGCCGCTGATGACGGCCGACGAACGGCGCCGGGTGCTGCGGCAGGGCCGGGGCGCGACGCTGCCCGCGCCGGACACCACCTTCCCCGCCCTGTTCGAGGCGCAGGCCGCCCGCACCCCGGACGCCACCGCCCTGGTCGCCCGGGACGCCACCCTCGACTTCGCCGCCCTCAACGCGCGGGCCAACCGGCTCGCCCGCCACCTCGTCGCCCTCGGCGCCGGCCCGGAGCAGGTGGTCGCGGTCCGGCTGCCGCGCACCTCGGACCTGCTGGTGGCGCTGTTCGCGGTGCTCAAGGCGGGCGCCGCCCTGCTCTTCGTCGACCCGGACCTGCCCGAGGAGCGGGCCGCCCTGCTCCTCGACGACACCCGGCCCCGGGTGGTGCTGACCGAGGCGGCCCTGCGCGAGGTGCCGTGGGAGGCGCTGCCCGTCCACGACCTGACCGACGCCGAGCGGACCGCCCCCCTGCTGCCGCAGCACGCCGCCTACCTCGTCCACACCTCCGGCTCGACCGGCCGCCCCAAGGGCGTCGTCGTCGAACACCGCCAGCTGGTCAACCTCTGCCGGGACCACCAGGAGGGCCTGGTCGCGCCGCACACCGCCGACGGAGGGCGGCTGCGGGCCGCGCTCAGCGCCTCCTTCTCCTTCGACACCAGCTGGGAGGGCCCGCTGCTGCTCGCGCTGGGCCAGGAGCTCCACCTGATCGACGAGGACGTCCGGCTGGACCCGCAGGCGTTCTGCGCCCAGGTCGTCGACCGCCGCCTGGACCTGGTCAACGTCACCCCCTCCTTCCTGCGCGAACTCACCGCCGCCGGACTGCTCGCCCCCGGCCCGCACCACCCGCGCCTGCTGCTGGTCGGCGGTGAGGCCGTCCCCGCCGCCACCTGGCGGGAGCTGTGCGCGGCGCACGCGGACCTCGGCGTCACCGCCTACAACATGTACGGGCCCACCGAGTGCACCGTCGACGCCGCCTACGCCCGGTGCGCGGACCACCCCGAGCGCCCCGTCATCGGCCGCCCCGGCCGCAACCTGGGCGCCTACCTGCTGGACGCCGCCCTGCGGCCGGTGCCGCCCGGCATGCCGGGGGAGCTGTACCTGACGGGGGAGCAGGTCGCCCGCGGCTACCTGAACCGGCCCGGGCTGACGGCCGCCCGCTTCCTCGCCGACCCCTACGGCCCGCCCGGGGCCCGGATGTACCGCACCGGCGACCTGGCCCGCTGGGACGCGAACGGGCAGCTGGAGTTCCGGGGCCGGGCCGACGAACAGGTCAAGGTCCGCGGGTTCCGGATCGAGCCCGGGGAGGTGGAGGCCGCCCTGCTCGCCCACCCGGACGTCGCCGACTGCGCGGTCGCCGCGCGCGAGCACGCCGGCCGTACGCTGCTCGTCGGCTACCCGGTGCCCGCCGGCCGCCGGGTGCCGCCCGCCGAGGAACTGCGGACCTGGCTGCGGCGGACGCTGCCCGACCACCTGGTGCCCGCCGCGTTCGTCCCGCTGGCCCGAATACCCCGGACCACCGGCGGCAAGACCGACCGGCGCGCGCTGCCCGCGCCGCCCGCCCAGCCCGACCGCACCACCCCGTACGTCGCGCCGCGGCCCGGCGCCGAGGAACGGCTCGCCGCGATCTGGGCCGAGGTGCTGGGCGTGGAGCGCGTCGGCACCCGGGACAACTTCTTCGCGCTCGGCGGCGACTCCATCCTCAGCATCCAGATCGTCTCCCGCGCCCGCGCCGCCGGGATCGCCCTCACCACCAAGGACGTCTTCCGTCACCAGAACATCGCCGAACTCGCCCTGTGTGCCGGAGATCTGACGGAACACCAGGAAATCGGTGAAGCCGAGCCCGGCGAGGCGCCGCTCACCCCGATCCAGCACTGGTACCTCGACGGCCGCCGCCCCGGCGACACCCTGCGCTTCACCATGACCCAGCGCCTGGAACTGGCCCCCGGCACCGACCCGGCGGCCCTGCGTCGGGCGGTGCTGGCCCTGGTGGAACACCACGCGGCCCTGCGCACCCGCTTCCACCGCACCGAGGCCGGCTGGCGCCAGGAGGTGCTCGCCCAGGGGGCGGACGGCGTCTTCACCCACCACGACGTCACCGGCCATGACGTGGAAGCGCGGGTCCAGCGTGCCACCGACGAGGCCCAGCGCTGCCTCGACCCCGTCGAGGGCCGGGTGCTGCGCGCCCTGTTCTTCGACCCCGGCCCCGGGCAGCCGGGCCAACTCGTCCTCACCGTCCACCACCTGGCCGTGGACGGCGTCTCCTGGCGCATCCTGCTGGCCGACCTCGAAGCGGCGTACCGCACGGCCCGCGCCGGAGCCCCCGTCGCCCTGCCGCCGACCGGCACGTCCTACGGCCGCTGGGCGACCCGGCTGGAGCGGCACACCCGCGCCGGAGCCCTGGACGGCGACCTCGGCCACTGGACGCGCACCGGCGCGGTCCCGGCCGACCTGCCCGCCGGCCGGCCCGCCCCCAACACCCACGGCACCGCCGCCACCGTCCAGGTGACGCTGGACGAGCGGACCACCGAGGCGCTGCTGCGCCGCGTCCCCGAGGTCTACCGCACCCAGGTCAACGACGTCCTGCTCAGCGCCCTGGGCCGCACCCTGGCCCGCTGGTGCGGCCGGGACACCGTGCTGGTCGGGGTGGAGGGGCACGGCCGCGAGGACCTCTTCGAGGACCTGGACCTCTCCCGGACGGTGGGCTGGTTCACCGCCGAGTTCCCGCTCGCCCTGCGCGTCGACCCCGACGCCGGATGGCACGACACCCTGCGCTCGGTCAAGGAGCAGCTGCGCGCCGTCCCGCTGCGCGGACTCAGCCACGGCGCGCTGCGCCACCTGCGGCCGGACGGCCCGCCGACCGGCGCGGCGACGCCGCAGATCGGCTTCAACTACCACGGCCGGTGGGACACCCGCGGCGGCGCCGACGGCCTGGTCCGCGGCGCGCTGCCCCCGGCCGGTCGCGACACCGACCCCGACGAGCCCCGCCCCTACCTGCTGGACATCACCGGCGCGGTCCAGGACGGCCGCCTCGAACTGGCGTGGACCTACCCCGCCGCCGTCTACGACGAGGCCACCGTCCGCGGGCTCGCCGAGGAGACGGTCGCCGCGCTGCACGAGCTGGCCGCGCACTGCGCCCGCCCGGACGCCGGCGGCCGCACCCCGTCGGACTTCCCGCTCGCCGGCCTCGACCAGGACGGGCTGGACCGGCTCGTCGGCGACGGGCGCGGGACCGACGACGTGCTGCCGCTGACGCCGCTGCAGTCCGGCATGCTCTTCCACGGGCTCGTCGACGCCGACGGCGCCTACGTCGACCGGATCGCGGTGCGCCTGGCCGGGGTCGCCGACCCGCGGGCCTTCGCCGAGGCCTGGCAGCAGGTCGCCGACCGCACCCCGGCCCTGCGCTCCAGCGTTCACTGGCGCGGCCTGCCGCACCCCGTCCAGCTGGTCGCGCGGCACGCCGCACTGCCCGTCCGCCACCTCGACTGGCGCGACCTGACGCCCGGGCAGCGCGCCGACCGGACGGAGCGGCTGCTCGCCGAGGAGCGCGCCGCCGGGATGGACCTCGCCGCCGCGCCGCTCACCCGGCTGACCCTGGCCGCGCTGCCCGGTGACGAGGTCCTGCTGCTGTGGTCCACCCACCACCTGATCCTGGACGGCTGGAGCACCGGTCAGCTGCTCACCGAGGTGTGCGAGGAGTACGCCGCGCTGACCGGCGGCCCGCAGGCGCCCCGGCCGGTCCGACGGCCGTTCGCGGACTTCCTGGGCTGGCTGCGCGACCGGGACGAGGAGGCGGCCGAGGCCCACTGGCGCGGCCTGCTGGCCGGGTTCACCGGCCGGACCCCGCTGCCGTACGACCGCCCGCCGACCCGGGCCCACCGCGCCCGCTCCGGCGCCGCCGCCCACCGCGAACTCGACGAGGCGCTCTCCCGCCGGCTGCGCGAGAACGCCGCCGCTGCCGGACTGACCGTCAACACCGTGGTGGAGGGCGCCTGGGCGCTGCTGCTGGCCCGCTACAGCGGCGGCGACGACGTGGTCTTCGGCACCACCGTGTCCGGGCGCCCGGCCGAACTGCCCGGCGTCGAGTCGATGATCGGCCTGTTCATCAACACCGTGCCGACCAGGGTCCCGATCCCCTCGGGCGGCGTGCTGCCCTGGCTGCGGGAGCTCCAGGAACGCCAGAGCGACGGCCGCCGCTTCGACCACCTGGCCCTGCCGCGCGTCCAGGCCCTGAGCGACGTGCCCGCCGGGGAGCCGCTGTTCGACAGCATGGCGGTCTTCGAGAACTACCCCGTCGACGAGTCGGCCGCCGACCGGACCGGGGTGCGGGTGGTCGAGGTGCGCGCCGACGACGCCACCACCTTCCCCTGGTGCCTGCGCGCCCACCTGGCCGAGCGGCTCGGCTTCGACCTGGCCTACGACCCCGCGCTCTTCGACGACCGGACGGCCCACGGCGCGGCCGACCGCCTGGTCCTGCTGCTCACCGCCCTCGCCGACGCCCTCGCCGACGGCCGCGACGGCGATGTCTCCGAGCTGGACCGGCTCACCCCCGCCGACCGGGAGCAGCTGGCCTCCTGGCACGGCACCGCCCGCCCGGCGGCGCCCCGCAGCCCGCTCCAGGTCTTCGCCGAGCAGGTCCGGCGCACCCCCGGCGCGCCCGCCGTGCGCGACGGCGACCGCGAACTGACCTACCGCCAGCTCGACGACTGGTCCGACCGCCTGGCGGCCCGGCTGCTGGCCGACGGCCTGGCCCCCGAAGGCCGGGTGGCGCTGCTGATGGACCGCTCCGCCGAACTCGTCGCCGCCCAACTGGCCGTCCTCAAGGCGGGCGGCGCCTACCTGCCCGTCGACCTCCGGGCCCCCGAGGAGCGCCGCCGCGCCCTGCTCGACCAGGTCGGCGCCGCCCTGCGGCTCACCGCCGAGCAGGTCGCCGCAGAGCTGGTCGCCGCCGTGCGCACCGGCGCGGCCGGGCCGGCGGCGGCGACCCTGCCGCCCGCCGACCCCGACCGGCTGGCGTACGTGATGTTCACCTCGGGCTCCACCGGGGTGCCCAAGGCGGTGGCGGTGCGGCACCGCGACGTGACCTCGCTCGCCACCGACAGCCGCTTCGCCGACGGCCGCTGCGCACGGGTGCTGCTGCACTCGCCGGTCGCCTTCGACGCCGCCACCTTCGAGGTCTGGGCGCCGCTGCTCGGCGGCGGCTGCGTGCTCGTCGCCCCCGACGGCCCGGTGGACGCCGCCCTGCTGCGGAGGCTCGCCGGACCGGGCGGGCCGACGGCGCTGTGGCTCACCGCCGGGCTCTTCCGGCTGCTCGCCCAGGACGCGCCGGACTGCTTCGCGGGCCTGCGCACGCTGTGGACCGGCGGGGACGTGGTGCCCGCCGCCGCGGTGCGCCGCGTCCTGGCGGCCTGCCCCGGGCTGACCGTGGTGGACGGCTACGGGCCCACCGAGACCACGACCTTCGCCACCGCCTTCGCCGTCGCGCAGGCGGCGGCGGTGCCCGACACCCTGCCGATCGGCCACCCCCTGGACGACCGCCGCGTCCACGTCCTCGACCGGCGCCTGCGGCCCGTCCCGCCGGGCTGCGCGGGCGAACTGTACGTGGCCGGCGAGGGCGTGGCCCGCGGCTACCTGGGCCGGCCCGGCGAGACCGCGGCCCGCTTCCTCGCCGACCCCTCCGGCCCGCCCGGCGCCCGGATGTACCGCACCGGCGACCTGGCCAGGCGGCGCCCGGACGGCACCGTCGAGTTCCTGGGCCGCGCGGACGACCAGGTGAAGATCCGCGGCTTCCGGGTCGAACCCGGCGAGGTGGAGGCCGCACTCGCCCGCCACCCCCAGGTCACCGACGTCGCCGTGGTCACCCGCGAGGACCGGCCCGGCGCCCGGCGCCTGGTCGCCTACGTGGTCGGCCCGGCGGGCGCCGAACCCGGGGAACTGCGGGCCTTCGCCGCCCGCGCGCTGCCCGACTACCTCGTCCCCGCCGCCTTCGTCCCGCTCGCCGCCCTCCCGCTGAGCCGCAACGGCAAGGTCGACCGGGCGGCCCTCCCGGTGCCGGACGAGGAGCACGGGAGCGGGCGCCGCACGCGGACCGAGCCGCGCACCGAGGCCGAACGCCGCACCGCCGAGGTCTTCGGCGACGTCCTGGGCATCCGCCCGCCCGGCGTGGAGGACGGCTTCTTCGAGCTGGGCGGCGACTCCATCCTCAGCATCCGGCTCGCCGCCCGCCTGTCCGAGGCCTTCGGCGCCGACCTCACCCCCCGCGCCGTCTTCGACCACCCCACACCGGCCGGCCTGGCCCGCCTGCTCACCGAGGAGCAGGGCCGCCCGGGAAGCCCGGGGCGCCCGCCCGTCCTCCCGGTCGCCCGCGACGGCGCCGCGCCGATGTCCTACGCCCAGCAACGCCTTTGGTTCCTGGAGGAGTTCGCACCCGGCGGCGCCGAGTACGTGACCGCGCTCGCGCTGCGCCTGCGCGGCGCCCTGGACGCCGACGCCCTCGGCGCGGCCCTGCGCGCCCTCGCGGCCCGCCACGAGTCGCTGCGCACCACCTTCGACAGCGTCGACGGCCACGGCGTCCAGCTCGTCCACCCGCCGCAGGACGTGCCGCTGCCGCTGCACGACCTGTCCGGCCGGCCGGAGGAGCCGCGGGCGGAGGCCCTGCGCGGCCTGCTCGCCGCCGAGCGGGCCCGCCCCTTCGACCTGCGCCGCGGACCGCTGCTGCGCACCGCCCTGGTGCGGCTGGCCGAGGGCGACCACGTGCTGGCCCTGACCCTGCACCACATCGTCACCGACGGCTGGTCGACCGCCGTCCTGCTCACCGATCTGGCCCACCTCTACCGCGTCGAACTCGGCTCCGGGGAGAGCCGGTTGGCGCCGCTGCCGGTGCAGTACGCCGACTACGCGCACTGGCAGCGCACGGTCGGTGCCGCCGGGGCCGACCAACTCGCCTACTGGAAGGAGCAGTTGGCCGACGTCCCGACGCTGCGCCTGCCCACCGACCGGCCCCGGCCCGCCGTCCGCACCACCAACGGGGCCACCGCCCGCCTGGAGCTGCCCGCCGACACGGCCCGCCGGCTGGCCCGGGTCGGCCGGGAGCGCGGCGCCACCCTGTTCACCACCCTGGTCGCCGCCGCGCAGGCCTACCTCGCCCGGCTCGGCGGCGACCAGGACATCGCCGTCGGCACCGTCACCTCCGGCCGCGAGCAGGCGGAGACCCAGAGCCTCGTCGGGTTCTTCGTCAACACCCTGGTGCTGCGCTCGCGGGTGGAACCCGGGCAGCCCTTCGGCGACTTCCTCGGCGAGGTCCGGCAGACCGTCCGGGACGCCTTCGCGCACCAGGACGTGCCGTTCGAGCGCGTGGTCGACGAGGTGCAGCCGGTGCGCGACACCAGCCGCAGCCCGCTCTTCCAGGCCCTGGTCGTCCTCCAGAACACCCCGGCCGCCGACCTCGACCTCCCCGGCCTGCACGTGACCGACGTCGAGACCGACACCACGCAGGCGGCCTTCGACCTCGCGCTGGAGTTCGCGGAGGCCGACTCCGGCGCGCTGCACGGCCTGATCACCTACAACACCGACCTGTTCGACCCGGCCACGGCCGAGCGGATGGCCGGCCAGCTCGCCACCCTGCTGACCGCCGTCGCCGAGGACCCGGACCGCGCCATCGGCGCGCTGCCGCTGGCCGGTGACGACCAGCTGGCCGCCGAACTGGACCGGGCGCGCGGCACCTTCCGCGCCGTCCCCCAGGCGACCCTGGCCGAACTCTTCGAGCGCTGGGCCGCCCGCACCCCCGACGCGGTGGCGCTGCTCGACGGTGGCCGCGAGCTGAGCTACGCCGAGGTGGAGCGGGCGGCCAACCGGCTGGCCCACCGGCTCATCCGGCGCGGCGTCGGGCCGGAGCGGCTGGTCGCCCTCGCCCTGCCGCGCTCGGCGGCGGCGGTGGTGGCCCAGCTCGCCGTCGCCAAGGCCGGCGGCGCCTTCCTCCCGGTCGACCCGGACTACCCGGCGCCCCGGCGGGAGTTCATGGTGCGCGACGCGGGCGCCCACCTGGTGCTCGACGACCCGGCCGAGGTGTGGTCCACCGACGATCCGCCGACCCCGCCCACCGACGCCGACCGCGCCACCCCGCTCACCCCCGGACACCCGGCCTACGTCATCTACACCTCCGGATCGACCGGCACGCCCAAGGGCGTCCTGGTGACCCACGCCGGACTCGCCGTCTTCGCGGCGGCCGCCGCCGAGCAGTACACCGCCGGCCCCGGGGCCAGGGTGCTCCAGTTCGCCTCGCCCAGCTTCGACGCCTCCGTCCTGGAACTGTGCGTCTCCCTGCTCAGCGGGGCCACCCTGGTCACGGGGGAGGAGGGGCCGCTCGTTGGCGAGCGGCTGGCCGAGGCCCTGGTCGAACGGCGCATCACCCACGTCCTGATCCCCCCGGCGGCCCTGGCCACCGTGGACCCGGAGACGGCCGCGACCCTGCCCGCCCTGCGCACCCTGGTCGTCGGGGCGGAGGCCTGCCCGGCCGATCTGGTCGACACCTGGGCCCCCGGCCGCCGGATGATCAACTCCTACGGCCCCACCGAGGCCACCGTGGTCGCCACCTGGACGGGCCCGCTGTCGCCCGGCACCGGCGCCCCGGGGATCGGCCGCCCCGGCGGCGCCGCCCGCAGCTACGTCCTGGACGCCGCCCTGCGGCCGGTACCGCCCGGCGTGACCGGAGAGCTCTGGCTGGCCGGCCCCGGCCTCGCCCGCGGCTACCTCGGCCGCCCGGGACTGACGGCCGGGCGGTTCCTCGCCGACCCGTTCGGCGCGCCGGGCGAGCGGATGTACCGCACCGGCGACCTCGCCCACCGGGACGCCGACGGCGAACTGCGCTTCGCCGGCCGCGTCGACGACCAGGTCAAGCTGCGCGGCTTCCGGATCGAACCGGGCGAGATCGAGAGCGCGCTGCGCCGCAGCCCCCTGGTGCGCGACGCCGTCGTCACCGTGCGCGCCGACGGCCCCGGGAGCGGCGCGGGCTCCGGAGCCGGCCGGCTGGTCGCCTACGTCGTCCCGGCGGTCGGGGCCGCAGCGGTCGGTGCCGTGCCGGGTGGCGCCGCACCGGAGGGGGCCGCACCGGAGGGCGACGACGAGGGCGAGGCCACTGCGGGCCTGCCCGCCGCCGAACTGCGCGCCCACCTGGCCGGGTTGCTGCCGCCGCACCTCGTCCCGTCGGTGTTCGTCCCGCTGGACCGGCTGCCGCTCACCCCGAACGGCAAGCTCGACCGGCGGGCCCTGCCCGAACCCGGGCCCACGCAGGCCGCGGCCGGTCCGCGCCGGGAGCCGGGCACCGACACCGAACGCCGGATCGCCCGGATCTGGGCCGACGTCCTGGGCATCGAGGAGGTCGGCGCCGACGACAACTTCTTCCTGCTCGGCGGCGACTCCATCCTCAGCATGCAGGTGGTGTCCAGGCTGCGCCGGGACGGCCTCTACCTCGCCACCCGGGAGCTCTTCACCCACCAGACGGTGGCCGAACTGGCCACCGTGGTGCGCACCGCCCCCGACCGCGAGGACGACGGCCCGGTCACCGGGGACGTGCCGCTCACCCCCATCCAGGAGTGGTTCCTGACCACCCCGCGCGCCGCCCACCACCACTTCAACCAGTCGACCCTGCTCGAACTCGGCGCGGACCCCGACCCGTTGGCACTGCGGGCCGCGCTGGACGCCCTGCTCGAACACCACGACGCCCTGCGCCTGCGCTTCACCCACGACGAGGCGGGCTGGCACCAGTTCAACCCGCCGCCGGCCCCCGCCGAGGACGTCCTCGTCCGGTACGACCTGACCGGGCAGAGCGCCGAGGCCGCCGACGCGGCCATGGCCAAGGCGGCCGACGAACTGCACGCCGGCTTCGACCTGGCCCGGGGCCCGCTGCTGCGGGCGGCCCTGTTCACCGGCGCCCCGGACCGCCCGGCGCTCCTGCTGCTGGTCGCCCACCACCTGGTCGTCGACGCCGTCTCCTGGCGCCTGCTGCGCGACGACCTGGAGAGCGCCTACCGGCAGGCCGTCCTGGGCGCGGCGATCACGCTGGGGGAGCGCGGCACCTCCTACCGGGACTGGGCGCTCCGGCTCGCGGTCCATGTCGCCGACGGCGGCCTGGACCACGAACTGCCCTACTGGGACGAGGCGGTGAGCGCCGCCGAGGCGCTGCCCGGCCGACCCGCCGACCCCGGTGCCGCCGAGCCCGGGACCGCCGACCCCGGTGCGGCCGAGACCGCGACGGTCACCGTCGAACTGGACGAGGAGGACACCGAGGCACTGCTGCGCGCGGCCCCGGCCGCCTACCGCACCCGCGTCAACGACGTGCTGCTGACCGCCCTCGCCCTGGCCCTGGCCCGCTGGACCGGCCACGAGCGGATCCGGCTGGACCTGGAGGGGCACGGCCGGGAGGACGTCGTGGAGGGCGTGGACCTGTCCCGCACGGTCGGCTGGTTCACCACCATGTACCCCGTCACCTTCCACGTCCCCGATCCCGAGGACCTCGGCCCGGACCGCGACTGGCGCGCCCTGGTGAAGTCGGTCCGCCGCCAGCTGCGCGCCGTGCCGGGCAACGGGCTGGGCTTCGGCGCCCTGCGCACCTTCGGCCCGCCCGAGGTCCGTGAGCGCCTGGCCGCCGGCGCGCACGGCCAGGTGGTCTTCAACTACCTCGGCCAGTGGGACGCGCGGCCCGAGACCGCCGGCGACGGCCTGGTCCGCGCCGAGCACGGCTCTTTCGGGCAGGACCACGACCCCCGGGACGGCGGCTCGCACCCGGTGGAGGTGGTGGGCGCGGCGCAGCACGGGCGCCTCGCCTTCACCTGGCACCACCGCCCCGCCCTGCACGACACGGCGAGCGTGCGCCGGGCGGCCGAGGAGTTCGCCGCGGCGCTGCGGCACATCGCCCGGCACGCCCGGGGAGGACGGTGACGGCCGCCCACCCGCCGCTGAAAGGACCACCACCGCAAGGGCACTGCCGCAAGACCACCGCTGGAAACCCGACAACGACGAAGGAGCACGACATGGACGAGAACACCCGCTACCAGGTGCTGCGCAACGACGAGGAGCAGTACTCCCTCTGGCCGGTCGACCTCGACGTGCCCGCCGGCTGGCAGCCCGTCGGCCAGGAGGGCACCGAGGCGGAGTGCACCGCCTACGTCGACGAGGTGTGGACCGACATGCGGCCGCGGAGCCTGCGCGAGCGCATGGAGAACGCCGGATCCTGACCGGCCGTAGCACGCCCGTCCCACGACAACCCCGAGGAGCTGACCGTGACCCCTTCGCTGCGCACCGAACACCTGGAGTTCATCCCCTACCGGGCCGAGGACGAGGACGCCTTCGTCTCCCTCCTCCGCAACGCTGAAGTGTGCAGTTGGATGGGCCAGGACCTGGTGCCCGAGCCGCAGATCCGCGCGCTGTTCCGCGCGATCCTGACCGACGTCTACCCGCAGCAGCTCTTCGACGTGTGGGGCCTGTGGCTGGACGGGCGGTACGCGGGCCACGCCGAGGTGAAGAAGACCGGGAACGTCGACGGCCACGAGCTGGTCACCGCCCTCGCCCCGGAGTTCTGGGGCCGGGGCCTGGGCACCGAGGTGGTCCGCGGCCTGGTCCGGTACGCCGCCGACGAGTTGGGGCTCAAGGAGGTCTTCGGCATGGTGGGCGCGGAGAACGCCCCGAGCCTGGCGATGTCCCGGCGGCTGGGCTTCCGGCACCTGCGTGACGTCGTCGGGGACGACGGCTCGGTGACGAAGGTGGTGGTGCTCTCGACGACCGGCCAGGCCTGACCGGGCCCGGCCGGGTAGGACCGCGGCCCGCGGCGCGTCCGGTCGCGCCGCGGGCCGCTGAGGTGCGCGCCCGCTCAGCGGGCCGGTACGGCTCCGTTCGGCGCTCCCGGCCCGCTCGGCGCCGCCACCGCGCTGCGGCCCAGCAGCAGGGCGAGGTCGTCGGCCTGGCAGCGGATCTCCGGGATGGCGGTCGTCTCCAGCAGGTTGCCGCGCCGCATCGACCCCAGCGTCCACAGCGGTGCCGGAGCCCGGCCGTCGGTGGGGAGGAGTCGGCCGTCGGCGGCGGTGTCGAAGCCGCCCCCGACGGGGGCGGGGGTGCCGAGGCCGGTGGGGCGCAGGTCGGT